>NZ_JBVHHE010000004.1:0-320861 GCF_055561235.1 Kitasatospora sp. NPDC022856 | reverse complement strand
GTGAGCATCGAGGCGTCCACCGCGGAGGAGCCCTCGACGACGGTGCCGTCCGTCGCGATCTTCTCCCCCGGACGCACCACGAACCGCATCCCGGGGGTCAGCCGGTCCACCGGCAGCCGGACCTCGGAGCCGTTCCGCAGCACCGCCACGTCCTTGGCGCCCAGCCCGAGCAGGGCGTGCAGCGCGGCGCCGGCGCGGCGCTTGGAGCGGGCCTCCAGGTAGCGGCCGAAGAGGATCAGCACGGTGACCGCGGCGGCCGTCTCCAGGTACAGGGTGGAGGAGGCGTCGGTGGCGCCGATCGACAGCGAGAACTCGTGGCGCATGCCCGGCATCCCGGCCCGGCCCCAGAACAGGGCCCAGCACGACCAGCCGAAGGCGGCCAGCGTGCCGAGCGAGACCAGGGTGTCCATGGTCGCGGCGCCGTGCTTCAGGTTGGTCCAGGCGGCCCGGTGGAACGGCAGCCCGCCGTAGACGACGACCGGGCCGGTGAGGGCGAAGGCCAGCCACTGCCAGTTGGCGAACTGCAGGGACGGGATCATCGACAGCATGACCACCGGCACGCTGAGGACGGCGCTGATCAGCAGCCGGTCCAGCAGCGGGTCGGCCGCGGGCTCCGCCGGGGCGGGGGCCGGCCCGGCGGGCGCGGCGGCCGGTTCGACGGCCGGCGGTGCGGGGAGCTCGGCGGTGTAGCCGGTGTTCTCGACGGTGCTGATGAGGTCGGCGACGCTCACCGCCGGTCCGAAGTCGATCCGGGCCTTCTCGGTCGCGTAGTTGACCGTGGCCTCGACGCCCTCCATCCGGTTGAGCTTCTTCTCGATCCGGGCCGCGCACGCTGCGCAGGTCATCCCGCCGATCGACAGCTCGACGCGGTCGCGTACCGGGGCGGTGCCGTCCTGGTCACGCGGGCCGCCCGGGCCGGCGGCGGTGGTGGCCGGGGTGGCGGTGCTCATGCTGATCAGCTCCTTGGGGAGGGCGTACGGCGGGGGCCGGGGCGAGCGGCCCCCGCCGCACCGCGGGGCTCAGACGGACCGGCCGACCAGCTCGTAGCCGGCCTCGTCGACGGCCGCGCGGACCTGGTCGTCGTCGAGCGGGGCGGCGGAGGAGACCGTCACGGTGCCGGCCTTGGCGTCGGCCGCCACCTGGGTGACGCCGGCCAGCGCGGTGAGCTCCTTGCTGACCGAGCTCTCGCAGTGGCCGCAGCTCATGCCGGTCACGGTGTAGGTGATGGTGCTGGACATCGGGGCCTCCGGGAGGTCTGTTCGGCCGCGGGCGTGCGCCCGGGCTCCCACTCTTGATGACACCATACCCCTGCGGGGTATTCCCCGAAGGGGGTGGTGCGGTGCGGATCGCATCGGGGACGCGGTCCGACAGCAGAGCGTATGCGCCCGGACACGCTGCGCCCGAATCCGCGCCGCGTGGCGCGGGCGCGTCCCGGGCGGCCGCCTCCCGGGGGGTGCGGGCGATGAGCGTCCGTTATGTTCGAGAGGTGTTCCCGATCCGCCGAGCCCAGTCGCCCGCGGCCCCCACCGCCACGGGACTGCCGCCGGAGCGGCGGCGCGGCGCGCTGCTGGCGGCCGACCTCCAGGACGTACCGCTCTGGCGCCGGGCGAGCCCCGCGCTGATCGCGATCGTCCTGGTCGGGCTGGCCGACCTGCTCTCCGGCAAGGACCGCTACCTCGCCCCGCTGATGACGGTCGTCCCCACCATCGCCGCGCTCACCCTGCGGCCGCTCGAACTGCTGATGGTCTGCCTGCTCGGCCTGTTCGCGGTCTTCGGCCTCAGCCACTACGACGAGGTCGACAACGTCAACGACGAGCGCTTCCTCTACGGCGCGATGGTCAGCTATCTGCTGCTCACCGTGTTCTCCGCCTGGGTGGCCAAGATCCGCATGCGGCGGGCCGCCGCCTTCGCGGCCGTCAGCTCCGTCGCGGAGGCCGCCCAGCGCGCGCTGCTGCGGCTGCCCGGACCGGTGGTCGGTCCGCTGCACCTGGCCGTGCGGTACGTGTCCGCCGCCGACGCCTCCCGGATCGGCGGGGACCTCTACTCCGTGCTGGAGACCCCGCACGGCACCCGGGTGGCGGTCGGCGACGTCCGCGGCAAGGGGCTCGGCGCGGTGCAGACCGCCGCCGTGGTGCTCGGCGCGTTCCGGGAGGCGGCCTACGACGAGGCCGGGCTGCGCGGGGTCGCGGCGCGGATCGAGGCCAGCGTCGAGCGGCACGCCCCGGACGGGGAGTTCACCACCGCGCTGTTCGCCGAGTTCCGGGTGCCGGGCGTGATGCAGCTGCTGCAGTACGGGCACGTCCCGCCGATCCGGGTGGACCACGACGGCGGCGCGCACGTGCTGCACGCGCCCGACCCGTGGGTTCCGCTCGGCCTGGGCCGGCTGGCCGTCGGCGAGCCGACCACCTGGGAGCAGCCGTTCGGGCCCGAGGACGTGCTGGTGCTCTGCACCGACGGCGTGATCGAGGCGCGGCACCGCGAGCACGGCGACTTCTACCCGCTGGCGGAGCGGGTCGGCCCGCTGGTCCGGGGCGCGGCCCGCTCCGCGACGGAGCTGGAGGCGGCGGTCGGCCGGGTCTACGCCGACCTGCTGGAGCACACCGGCGGGGAGCTGCGCGACGACGCGCTGCTCCTGCTGATCTCCCGGACGGACCGGTAGGGCCGGGGCCGCTCCGGGGCTACTCCGCGCCGACCACCTCCGCCAGGGCGCGGAAGAGCAGGGCGGTGGAGGTGGCGCCCGGGTCCTGGTGGCCGACGCTGCGCGGGCCCAGGTAGGAGGCGCGGCCCTTGCGGGCCTGGAGCGGCACGGTGGCCAGCGCGCCCTGCTCGGCCGCGTCCGCCGCGGCCCCGACGGCCCGCGGCAGGTCGGCGCCGGCCGCCACCGCCTCGGCGTACGCGGCCAGCGCCGGGGTGTAGGCGTCGACGATGGTCTTGTCGCCCGGCTCCGCCTTGCCGAGGGTCTGGACCGCCCGCAGCCCCTCGGCCAGCGCCTCGCCGAAGGCGGCCGGGTCGGCCGGCCCGGGCAGTGCGGCGCCCAGCGCGCGGAAGGCCTTGCCGTACAGCGGGCCGGAGGCCCCGCCGACCTTGGAGATCAGCGTGCTGCCCGTTTTGCTCAGGACCGCCCCCGGGCTGTCGGGGGCGAGCGAGTCCAGTGCGGTGAGCACGGCGGTGAAGCCGCGCCGCAGGTTGCTGCCGTGGTCGCCGTCGCCGATCGCGGAGTCCAGCTCGGTGAGCCGCCCCTGTTCCTCGTCGACCGCGGCCGCGATCGCGCGGACCCAGGCCTCGGCCAGTGCGGTGTCGAAGTCCATGACCGTCTCTCCTCCGTCAGGCCCGCTTGAGGGCGGGGGTGTCCACCGGGGCGTCCCAGAGTTCCAGCAACCGGGCGTCGGCCTTGGTCAGGGTGAGCGAGAAGCCCGCCATGTCCAGGCTGGTCACGTAGTTCCCGACCAGGCTGCGGGCCACCGTGATGCCGCGCTCGGCGAGCCGGGCGGCGACCTCGCCGAAGACGACGTACAGCTCCAGCAGCGGGGTGCCGCCGAGGCCGTTCAGCAGGGCGATCACCTCGTCGCCGGCGCTCAGGTGGTGGTCGGCGAGCACGGTCTCCACCACCTCGGCGGCGAGCTCACGGGCCGGACGGAGCTTCTCGCGGCGGCGGCCGGGCTCGCCGTGGATGCCGACGCCGACCTCGATCTCGTCCTCCGGCAGGTCGAAGCCGGGCTTGCCGGCGGCCGGGGTGGTCGCGGCGGTCAGCGCGATCGCGAACGACCGGGAGGCCGCGTTGACCCGGGCGCCCATGGCGGTGACCTCCTCCAGCGCGGCGCCGCGCTCGGCCAGCGCGCCGGCGATCTTCTCCACCACCACCGTCGCGCCGGTGCCCCGGCGGCCGGCCGTCCAGGTCGAGTCCTCGACCGCGACGTCGTCGTCGACCAGCACCGTGCGGACCTCGATGCCCTCCTCGGTGGCGAGCTCGGCGGCCAGCGCGAAGTTCATCACGTCGCCGGTGTAGTTCTTGACGACGAAGACCACCCCGGCGCCGGAGTCGACGGCCTTGGCGGCGGCCAGCATCTGGTCCGGCACCGGGGAGGTGAAGACCTCGCCGGGGCAGGCGGCGTCCAGCATCCCCGGGCCGACGAACCCGCCGTGCAGCGGTTCGTGGCCGGAGCCGCCGCCGGAGACCAGGGCGACCTTCGACGCCGCCGGGCGGACCGCGCGGGTGATCACCCGATGCGCGATGTCCACCGTCAACTCCCGGTGGGCGGCGGCGATTCCGGCCAGGGCGTCCTCCAGGACGCTCTCCGGGGTGTTGATCAGCTTCTTCACGGCGCTTCGCTCCCTCGGCAGACGGTGCTGACCCGACGCTACGCCAGACGGGGGTGCCCGGCACGGGGTGCGACACGCCCCCGGGCGGCCCGCGGTACGACACGCGGGGCCGGCCGGCCCCCTCCCGCGGAGCGCCGGGGCGGTCGTAGGGTCGGCGGTATGAGCGACTACGTGGGCATCGTCCTGGTCTCGCACAGCGCACAGCTCGCCGCCGGGCTGCGGGAGCTGCTGGCGGAACTCGCCTCCGGTGCGGTGCGGGTGGTGGTGGCGGCCGGGACGGAGGACGGCGGGCTCGGGACCAGCTACGACCTGATCGCCCGGGCCGTCACGGAGGCGGACGGCGGGGCGGGCGTGGTGGTGCTGGCCGACCTCGGCAGCTCGGTGCTGACCGCCGTCACGCTGCTGGAGGACGAGCCGCGGCCCGGGGTGGTGCTGGTGGACGCCCCGTTCGTGGAGGGCGCGGTCGCGGCCGCGGTGACGGCCTCCACCGGGGCGGGCGTCACCGAGGTGGCCGCGGCGGCCGAGGAGGCGCGGGCGTTCCGCAAGCTGTAGCGGGCGGCCCGCGCGGCTGGCGCCGGTGCGCGGCCGGTCCTGGGCGCGCGGTCCGGCCCCGGCTACTTGGCGTCGGCGTAGCAGTCCACCACGGCGGTGGTGAGCGGGAACCGGACCGGGGTGTCCCCGAAGACCAGCCGGCGGGCCTCGTCGGCGGACTCGGCGACGGCGGCGGCCACCTCGTCGGCGAGGTTCGCCGGGGTGTGCACCACCACCTCGTCGTGCTGGAAGAACACCAGGTGCGGCCGGTCGTCCGGGCCGGTGGCGGGCAGCGCGTTCAGCCGGCGGCGCAGTGCCGCGAGCAGGGCGAGCGCCCAATCGGCCGCACTGGCCTGGATCACGAAGTTGCGGGTGAAGCGGCCCCGGGCCCTCGCCGAGCGGCCGCCGGCCTCCCCGGCCGTCTCCGGCGCCTCGGTGAGGTCGAGCCAGTCGGCCGAGGGCGGCGGGCAGGCCCGGCCGAGCCGGGAGGCGACCACACCGCCGTCCTCGCCGGTCCGGGCGGCCGCCTCGACGTAGCCCATCGCGGCCGGGTAGCGCCGGCGCAGGGTGGCGAGGAGCACGCCGATGTCCCCGCTGGTCTGGCCGTACATGGCGCCGAGCAGACCGAGCTTGGCCTTGTCGCGGTCCCCCTGGAAGGCGGAGGCGGCCAGCGCCTCGTAGAGGTCCCCGCCGGCGGCGGTGCGGGCCAGGCCGGCGTCCTGGGAGAGCGCGGCCAGGACGCGGGGCTCCAGCTGGGCGGCGTCGGCGACGACCAGCAGCCAGCCCGGGTCGGCCACCACGGCGCGGCGCAGGATGCGCGGGATCTGCAGCGCGCCGCCGCCCCGGCTGGCCCAGCGGCCCGAGACCACGCCGCCGACCACGTACTCGGGGCGGAACCGGCCGCCGCGGGCCCAGGCGTCCTGCCAGGCCCAGCCGTGCGCGGCGTGGATCCGGGAGAGCTCCTTGTAACGGATCATCAGCGCGGCGGCCGGGTGGTCCACCGCCTTCAGCTCCCAGGACCGGGTGGATCCGAGCTGGACGCCCCGGTCGGCGAAGGCGCGCAGCACCTGGCTGTGCGAGTCGGGGTTGAACGGCCGGCCGCCGAGGGCCTCCTGGAGCTCGACGGCCAGCTCGGCGAGCAGCCTGGGCTGGGTGTTGGGGACGGTCGGACGGGGGCCGAGCAGCTCGGTGAGCAGCCGGTCGTGGACGTCGGTGCGCCAGGGCAGGCCGTCGTGCGCCATCTCGGCGGCCACCAGCGCGCCGGCCGACTCGGCGGCGACCAGCAGCCGGAACCGGGCGCGGTCACCCGGCTCGGCGATCGCGGCGAGCCGGCGCTGCTGCTCGGCGTGGACGGCCGCCACGGCGGCCAGCGCGTCGGCCCCGGGCGGGAGTTGCAGCCGGTCGGGGGCGAACAGGGTGTCCTGGCCGTCCCCGGAGTCGGCGGAGCCGGGCTCGGGCAGGTCGGCCGGGACGGGCCGCCCGTTCAGCCGGGCCCAGGCGGCGCCGAGCGAGCGGGGCGCGCCGAACCGGCCCTCGTACGCCAGCAGCAGGGCCTCGGTCAGCCGGAGGTCGTGGCAGCGGGCGAGCCGGTCGGGCAGCCGGGGGAGCAGCGGCGCGTAGGCGCTGTCGGCGGCCGCCCAGACCCAGCGCGGGTGCTCGGCGGCCTCCCGCTCGGCGACGGCGGCCGCGAGGTCCGCCACGGCGGCGGGCGGCCCGAGCGGGGCCCCGGCGTCGTCGAGGGGGAGCAGCCGGCCGCCGGGGCCGTGCGGGTCGGGGACGAGGGCGATCCGGGGTGCCACGGGGGCTCCTCCTCTCGGGCGTACGGGCTGCGGACCTCGACGGTAACCGGTGGGTACGACAACCGGCGCAGGCGCGCGTGCCGATCCGTGCGCCCGTGCGCCGACGGTGCGCCGCCCGCCGGGCCGGACGCGTGTGCCCGGCCGTTGCCACGGCGTAGGGTCGGCGAAATGACCGAGAACCCGTTCTTCAAGCCCAGCACCCTGGTCTACGAACTGCCTCCCTTCGCCGAGATCCGGGAAGAGCACTACCTGCCCGCGTTCGAGCGCGGGATGGCCGAGCAGCTCGCCGAGATCGCCGAGATCGCCGCCAATCCGGAGCCGCCGACCTTCGACAACACCCTGATCGCGCTGGAGCGCTCGGGTGCGCTGCTGAAGCGGGTCCGGGCGGTCTTCGACAACCAGGTCTCCTCGGACACCACCCCGGGCGTGGACCGGCTGGACACCGAGATCAGCCCGAGGCTGGCGGCCCACCGGGACGCGATCCACCTGGACGCCGCGCTGTTCGCCCGGATCGAGGAGCTGCACGGGCGACGGGACGGGCTCGGCCTGGACGCGGAGTCGCGGCGGCTGCTGGAGCGGCGGCACACCGCCTTCGTCCGGGCCGGCGCCCGGCTCGGCGCCGCCGACCAGCGGCGGCTGCGCGGGCTGAACGCCGAACTGGCCGCCGGCGCCTCGGCGTTCCGCCGCAACGTGTCGGCGGACTCGAAGGCGCGGGCACTGGTGCTGGACTCCGCGGCCGAGCTGGCCGGGCTCTCGCCGGACGCGATCGCCGGCGCGGCCGCGAACGCCCGGGCGCTCGGCCACGAGGGCAAGTACGTGCTGAACCTGAAGAACTTCTCCAACCAGACCGAGCTGGCCTTCCTCACCGACCGCTCGGTGCGCGAACGCCTGCTGGCGGCCTCGCTGGGCCGGGCGGCCGACTCCAACGGCCCGCTGGCGATCCGGATGTCCGCGCTGCGCGCCGAGCGGGCCCGGCTGCTGGGGTACGACACGCACGCGGCCCACGTGGTGGCGGACGAGACGGCCGGCACCGTCGAGGCGGTCGACGCGCTGCTGACCCGGCTGGTGCCGCCGGCGGTGGCCAACGCGCGGCGGGAGGCGGTCGAGCTGGCCGCGGCGGCGGCCGTCGACGGCGTCGAGGAGATCGCCGCGCACGACTGGGCGTACTACTCGGAGCTGGTCCGGCAGTCCTCCTACCAGGTGGACGCGGCCGCGCTGCGCCCGTACCTGGAGCTGGAGCGGGTGCTGCGCGACGGGGTCTTCTTCGCCGCGAACCTGGCCTACGGGGTGACCTTCACCGAGCGGCCGGACCTCCCGGCGTACCACCCGGACGTGCGGGTCTTCGAGGTGTTCGAGGAGGACGGCGGCTCGCTCGGCCTCTTCCTCGCGGACTTCCACGCCCGGGCGTCCAAGCGCGGCGGCGCCTGGATGGACGAACTGGTCACCCAGTCGCGGCTGCTGGGCCGGCGGCCGGTGGTGATGAACAACCTGAACGTGCCCCGCCCGGCCCCGGGCGAGCCGGTGCTGCTCTCCTGGGACGAGGTGCGCACGCTGTTCCACGAGTTCGGCCACGCGCTGCACGGGCTCTTCTCGGACGTGCGCTACCCGTACTTCGCCGGGACGGACGTGCCGCGGGACTTCGTGGAGTTCCCCTCGCAGGTCAACGAGATGTGGATGGTCCGGCCCGAGGTGCTGGCCAACTACGCGAAGCACCACGTGACCGGCGAGCCGCTGCCGGCCGAGCTGGTCGAGCGGATGGCGGCGGCCGACGGCTTCGGGCAGGGGTTCCGGACCGTGGAGTACCTGGCGGCGGCCCTGCTGGACCTGGCCTGGCACACCGTGGCGCCGGGCCAGGAGATCGCGGACGCCGAGGAGTTCGAGGCGCAGGCGCTGGCGAAGGCCGGGCTCGCGGTGGCGGCGATCCCGCCGCGCTACCGGACGGCGTACTTCTCGCACATCTTCGCCGGCGGGTACAGCGCGGGGTACTACGCGTACATCTGGTCCGAGGTGCTGGACGCGGAGACGGTGGACTGGTTCGAGGGGAACGGCCGGGGGGTGCGGGAGAGCGGCGAGGTGTTCCGCCGGGAGCTGCTTTCGCGCGGGGACAGCCGGGACCCGCTGGACTCCTTCCGGGCGGTGGTCGGGCGTGACCCGAGGACCGGGCCGCTGCTGGCCCGCCGCGGTCTGGCCTGAGCCGGTTCGAGCCCGGTGCCGGGCCTCGCGCGGTGGCCCGTCCCGTGGGCCTGGGTTCTCGTGGTCGGGGCGGGCCACCGGGCCTCAGCGGGGCGTGACGGTCACCGTGACCGGGGTGCCCGGGCGGGTGTGCGGCAGGCGGATCCGGGCGGTGCCGGCCCGGCCGCCGGCCGGCTGGTCGACCTCGACCCGGGCCGCCGGCGTGACGGTGATCCGCGCACCGGCCGGGAAGGTGGCGGCGGGCAGCACCAGGTCGGTGGTCCGGCCGCTGCCGTCGGCGTTCCAGCGCACCACGTGCCCGCCCGCCGCGGCGCCGGTGCGCACGGCCGTCCCGGCGACCGCCGCCGGGTAGGGGCCGAAGACCGGCTCGTCGCCGGGGGCGGGCCGGCCGGCCGGATCGAACGCGCAGTAGCCGCCGTTGCCCCGGCACCAGTACCACATCGTCCAGCCGGCGGCGAAGCCGTCCATGGCGGCGACCTGACGGCGGACCAGCTGGGAGTTGCCCGGGGTCCGCGCGTCCGGCGGGCCCCACTCGCCGACCAGGACCGGCAGGCGGTGCGCGGCGGGGTAGGCGGTGATCGCGGCGGTGTAGTTCTCGACGAAGCCGCCGGAGGGGTCCCAGTCGGCGCCGCCCTCGACCGCGGTGTCGTAGAAGTGCGGCGCGTAGCCGAGCCGGGGCGCGCCGGGGCGCGGGTCGCCGAAGCCGGGCAGCCGGGTGGGGACGCCCTGGCCGACCAGTACCGTCGGCTCGACGAACAGCCAGGCGCGGGAGTCCATGCGGCGCACGGCCCGGATCAGCCGGCGGTACATGTCGGCGAGCCGGCCCTGTTCGAGGGCGGCGGAGGAGGCGGCGAGCACGGCCGGGTCGGTCGGGTCGCCGTCCACCGGGCCGAACGGCTCGTTGAACAGGTCGTAGCCCAGCAGCGAGGGGTGGCCGCGCAGTTCGCGGGCCAGCCGGGTGTAGAAGTCGGCCTGCCAGGCGCGCAGGTCGGGGTCGTCGTAGAGGTGGCGGAAGGCCGCCTGGACGGCGGGCTGGAAGTAGCCGGCGAACCAGTCGTCCGGGTCCGGGGTGAACGGCAGGCCGTCGTCGCGGGTGGCCCAGAGCGGGACGCCGCGGTCCCCGCCGCCGAACTTGGGCCCGTAGACGTCCTGGTGGAAGTCGACCAGGGCCAGCACGCCGTAGCGGTCGGCCCAGTCCAGCACCCGCTGCACGCGGTGCAGTTCGGTCGGGTCGAGGTGCCCGCGGACGGGCTCCAGCCTGGTCCAGGAGACGGCCACCCGGACCAGGGTGAAGCCCTGGGCGGCCAGGGACGCGACGTCCTGTTCGGTGGCCTCGGCGTACTTGTCGAGGTTGAAGCCGCGGAGCCGCAGCCGGCGGCCGGTGGCGTCGGTGAGGTCGGTGGTGCCGTCCGGCGCGGTGGCGGTGCCGGTGGGGAACCCGGCCCGGAACGGGGCCGGTGACCGGGAGGCGTCCGGCGACGCGGCCAGGGCGGGGGTGGGGGCGGCCAGGGCGGCGGTGGCGGCGAGTAGGAGGGCAACGGCGGTGCGGCGCAAGCGCATCGGTACCTCGCGGGAGCTCGCGGAGCGTGGGGGTGGGGCCCGATGATGCCCGAACTGGCATGCACAGCACAAGAGTTCAGCTCGGCGCCGGGTCCTGCGCCGGGGCCGGCAGGGCGGCGGTCGGCAGGTCGGCGGCGGCGGCCAGCCGGCCCCAGAGGAGGTCGGCGAGCGCCTGCACCATCCGGGTGCGCGAGCACGGTCTGGACTCCAGCCACCAGTCCCCGGCGGCCAGCACCATGCCGGTGATCCCCCGGCCCCAGGCCTCCGCGAGGAGTTCCCGGTCGGCCCCGAGGTCCACCTGGCTCTGCACGGCCCAGGTGATCTCCTCGGCGATCTGCCGCAGCGCCGGGGCGAGCGCGTTGCCGACGCCGGACGGGTCGCCGGGCTCGGGGTGGGTGAGCAGCCGGTAGACCTGCGGGCGGGCCTCGATCCCGGCGAGGTAGGTGTCCAGCACGTGCTCGACGCGGTCGCGGCGCTCCAGCGGTTCGCTCAGCGCGGCCCGTACGGCGGTCAGCAGACCGCTGGTGTGGCGCTCGGTCAGTGCCCGGATCAGGCCGTTCCGGTCGCCGAAGTGGCGGTAGAGGATCGGCTTGGTGATCCCGGCCTCGGCCGCGATGGCGTTCATGCTGGCGCCCGGGCCCTCCCGCTGGACCACCCGGTCGGCGGCGTTGAGCAGCTGCTCCCGGCGGGGTGCGTCGGAGGGCGGCATGAGGTCTCCTGGCGGGTCTGGCCGACGGGGGTTGCGGCTACGGGGTGGTGCGGGCGGTCGGGCGGAGCGGTCGGGGGCGTACGGGGGCGTGGCGCGGGGCAGGCGTGCCGCGGAGCTGCCCGGCGGGGGCGTCCACGGCCCCGGGGCGTTGACATTCCTACCTATGAGTAGCAGACTCCCCGCGATGTTACCCCCGGTAACACCTGTCCGACACCCCCACTGCCCGCCCTTGCATCCGCCGCCCCGCCGGGCGGCGAGGGGCCCCTTCGACCGGAGGCATCATGAGCACGTTCTCGCTGGACCCGGGCGCGGACCAGCTCGCCGTACGCGACTGGCTGCACGGCTTCGCCGCCGACGTGATGCGCCCCGCCGCGGCCGAGTGGGACGAGCGCGAGGAGACCCCCTGGCCGGTCATCCAGGAGGCCGCCAAGCTGGGGATCTACTCCCTGGACTTCTACGCCCAGCAGTACTTCGACCCCTCCGGCGTCGGCATCCCGATCGCCATGGAGGAGCTGTTCTGGGGCGACGCGGGCATCGGCCTCTCGATCGTCGGCACCACGCTGGCCGCCGTCGCCGTGCTCGCCAACGGCACCGACGAGCAGATCGGCACCTGGGCGCCGCAGATGTTCGGCACCCCGGACGACCTCAAGGTGGCCGCCTTCTGCTCCTCCGAGCCGGACGCCGGCTCCGACGTGTCCGCGCTGCGCACCCGGGCCGTCTACGACGAGGCCAAGGACGAGTGGGTGCTGAACGGCACCAAGACCTGGGCGACCAACGGCGGGATCGCCGCCGTCCACGTGGTGGTGGCCGCCGTCGACCCGGCGCTCGGCGCGCGCGGCCAGGCCTCCTTCGTGGTGCCGCCGGGCACACCCGGGCTGAGCCAGGGGCAGAAGTTCAAGAAGCACGGCATCCGCGCCTCGCACACCGCCGAGGTGGTCCTGGACGGCGTCCGACTGCCGGGGCACTGCCTGCTCGGTGGCAAGGAGAAGCTGGACGAGCGGCTGGCCCGGGCCCGCGAGGGGGCCAAGCGCGGCGGCGGCCGGGGCAACGCGGCGATGGCCACCTTCGAGGCCTCCCGGCCGGCCGTCGGGGCGCAGGCGATCGGCATCGCCCGCGCCGCGTACGAGGTGGCGCTGGACTACGCGAAGACCCGGGTGCAGTTCGGCCGCCCGATCATCGACAACCAGGGCGTGGCCTTCCAGCTGGCGGACATGAAGACCCGGATCGACGCCGCCCGGCTGCTGGTCTGGCGGGCCTCCTGGATGGCGGCGAACAACCAGCCGTTCACCGCTGCCGAGGGCTCGATGTCCAAGCTCTACGCGGGCGAGACCGCCAAGTGGGTCACCGCGCAGGCGATGCAGATCCTCGGCGGCAACGGCTTCACCCGCGAGTACCCGGTCGAGCGGATGCACCGGGACAGCGCGATCTACTCGATCTTCGAGGGCACCAGCGAGATCCAGCGGCTGGTGATCGCCCGGGCGATCTCGGGGATGCCGATCCGCTGAGTGCGGCGGGGCCGGGCGGCGCGACCGGCGGGTGCGCCCGTGCGTCCGTCCGGCCCGGGCCGGTCAGAACCGGGGCGGCCGGCCCTCCAGGAAGGCGGCGAGACCCTCGCGGACGTCCGGGGCCTCCCGGGAGCGGCGCTCCCAGGGGCGCAGCGCCTCGGCGGCCCGCTCCGGCGGGACGGCCAGCGCGGCCTTGACCGCGCCGATGGTCTGCGACGAGCGGGTGGTCAGCAGCCGGGCGAACTCCAGCGCCCCGGCGTCGAGTTCGGCGCCCGGCAGGACCCGGTCGGCGAGACCGAGCGTGAGGCACTCCCGGCCGGTCACCAGCTCGCCGGAGAAGAGCAGGTACTTGGCCCGCGACGGGCCCACCAGGCGGGCCAGCCGAAGGGTCGGCACCGCCGGGTAGACCACCCCGAGCTTGGCCGGGGTGATGCCCAGCCGGGCGTCCTCGGCGACGAACCGCAGGTCGCAGGCGACGGCCAGCTGACAGCCGCCGCCGACGCAGGCGCCGTGCACCACCGCGACGGTCGGATGCGGGAAGTCCGCCAGCGCCTCCTCGGCCGCGACGTTGACGGCGTGGTAGTCGTCGGCGCGGTCCGGGTCGGCGTAGATCCCGGACAGTTCGGCGATGTCCGCGCCGGCGCTGAAGGTGCCGCCCGCGCCGGTGACCAGCAGGGCCCGCAGACCGGGCTGCTCGGCGAGCCGGAGCAGGACCTTCGGTAGGGCCTGCCAGATCGCCAGGGTGACGGCGTTGCGCCGGTGCGGCCGGGCGAACTCCAGCACCGCGACGCCGTCCCCGCCGGTGTAGGCGTGGAGGCCGTCGACGTGGGTGGGCAGCGGGGAGCGGTCCCGCGTGAGCAGCGGCTGGTCCATGCGCACCTCCGGAGTTCGTGGTGCGGACACTCTCTCAGGCGCGGCCGCGGCCCCGTCGGGCGGACCGTCCGCCGCTGGGCGGCGAACGGTCAGGCGGGCCGGGTGCCGTAGTCGCCGAGGCCGTGCTCGGCCAGGTCGAAGCTGCGCCGGGCGTTCTCCAGGGCCTCCGGCAGCACGTCGGCGGCCCGTTCGCCGGCCAGCATCCGGCGGTGGTTCTCGTTGGTCAGCGCCAGCCGGACGCTCATCAGCTGGGCGGCCGCGACCTGGGCCCGGAGCCGGTCGCCGGCCGGGTCCTGGGCGAGCAGCTCGGCGGCGAGCAGCTCGTTCGCCGCCCGGCCCCACGCGGTGGTCGCGCGCAGGGTCAGTGCCGGTGTCCGGTGGATCAGGCGGATCACGTCGAGCACGAAGCGGTCGTCGCTCAGACCGGTGGCCGGGTCGAACCGCTCCAGGCCCGCCGCGAACCCGGCGCGCAGCGCGGCCACCGCCGAGACGCCCGGGGCACGGTCGCGGACCGCCTCGGCGGCCTCGCCGGTGTGCCGCTCCATCGGGCTCATGACCAGGTCTTCCTTGGACGGGAAGTAGTTGAAGACGGTCATCTTCGAGACGTCGGCCGCCGCGGCGATCTCGGCGACCGACACCTCGTCGAAGCCGCGCTCGGCGAAGAGGGCGATCGCGCTGTGCCAGATCCGACGGGCCGTCTGGCGCTTCTTGCGCTCGCGCAGGCTCAGTGCCGCGTCCGCGGCCGCCTCCACTGCCTCGGGCCCGGTGGTCGTGCTGCGCTCTGCCATGGCATGACTGTACCAGGATCAAAGATCGACCGGGCCTAATGATGGACTGTGACGAACCATTGACTCCAGCAAACAATTGACCGGGTCAAAAATACCTGCCATGGTGAGGGCGTGCCGCCGAGCCGCACCTGTCCGGTGCGGTCCGGTCCGTAGCCGAATGCCCGAATTCCACGATCCCCGGGGGGACTTCCCATGGCCGCCACCGCGCCGGCAGCAGCTCTGATGACGGAGCCCCAGCGCAAGCTGGGCATGCTGCTCTGCCTGATCACGATCGTCCTGGCGGTGCTCGACATGAACATCGTGTCGGCCGCCACCGTGCCGATCGTCCAGGACCTCGACCCCGTCCACGGCGTCGACCGACTGCCCTGGCTGGTGAGTGCCTTCGCCCTGGCGGCGACGGCGCTGCTGCCGCTCTACGGCAAGCTCTGCGACCTCTACGGTGCCAAGCGGGCGCTGCTGGGGGCGGTCGGCGTCTTCCTGCTCGGCTCGGCGCTCTGCGGAGCGGCCCAGTCGATGACCGAGCTGATCGCCTTCCGGGCGGTCCAGGGCATCGGCGGCGGCGGGCTGATGAGCGTGACGATGGTGGTGATGGCGCAGCTCAAGGACCCGGACGACGCCAAGGGCGGCGGTGGCGGCGTCGGCGGCATCGTGGGCGGCGCGGGCATGGCCGTGGGTCCGCTGATCGGCGCGCTCCTGGCGGACCACCTCGACTGGCGCTGGATCTTCTACATCAACCTGCCGCTCGGCCTGCTCGTCCTGGTCGGCTCCGCGCTCGTGCTCAAGCTTCCGCGTTCGGCCGGCCGGCGCGGCCTGGACTTCCTGGGCGCCGCCCTGGCGGCCGCGTTCGCCACCGGGCTGCTGCTGGTGACCGAGTGGGGCGGCAAGACCTACGCCTGGACGTCGCCGGAGATCCTCGGTCTGGCCGCCGCCACCCTCGCGGCCCTCGGCCTCTTCCTGTGGCGCCAGGCCACCGCCGCCGAGCCGGTCCTGCCGCTCTCGCTGTTCCGCATCCCGGAGATCCGGATCGGCTTCGCGGTGCAGGGGCTGGTCGGAATGGGCCTGATGGGCGCGATCATGTACGTGATGCTGTACCTGCAGGTGGCCCGCGGGGTCGCCGCGACCTCCGCCAGCCTCTATCTGATCCCGATGGCGCTCGGCATGACGGCGGTCGGTCTCGCGGCCAACCGGTTCGCCGCACGGGGCTGGTCGGTCCGGGCGATCCTGGCCTCCGGCGCCGCCTGCGCCACGGTGGCCCTGCTGCTGCTCGGGCTGAGCGGCCCGGACACCTCGCTTTGGCTGGTGCGGGCCGAGCTCGTCCTGCTGGGCCTCGGCCTCGGCCAGTTGATCGGCCGCCTCATCACCGTCGTCCAGGAGGCCGCTCCGGCCCACCAGCTGGGTGTCGCCACCACCGGTGTCCGGTTCTTCCAGACGCTCGGCAGCGCGCTGGGCGCCGCGCTCTTCGGCACCGTGCTGGCCCGGGTCTTCGACAGCGGCGAGCCCGGTCCCGCGCTCGGTGCGGTGGGCCGGCTGACCGGCGCCGCCAGGACGCACGCGGTGCACAGCTTCATCGGCGCGGTGGACGTGGTGTTCCTCTCGGCGGCCGGGGTGATGGCGCTGGTCCTCGTCCTGGCCCTGCGGCTGCGGCCGCGCCCGGTGCCCGAGCCGGTGGCGCAGGGGCAGGCGCTGGCCGCCTGAGCGGGGTACGGGGTAGGAGCGGTGCGGCGCGGGAGTGGTGCGGCGCGGGGCCCGGTGGACGACCGTCCACCGGGCCCCGCGCCGTGCGCCGCCGTCAGCCGGTCGGCTGCCACTCGTGGGCGAGCAGCGACCAGATCTCGGAGTCCTGGTGGACGCCGTTGACCAGGTACGACTCCCGCAGGACACCGTCCAGCCGCATGCCCAGCCGCTGCGCGAGCGAGCGGCTGCGGAGGTTGGTCGGGCTGGTGTGCCACTCCAGGCGGTGCAGGCCGCGGGTGGTGAACGCGTAGTCGACCAGGTGGCGGACGGCGGCGCCGACCAGGCCCCGGCCCTCGCCGGCGGGCTCCGTCCAGACGCCGATCTCGGCGACCCCGGCGACGGCGTCGAAGGAGACGAACATCGTGCCGCCGACCAGCGTGCCGTCAAGCCAGATGCCGTAGAGCCGGCCGGCGTCGGCGGCCTGCCGGTCGGCGTAGCCCTGCAGGGTGGCGCGGGCCGACGTCAGGTCGGTGGAGCGGTGGGCCCAGGTGATCCACGGGTTCATGTGGTCGCGGGCGCGGTCCATGTGGGTCAGGAACTCGGCGGCCTGCCACGGTTCCAGAGGGCGCAGTTCGGCACGGTCGGCGAGCGGGACGGCGAACATCGGCGGGCCTTTCGGGCGGGGCCGGGTGGGGGGCGGGGGCGCGGCCCGGCCGTTCCGGCATACATAACAAACGTTTGGTAGATACCATACCGCCTATGACACCAGCCCGGGGAGACCATGAAGCCCGCCGCGAGGACGTCTCCGAGGCGGTCTGGCGGGTGCTCTCCTCGCGCGGCTTCGAGGGGCTGACGCTGCGTGCGGTGGCCGCCGAAATGGGCGCCTCCACCGGTTTGTTGACGCACTACTTCCCCAACAAGCGGGCGCTCGTGGCACACGCCCTCGACGTACTGGACCGGCGTTCCCAGCAGCGGCCGCGCCGGACCGCCCCGGCGGACGGCAGCCCGCCGCCGCCCGCCGGACTGCCCAGGCTGCGGGCGGCTCTGCTCGACATCCTCCCGCTGGACGGGGCCGGCACGGCCGGCAACCGGATCTGGGTCGGCTCCTGGGACGTCGCGCTGGCCGACCCGGAGCTGGCCGCCGCGCACGCGGCCCGCTACGGGCGGGCGCGGGCGCTGCTGGCCGAGTCGGTGGCCGCCGCGCAGCGGCTGGGGGAGCTGCCGGACGGCGTGGACGCCGGGCAGCTCGCCGCGGGGGCGCAGGCCTTCGCGCTGGGGCTGGTGGTGCAGGCGCTGTTCGCCCCGGCGGAGTTCCCGCCCGAGCGGCAGGTGGCGCTGCTGGACGCCTATCTGGCGGGGCTGCCCGGAGCGGCCGCCGGCCAGGGTTGAGCGGCGCCGAGCGGGACCTCGCGGCGCCGGGGACGGCCCGCGGCTGCCGCCCCCGGCGCGGCACCGGAGGCGAGCGGCGTGGCGGCCCCGGGGGGTGTTGTCTGATTCGCCCGTTGTTTCCGTTCGGGCCGTACGACCGGTTCGTACCGGTGTTTCCCCCGGTGTCGTTTCCGCCCCCGCCACGACACGCATTGTCACGGGCTATGCGCGTTCGGTACACGGGATTTTCCGGCGGCCCGGCCGGGCAAAGCCCTCGCTGAGGGCGTGGCCTGCGGGAATTCGGTGCGGTGCCCCCAGCAGGATTCGAACCTGCGACCTACCGCTTAGAAGGCGGGTGCTCTATCCGCTGAGCTATGGGGGCGGGACGGACGGCGCCCTGATGGGCGTGACCGTTGCCGGGATCGGGCGACGAGCGCGCGGGGCGCCCGCTGTCCGGCCCCTGCCTGAGGGTGGGGTGGGGGTTGGCGGGGCCTTGCCCTGTCGGGGACAGGATAAGGGTGTCCAGAACCTCGGCCGGGTGTAACAACACCGTCGCGGGTGTGTCGGCTTCGGTGGAGCGGTCCGATAATCGCAGGTGACGGCCGTGCGTGCAGCGGTCTGGCCCGCTTCGGCGCCGGACGTTGTGCAGTCGTTACGGGGCTGCCGCCCCACCCGTTATGGATTCGGCACGGAGAAACTACCGGCCTCGGCGCGGGTGGGGGGCCGTATTCGGGTTCGTTCGGTCGGATGACGTGGGCGGACGGCCGGGCAGGCCACCCCTGGGGGTGCGCGGGGGCGGCGGGAAGCGGGGCGTTTGTTGTCATGGCCCCGTAGAAGCCAGGCCGAAAGTAGGACCGAAAGGGCCGAAATTCACCCCTGTGAGTGACACCGGTTTTCCACAGGGCCGACTTGTCCACAGGATTTCCGATCTGCCTGGTGCGGATTTCCCGGGAAGCGCACTCTCAACTCGCACCGGTCGATTCCGTACGGTGCATCCGGGAGAACGGAGCGTGTTCTGTGAACGAGACCCAGGTGACGGTCATCGGCAATGTCGCGACCGAGGTGAGCTGCACGCGGACGGCGGACGGGGTGGCGGTGGCCAACTTCCGGCTGGCGTCGACGGAGCGCCGGTACGACCGGCTGCGGGAGGCCTGGGTGGACGGCGAGACGCAGTGGGTGACGGTGACGGCCTGGCGGGCGCTGGCCGCTCATCTGATCGGCTCGCTGTCGAAGGGTGATCCGGTGGTGGTGAGCGGGCGGTTGAGGGTCCGGGAGTGGATGGACGGTGAGGCGCGGCGCAGCAGAGTCGAGATCGACGCCCGGTCGGTCGGGCACGACCTCAGTCGTGGCACCGCCGTCTTCACGTGGGGTGCGGCCTCGCGGGCGGAGCCGGCGGAGGGTCGGGAGGTGTCCGTGGGCGAGGCGGTACCGGGCTGGATCGCGGACGCACTGCAGGCGCGGAGGGCGGCCGTCGACCCGCCGGTGGCACCCCTGTTGGCGGTCGCCGGGGTCGGGGCGCGGGTGGACGGCATGGGAACGGAGGGTGACGCCCTGGCTTCTTCGGTCTGACCGTCGACCGGTCTCAACTGTCGACAAATATGTTGATCGAGACGGTTGTTGCGCTCACGCGTGCAAACATCGGACCGGTTAAGTGAAAGATTGGAAGTTTCTGGCTGATCGTCAGCTTGTGTGGATGATGGGAGCATTGATAACGATACAGATACGGAATCGTCCTGATTTCGCATGGGGGTTTGCGCGCCTCCCTGGCTCAATAGGATTCGTCTGGTTCACACACGTGCAGCGGCGCCACAGGGGGCGCGGCAATGCAAGGCGGGCAGCCCATCGGCATGGCCCGGCCCGGAGGGATCCCAGATGTTCCAGAGGCAGGGGCGGAGTCTTCCGCGCATAACCACTGTCATGCTCACGACCAGCGTAGCGCTGGGCGGGAGCCTGCTCGCAGCCGGTGCGGCGGCTGCGGCCGACGCACCGGGTGCGGGCGTCACGGCGGTGATCCAGCCGACCATGCAGAGCGAGGAGATCGCCATCGAGGGCGGTCACTCCGTTCAGGGCGGTCTGTTCACCCTCAAGACGGCCAACGGCGAGCTTCGTACGTACTGCATCGACATCGACCACCCGGTCAACATCGAGAGCAGGGTCGAGTACCAGGAGTCGGACTGGAAGTCGAGCTCGCTCGGCCGCAAGGAGAAGGCTCAGGACGCCGCCAAGATCCGTTGGATCCTGGAGAACTCCTACCCGCAGGTCACCGACCTCAAGAAGCTGGCCGACGCGGCCGGCATCAAGGACGGTCAGCTCACCGCCGACGACGCCGCCGCGGGCACCCAGGCCGCGATCTGGAAGTTCTCCGACGGCAAGAACGCCACCCCGGTCGACGCGCAGGCCAAGAAGCTGCGCGACTACCTGGTCAGCGACGCCAACAAGGGCATCGCGGCCGAGCCCAAGCCCTCGCTGAGCCTCACGCCGGACTCGGTGTCGGGCAAGCCGGGCAACAAGCTCGGTCCGTTCACCATCAACACCAGCGCCTCCGAGGTGAAGCTCGCGCTCTCCGGCGACGCCGCGGACAAGGCGAAGCTGGTCGACAAGGACGGCAAGCCGGTCACCGGCCTGACCGGCCCGGTCGCCAAGGACACCCAGCTGTTCCTGGACGTGCCGGCCGGCACCCCGGACGGCACGGCCACGGTGACGGCCTCGGCCGAGACCGTCGTGCCCAACGGCCGGGTCTTCCTGAGCAAGGGCTACACCCCCGAGAAGCACAGCCAGACCATGATCCTGGCCGGCTCCACCAAGCTCAGCGTGGTGGACGCGGCCAAGGCCGCGTGGAAGGCCGGCAAGGGCCCGCTGCTGGACAGCAACGCCCAGGTCGAGTGCGACTCCAACGGCGTCCGCGTCAACGTCGCCAACGGCGGCGACGAGGCGGCCTCCGTGACCGTCGCGCCGGGCAAGACGGTCACCGTCCAGCCCGGCAAGATGGAGAGCGTGCTGGTCCAGGTCAACGAGGACACCGCCTACGACATCAAGGTGACCGGCCCGAACGGCTTCACCAAGGAGTTCAAGGGCATCCTGGACTGCAAGGTCACCAGCGTGACCACGCCGACCGCCACCCCGTCGGCCGGCACCAGCGCCACGGCCACGCCGACCCCGAGCGGTACCGGTACGCCGACCGCCGCTCCGTCCAGCTCCTCGGCGCACCCGGCCCCGGCCGCCAGCAGCCCGGCTCCCGGCACTACGGGCGGCCTGGCCGCCACCGGTGGTAACGACGCCACCCCGATCCTCGCCGCCGTCGCCGGTGGCCTGGTCGTGGCGGGCGGTGCCGCGGTCTTCGTCCTGCGCCGTCGCGGTCGCCACGGTCGCAGCGCCGCCTGAGGCAGCGCCGCACCGGTACTGAAGTAGTACTGAACGCAGTGAAGGGCGCCCGGCCTGCTCCGGCAGGGCGGGCGCCCACCACCCGGCCCGGTTCACCGCACTCGCTGCGGGGAGCCGGGCCGCGGTGCGTCCGGCGGGGCCGCGCCGGGCGGTGGTGGCCGGGGCCGGGGCGGGCGTCCGGGGCGGGATACCCCAGTGGGGCAAGGCTGGCGGTTCGGGCTCTCGGCCGGGTGCGGCACAATGGAAGGCTGCAAGCCGAATTACTCCCGACGACGCCGGAGCGATCTCACGTGGCGGAATACATCTACACGATGCGCAAGGTACGCAAGGCGCACGGAGACAAGGTCATCCTTGACGACGTGACGCTCAGCTTCCTCCCGGGGGCGAAGATCGGCGTCGTGGGCCCCAACGGCGCGGGTAAGTCCACCGTGCTGAAGATGATGGCCGGCCTGGAGCAGCCGTCCAACGGCGACGCCTTCCTCTCGCCCGGGTTCACCGTCGGCATGCTGCTCCAGGAGCCGCCGCTCGACGAGACCAAGACCGTTCTGGAGAACGTCGAGGACGGCGTCAAGGAGATCAAGGGGAAGCTCAACCGCTTCAACGAGATCGCCGAGCTGATGGCCACCGACTACTCGGACGCGCTGCTCGACGAGATGGGCAAGCTCCAGGAGGACCTGGACCACGCCAACGCCTGGGACCTCGAAGCCCAGCTGGAGCAGGCCATGGACGCGCTGGGCTGCCCGCCCGGCGACTGGCCGGTCACCAAGCTCTCCGGTGGCGAGAAGCGCCGCGTGGCGCTCTGCAAGCTGCTGCTGGAGGCCCCCGACCTGCTGCTGCTCGACGAGCCCACCAACCACCTGGACGCCGAGTCGGTGAACTGGCTGGAGCAGCACCTGGCCAAGTACGCCGGCACCGTCGTCGCCGTCACCCACGACCGGTACTTCCTGGACAACGTGGCCGGCTGGATCCTGGAGCTCGACCGCGGCCGCGCGATCGGCTACGAGGGCAACTACTCCACCTACCTGGAGAGCAAGCAGTCGCGCCTCAAGGTCGAGGGCCAGAAGGACGCCAAGCGCGCCAAGCGGCTCCGCGAGGAGCTGGAGTGGGTCCGCTCCAACGCCAAGGGCCGTCAGGCGAAGTCCAAGGCGCGTCTGGCCCGCTACGAGGAGATGGCGGCCGAGGCCGACAAGATGCGGAAGCTGGACTTCGAGGAGATCCAGATCCCGCCGGGCCCGCGTCTGGGCAGCATCGTCATCGAGGTCGAGAACCTCAACAAGGCCTTCGGCGAGAAGGTCCTGATCGACGACCTGAGCTTCACCCTGCCGCGCAACGGCATCGTCGGCATCATCGGCCCCAACGGCGCCGGCAAGACGACGCTGTTCAAGATGCTGCAGGACATGGAGACCCCGGACTCCGGCACCGTCAAGGTCGGCGAGACCGTCAAGATCAGCTACGTCGACCAGAGCCGCGCCAACATCGACCCGAAGAAGACGCTCTGGGAGGTCGTCTCCGACGGCCTGGACTGGATCAACGTCGGCCAGGTCGAGATGCCGTCCCGCGCCTACGTCTCGGCGTTCGGCTTCAAGGGCCCGGACCAGCAGAAGCCGGCCGGCGTGCTCTCCGGCGGTGAGCGCAACCGCCTGAACCTGGCGCTCACCCTCAAGCAGGGCGGCAACCTGCTGCTCCTCGACGAGCCCACCAACGACCTGGACGTCGAGACCCTCTCCTCGCTGGAGAACGCGCTGCTGGAGTTCCCCGGCTGCGCCGTGGTCATCTCCCACGACCGCTGGTTCCTGGACCGGGTGGCCACCCACATCCTCGCCTACGAGGGCGAGAGCAAGTGGTTCTGGTTCGAGGGCAACTTCGAGTCGTACGAGAAGAACAAGATCGAGCGGCTGGGCGCCGACGCGGCCCGTCCGCACCGGGCCACCTACAAGAAGCTGACCCGAGGCTGACACCCAGCTGTCACAACGGCCCGGCAGACTGCCCCCCGGGGGGGCGGCCTGCCGGGCCGCGGCCCACCGGCCGTCACCCGCCGGCGGGTCACCGGACATCGAGGAGAACACCCGTGGCACGCCACATCTACGCCTGTCCGCTGCGTTGGTCCGACATGGACGCCTTCGGGCACGTCAACAACGTGGTCTTCCTGCGCTACCTGGAGGAGGCCCGGATCGACTTCATGTTCACCCAGGCCGCCGCGGCCGGTGCGGGGGAGTTCGCGGGCGGCTCGGTGGTGGCCCGCCACGAGATCGACTACAAGCGCCCGCTGGTGCACCGGCCCGAGCCGGTCACCATCGAGACCTGGGTCACCAAGATCGGCGGCGCCTCGCTGACCGTGTCGTACGAGATCAAGGACACCGCCGAGGACGGCACCGAGACGGTGTACGTCCGGGCGTCCACCGTGGTCGTCCCCTACGACCTGGCCGAGGGCCGCCCGCGCCGGATCAGCCCGGTGGAGCGGGAGTTCCTGGGCCGCTTCACGGACGACGACCGCGGCGCGGACGGGCGCAGCCGGGACGGACGCAGCCTGGACGCCGCGGCGGCCTGAGCCCCCGGCCCGGACCACCACCCATCACCGATACACGGATTCGAGCTGAAGCGCGTTGACCCCCACCGCCGCCCTCGCCCTCGCCGACGCCGGGGAGGCCGCCGACCTGGGCGCCTTCCTGGTCCGTCTGCTGCGCTTCGACCGGGCGGCGGCGGTGCGCCTGCAGGCGGTGGCGAAGCAGGCCGGCGGCGACGGCGTGCTGGCCGTCTTCGGCCGGCTGCCGCTGGGGAGCTCCGGCGCGCTGGCGGTCCGGACCGCGCGGCTCGCCGGGCCGGTCGGGCCGGCCGACCGCACGGTCTCGGCGGGGCAGTTGCTGGACGGCCTGGACAGTGCCGGGAACACCGTGGAGCTGCCCGCGCCCGTGACCGGTCCGGCCTGGGCCGGCCTGTTGCCGCCGCGCTCCGGCTGGCGCCCGGTCGGCGAGCCGCCGGTGGCCGAGGTGTACCCCGAACTGATGGCCGGGGTGCGGGAGTTCCGTGAGCGCAGCGAGGCCGTCCCGGCGCACCACCGGACCCGTGCGGTGCTGGACGGGCTGGCCGACGAGATCTGGTCCCGGCCGGTGGGCGCCCTTCCCGAGCTGCCGCTGCGCGCCGCGCACGCGGCCTATGTGATCGGGTTCCTCAAGCCGGGTGCGCCGCTGACCGTGCACCGCGCCGGTGGCTGGCTGCGGTTGAGCGCGCCGGCGGGGTCGGTGGCGGTGCGGACCGCGGCGGCGCCCGGGGCCGGGCTCGGGCTCAGCCCGATGCGCTAGACCCCGATGCGTCGGACCGGATGCGCTGGAAACCGGATGCGCCGGACCTCGATGCGCTAGACCCCGATGTGCGGGGCCAGGGCGCGGGGCCCCAGGCGAAGGGGCCCGGGTCAGCCCTCGGTGTTGACCATCGAGGCGGCGGCGTAGGTGAGGTAGTCCCACAGCTGCCGCTCGGCGTCGGCCGGCAGCGCCAGCTCGTCCACCGCGGCCCGCATGTGCTTCAGCCAGGCGTCGTGCGCCGCGCGGTCGACCCGGAACGGCACGTGCCGCATCCGCAGCCGCGGGTGCCCGCGCTGCTCGCTGTAGGTGCGCGGGCCGCCCCAGTACTGCATCAGGAAGAGCGTGAGGCGCTCCTCGGCCGGGCCGAGGTCCTCTTCGGGGTACATCGGCCGCAGCAACTCGTCCCCCGCGACGCCCTGGTAGAACCGGTGCACCAGTCGCCGGAAGGTCGGCTCGCCGCCGACCTGTTCGAAGAAGGTCTCCTCGCTGAGCGTGCCACGCCGGATCTCTTTCACCCGACCATGGTCGCAGACGGCGGCGGGGCCGTACACCGGGACCTGGGGACCAGGACCGGGGGCGTACGGCCCCGCCGCCGTCAGCGTTCGGCTCAGGCGTCCTCCCAGCGGAAGAACCGCCAGGCGATCGCGGTGAGCACGGCGGCGAACGCCAGCAGCCCGCCCATGGTCGGCAGCGCGTCCATCACGCCGCCGCCCCGGGAGAGCACCGACTGCGCCGCGGTGACCAGGTGCTTGAGCGGCAGCGCCTCGGAGACGGCCTTCAGCCAGGTCGGCATGTCATCGGTCGGGAAGAACGAGCCGGACAGGAACGACATCGGCAGCACGATGATCTGCGAGATGCCGTTGGCGGCCTCCTCGGTCTTCGCCAGCGACCCGGCCAGCAGGCCGATCGACATGAAGGCGATCGTGGCGCAGACCACCAGCGGGATGATCAGCCACCAGTCGCCGGTGAGCTTCAGCCCGAAGAACGGCATGGTGGCGACGACGAGGAAGACGGCGGTCTGGACCAGGGCCGTCAGCACCGAGACGGCGATCCGGGAGGCCACGATCGACCCGGCGCTCACCGGGGCCAGCCGCAGCCGCCGCAGCACCTGCTTCTTCCGCCAGGACACCAGGGTCAGCGAGGCACCGAACACCGCGCCGGTGGCCACCGCCCAGCCGAGCAGGCCGGGGGTGAGGAACTGGATCGGCTTCAGCGAGTTGTCCTCGACCTGGCCGGCGTCCAGGACGAAGGCGGCGGGCTTGCCGCTGGCGGCCTGGTTGGCCTGCTGGACGACCGAGTTGACGATGCCCTGGACGGAGCCGGCGCGGACCTGGTCGGCGGCGCTGAAGCGCAGCACCACCTTGCCGTCCGGGCCCTCCTTGATCATCGCGTCCAGGTCGCCCTTGCGGACCTTCTCCAGCGCGGCGGCCTCGTCGTCGCCGCGGCTGATCGTGAGGACCTTCTCCAGCGCGGCCCGGCCGTCGCCCTGCACCGAGTCCAGCACCTGGACCGCGCC
Organism: Kitasatospora sp. NPDC022856; assembly: GCF_055561235.1. Classification (NCBI taxonomy): domain Bacteria; kingdom Bacillati; phylum Actinomycetota; class Actinomycetes; order Kitasatosporales; family Streptomycetaceae; genus Kitasatospora; species Kitasatospora sp. NPDC022856. Next base: position 295,345 of record NZ_JBVHHE010000004.1, on the reverse strand, counting down.
GACCTGCGCCACCTTGGCGTGCGGGCTGGTCGCGCCCTTGAGCAGGGTGCCGAACAGCAGCAGGAACATCAGGGGGAAGAGGATCACGAAGAAGACGGCGGTGCGGTCCCGGAGGAAGGCGACCACCATCACCCGCGAGAGGCTGGCGAACGCGCTCACCCGCTCGCGCTCCGGCTGCCCGGCGGGCGCGCCGGCGGGTTCGGGCGTGCGCTGGGCCGGAACGGCCGCGTCCCGCGTGCGTTCGGCGCTCATGCGCGGTACTCCCGTCCGGTGAGCTGGAGGAAGACGTCCTCCAGGGTGGCGCCGCGGACTTCGAGTCCGCGCAGCGCGTTCTGCTCGGCCAGCACGGCGAGCACCGGGGCCGGCAGGCGGGTCGAGACCGCGAGCGAGACGCCGTCGTCCTCGACCGAGGCGATCTCGGCGCCGGTCGCGTCGAGCAGGTCACGCACCCGCTCGACGGTCAGCAGCCCCGACTCCACGCTGATCCGCACCGTGTCGTCGATCTCGCGGACCAGCGCGGCCGGTGCGCCGGTGCGCAGGACCTTGCCGTGGTCCATCACCGAGACGCGGTCGCAGAGCACCTCGGCCTCGTCCAGGTAGTGGGTGGTCAGCACGACCGTGCGGCCCTCGGCGTTGATGTCCCGCAGGAGGTCCCAGAGATTGCGGCGGGCCTGCGGGTCGAGACCGGTGGTCGGCTCGTCCAGGAAGACCAGCTCCGGGTCGTGGGCCAGCGCGCAGGCGATCGAGAGGCGCTGGGCCTGACCGCCGGACATCTTGTCGGTCATCACCCCGGCCGACTCGGTGAGGCCCACCCGCTCCAGCATCGCGTCGGCCCGCTTGGGGCCGACGCCGTAGAAGGAGGCGAAGGTGCGGATCGTCTCCCGCGCCGTCAGTTTGTTGAAGAAGGACGAAGCCTGGAACTGCACGCCGATCCGCGGCAGCAGTTTCGCGTTGCGCGGCCAGGGCGCCATCCCCAGCAGTTCGATCCGGCCCTCGTCGGGCTTCCGGATTCCCTCCAGAATCTCCAGTGTGGTCGTTTTCCCGGCGCCGTTCGGGCCCAGGATCCCGTAGAACTCGCCGACCTCGACGGTGAGGGACACCCCGTCGACGGCCTGCACATCCCCGTACCGCTGACGGATTCCGTCGGCGGATATAGCTGCAGTCATGTGGCCTGAGCGTAGGGGTACACGGGGTGTGCTGGGGAGACCGGGCGGACGTGATTTGAAGATCATTTTGCCGGGCCGCCGGGCCGCCGACCAGGGGTCCGGACCGTGCGTGTACGGGGTGACGGGCCACTGCGCGCGGTGGCGGACGCCGAGGGGCCCGGGCGGGAGCAGACTCCCGCCCGGGCCCGGGCGTCAGGGGCCCGACCTCGGGGTCAGGCGCGGTGCAGGGTGATGGTGGTCCACGCCCCGATGTGGATCCGGTCGCCGTCGTTCAGCGGCACGGCGGTGTGCGGGGTGAGCGACTCGGCGCCGCCGTTCATCGTGGTGCCGTTGGTGGAGTCCTGGTCGACCAGCACCCAGCTGCCGTCCGACTGTTCGGCGAGCAGCGCGTGCTGGTGCGAGGCGCCCGGGTCCTCCGGCGGGACGGAGAGGTCGATCTCCGGCACGGTGCCGCGGTGCTGGCTGCGCCGGCCGATCCGCAGCTGGCCGCGGCCGGTCAGCGGGATGCGCCGCTCGGGGCAGTACGGGGGGAAGAAGAGACCCGCGGCCTCCGGACCGCTGCGGGCCATCATGTCGGTGAAGTAGTCGCGGTCGGCCGAGACCACGGCGATCCAGTTGGTCCGGACCGGCTCGGGCTGCGCGCCCTGGTACGGCGGCTGGTGCGCCTGCTGCTGGGCCTGCTCCGGCTGCGGGGCGGGCTGGGGCGGCTGCGGGACCTGCTGACCGTGCGGGTGCTGCTGCGGAGCCTGCGGCGGCTGCGGGGCCTGCGGCGGCTGCGGCAGGACCGGCGGGGCCAGGTTGAACGAGGTGCCGAACTCGGCGCCGCGCCCGTTCGGACCGGGCTGGGCGTAGACCGGACCGGAGTCCTCGCGCGGCCGCTCCTGGTAGGGCTGCTGCTCCTGGTAGCCGGACTCCTGGTACGGGGCCTCCTGGTAGGGGCGCTCCTGGTACGCGGCCTCCTGGTACGCGGCCTCTTGGTAGGGCTGCTCCTGGTGCCGTGCCTCCTGGTACGGCTCGCCGCCGAGCTGCGGGTAGCCGTAGGCGGGCCGCTGCTGCTGGGCGTGCGGCGGCTGCGGCTGCTGGGCCGGCGGCTGGGGGCCGCCGTACGCCGCCGGGATGTTCAGCGGGTCGGGTCCGGGCCCGCCCGCCGGTGCCCCGCCGGACGGCGGGGGCTGGCGCCGCGAGGGCGAGGAGAGGTCGTAGTCGTACCCGCACTCCTCGCAGAACCGGCCGGTCTGCGGGCTGCGGCAGATCGGGCAGACCACCAGGCCTTCGGTGAGGTCCGGGAAGCCCTGCGCGCCCGGCGGGACGGCGCCCGCGCCCGGCTGCTCGGGGCGCGGCTGCACCGGCCCGCCGAACGGCGCGCCGCCGTGGCCGGGGTGCCCCTGCCCGCCGTGCGCCCCGGGGCCGCCGAAACCGTCGTGCCCGCCGTGACCACCGTGCGCCGCCGGTGCCCCGGGCGCGCCCGGGTGGGTGCCGGGCGGCGGCGGGATCGGCGGTGGCGGTGTCATCGGAAAGCCGCAGAAGTCGCACCAGTCCTCGGCCTGCGACTCGTGCCCCCTCGGGCAGATCGGCATCAGGTCCCCCCTCGATTTCCAGCCAGCTGGGGCAGCGTCCGGCCGGGCCGCGGCCCCACCGGTACTTCAGCGGTCATTTCTTCACACGGACGGTTTTGGTCGACCGGGTCTCAAGGGTCATCGAGTCGGCCTCACTCACATTCTTACGGAACCGAACCGTACCCTCCTTCGGGTCGACCACGTCCACCACCTTCTGCAGCAGCTTGAAGGTGCCCTCGTTCCCGGTCGCGTGGGCGATCCGGACGGCGGCGCCGAGCTTGGCGGTGGCGCGGTCGACGTCCCCGGCGCGGTGCGCCTCCAGGCCCTCCTGGATCGAGGAGGCCAGCTCGGCCTGCCCGGTGTAGTGGGCGACCTGCGGGCTGATCCGGGTGGACGAGGCCAGGTCGTCCGTCCAGACCGCCTTGACCAGGCCCTGCGACAGCACCTCGGGGGTGCTCCCGGTCTGCGGCGGCAGGACGAGGCTGATCCGGGCGGCGAGCATCTCGTTGCCGACGGCGGCGGCCGGGACCTCCACGCAGACGTGGTAGTCGCGGCTCTCGTCCCCCCAGGAGCCGGTCGGGTAGTCGCCGGCCCGCGGCCCGGCCTCGGTGCGGCGGCCGGTGAGGTCCTCCACGGTGGGGGCGACCTGCTTGACGAAGGTCACCACGGCGTTGGCCGGCGTCCAGATCCGCAGCGCGACGTCGGCGACCTGCTTGCCCATGGCGCCTTCCATCATGGAGCGGAAGTCCTCGGCGAGGCCGGACGGTTCGGCGACGATGTCGACGGTGCCGAGCAGCGCGGAGGAGATCCGGCGCAGTTCGTCCACCCGCCAGTCGGTGCCGACGCCGCGGCAGTCGGCGGTGAAGTGGCCGGTGACGCGCTCGATCACGCGCTCCAGGTCGGCCGCGGACTCGTGCTCGTTCTTGCCGTCGGTGAGCAGGATGGCGTGCCGGATGGCGATGTCACGGCGGGTCAGGAAGAGCGCGTCGGCCTTGGCGAGCCAGGTGCTCATGGCGGTGCCGCCGGCCGCGCTGAGCCGGCGCAGCGCCTCCTTGGCCTGGGCCCGGGTGGCCGGCGAGGCGGTCGCGAGGCCGCCGTCGCCGGGGAAGATCTCCCGGGCCTCGTGGGTGCCGGCCACCACGGCGAAGGCGACGCCGTCGCGGACGGTGTCGATGGCGGCGGCGGTGGCCTCCCGGGCGCCGCGCATCTTGCTGGCCGGGTAGTCCATCGAGCCGGAGCAGTCCACCATGATCACCACGGCGGCGGAGTGCGCTCCCGCGTCCAGCGGCCCGCCGTCGGTCACCCCGAGCGGTCGGCCGCCGGAGGTGCCGCCGCCGGTCGCGGTGACGGTGACGATGGCGTTCACCTCGCGGGCGCCGTCGGCGAGGAACGCGTTCTGGAAGATCTCCACGTCGAACCTGGGCAGGTTCGGCTTAGCCAGTGTTGCCATGGGCCGGTGGCTCCCGTCGGGTGGTCGGATGGTGCGAACGGTCGGTGGAGTGGGCCGCGGCAGGGCGTCAGCCCAGCGGCGGCTGCGGCGGGCGCGGCGGGACGCCGGGCCGCGCGGGGGGAGCCGGCGGGGCCGGCGGCAGGGGCGCGGCGGGCGAGCCGATCACCGGCAGGTCCGGCAGCGTCGGGTCGTGGTCCTCCTCGTCGTCCGCCGGTCCGCCGGCGGGGGCGGCCGCCGGGCGGAGCACCGGCAGGTCCAGGGCGGTGGCGGTGCGCTCGTCCTCGGCGTCCGGCCACGCCGCACCGGCCAGACCGGTCGGCGGGTCGATCGGCAGCACGGCGACGGTGATGTTGTCGTGCCCGCCGGCCGCGACCGCGAACTTCACCAGCGTCCGGGCGGCGGCGAGCGGCTCGGTCCGGGCGTCCTGGCGCACGTAGAACGCGAGGTCGGTGGCGGCCTCGGCGTAGTTCCAGAGGCCGTCGGTGCAGATCAGCAGCACACCGGGGACGTGCGGGGTGAAGTCCAGGGTGTGCGGGACGACCTCCTCGGCGTCCGCGCCGAGCCAGCCGGTGATGGCGTGGGCGCGCGGGTCCGCGTAGGCCTCGGCCTCGCCCATCAGCCCGGCCTCGACCATCCGGGCGGCCCAGGAGTCGTCCTGGGTGAGCCGGAACGGCTCGGCGGCGACCCGGTCGTCCGGGATCCAGTACGCCCGGGTGTCGCCGACCCAGCCGATGGTGACCCGGCCGCCGGAGGCTATGGCGCTGACGTAGGTGCAGGCCGGTGCGTTGACGTCGGGCCGGGCGGGCGCGCCGCCGTCCTCGGCGAGCGCGGCGACGGCGGCGGCCGCGTCGGCGATCGCGTCGCGCATCGCGGCCTCGGGGTCGCGGCCGGCCTCCAGCGCGGTCAGCAGGGATTCCGACGCCGCGTCGACGGCGGTCTCGGAGGCCTGGTCGGGCCGGTCGGAGGAGGAGACCCCGTCGCAGACCACGGCCACCACGACCGGCTCGCCACCGGGCAGCGAGGTGGCGGCGACGGTGAAGGAGTCCTCGTTGCGGTGGTGGCGCAGACCGCGGTCGCTGACCCCGGCGACGCCCCCGAGGGCCTTCTCCATGTGGTCGCGCGGGCGCGGCTGGGCGCCCCCGCAGGCCTCGCAGTAGCCGTCGGAGGTGACCTGCGGCAGGCCGCAGTGCACGCAGCCGGGGCCGCCCTGGGCGGGCACCGCCGCTCCGGGCGCGGCGGCGGGCACCACCGGCACCGGCACGGTCGGCGCGTGGTCCGCCCCGCCGGCGCCCTGGGCGGCGGACCAGCTCGCGGGCATCGCGCCCGGAGCCGGACGGCCGTTCCGGCTCGCCCCGCAGGAGCCGCAGTACGCGTCCTCCTGGTCCAGCGGCTCGGAACAGCTCTGGCACACGGTCTGCTGCGGCATTGCTACACCCACGTTCTGGGGCGGGCGCGGTTGGCCCGCTCCACCATCTCGATCCTGATCTCGGCCCGGTCGGCCAACCGGGCGAGTACCCGGTAGGACTGCTCCAGTGCGAGCCGCAGTTCCCGGTCGGCGGCCGGCCGTCCGAGGACGGTGACCTCGCCGGTCGTCGCGGTCCCACCGGTCCCGTCCGCCCCGCTCGCGCCGGCCGTTCCGCCCGCCTGCCCGGCGCCGCCGGGCGAGCCGGCGGACACCCAGCCGAGCGCGCTGTCGAGCACCTCGACGGAGAGCTCCTCGCGGGTCCGGTCGTCCAGCCGCAGGGCGGTCAACTGCTCGGAGCAGGCGCCGAGGTCGGCGCCGAGCGGGTCGGTGGCGGGCCGTTCGCGCAGCCGGGCCCGGACGGCGGCGATCCGGGCGGCGGTGAACTGGCTGGAGGTGGCCGGTACCGACTCCAGCGCCCGGACGGCGCCGGGGCGGTCCCCGTCGGCGAGGCGGACCCGGGCCAGGCCGAAGGCGGCGCTGAGGTAGGCCTGGTCGGTCGTCCACACCAGGCGGTAGAACTCGGCCGCGTCGCCGCCGTCGCCGAGCAGTTCGGCGCAGATGGCGAGGGCGAGCTTCGGGGCGGATTCGCCGGGGAAGGCGTCGTAGACGGCGTCGAAGGCCTCGGCGGCGGCCCGCAGCCTCGCCTCGTCGGGTTCGCCGGGGGACCCGGGACCGGAGGAGCCGCTGACGGAGTCGACCAGGGCGACGAGGCCGCGGTACCAGACCACCCGCCAGTCGTCCGGGTGGTCCTTCTCCAGGGCGGCGAGCATCCGGTCGGCGTCGGCGCGGCTGCGCAGTTCCAGGTGGGCGCGCAGTTCGCGCAGCCGGCGCTCGGTGGAGACGGCGGGGGCGCCGGCCAGCGCGGCGAGTGCCTCCGCCGGGTCGGCGGCCAGCAGGGCGGCCAGGAAGCCCGCGTTCGGGTCGTTCGGGTCGACCCGGGGGACGGGCAGCGCCAGGGCGGCGGCGGCCGGGTCCAGCGCGGTCACCCGCAGCTCGCCGCGGCGCACCGCGGGGAGCACCAGCTCGGTGTCGACCACCCGCAGTTCCGGGCCGAAGAGGGTGGAGAGGGCGGGGCGGGGCCGCTGGTCCTGGAGCGCCAGCACCTCGCGGAGCACGCCGGTGAGCTGGTCGGCCATCTCCTCGGCGGAGCCGAAGCGGCGGGCCGGGTCCGGGTCGGTGGCGCGGACCAGGAAGCGGTAGTAGGACTCGTACTCGGCGAAGGCCGGCACCGACTCCGGCCCGGGCAGGCTCTCCCGGTAGGTGGTGCTGTAGCCCTGGAAGTCGAAGGTGAGCACGGCCAGCGTGCGGGCCACCGTGTAGAGGTCGGAGGCGGGGGAGGGGCCGTCGGTGGCGATCTCCGGGGCCTGGTAGCCGATGGTGCCGTAGATCGGGCCGTCGTCGTCGAGGCGGCGGACGGCGCCCATGTCGATGATCTTGAGCGCGTCGCCGCTCTGGATCACATTGTCGATCTTGAAGTCGCAGTAGACGAGGCCCCGGCTGTGCAGGTACCCGAGCGCCGGCAGCGCCTCCAGCGCGTACGCGATGCCCTGTTCCACCGGCAGCGGCAGCCGCCGGCCGTCCGGCGCCCGGCGCTCGTTGGCGATGTCCTTGAGCGACTTGCCGCCGACGTACTCCATCACGATGTAGCCGTCGGTGGAGCCGGTGCGCAGGTCCGGGTGCTCGGCGAAGTTGATGATGCGGACGATGTTGGGGTGGTCCACCTCGGCGAGGAAGCGCCGCTCGGCCACGGCCACCGCGAGCGCGTCCTCGTCCCCGGTGTCCAGCAGGCCCTTGAGGACCACCCACTTGTCGTTGACCCGCCGGTCGATGGCGAGGTAGATCCAGCCGAGCCCGCCGTGCGCCAGGCAGCCGACCACCTCGTACTGCCCGCCGACCAGGTCCCCCCGGCGGAGCTTGGGCGTGAACGAGTACGGCGTGCCGCACTTGGTGCAGAAGCCGTCGGGGCGCCCCGGCCGGCCGTTCTTCTCCCGGCCCACCGGGGTCTCGCACTTGGAGCAGAACCGCTTGCGCTCCGGCACCTCCGGGTCGGCCAGCACCGCCGCCGTCGGATCGGCCGCCGGCACGGTCGGCACCGTCACCAGGCCGGCGCCGAGCCGGTGGCGGGTGCCCGCGCTGACGCTGCCCCGGCTGCTGCGCACCGAGACCGAACGACCGCTGCCGGTCCGGGTGGAGCGGTGCGAGCGGGAGCGGCCGGACAGCGAGCGGGACGAGCCGGTCCGGGAGGAGCGCACCGAGTCGGGGTCGACCCGCGCGGACGGCACGTACGGCTGGGTCAGTCCGGTGTCACCGCCGGGGGCGGTCAGGCCGCACTCGTCGCAGTACCCGTCGTCGTCGATGGTTCCGGCGCACTCCCGGGGGCAGGGCGAGCCGGGGCCCGCCGCGGCCGTGCCCACCGGGGCGGCGGCGCCCGCCGGGGAGCCCGCGGCCGCAGGGGAGCCCGCGCCCGTCGGGGCGAGCCCGCACTCGTCGCAGTAGCCGTCCGCGTCGATCGTCCCGTCGCCGGTGCACTCCGGCCGTACGCACGCCTGCGCCATGAACCTCAGCCCCCCAGTCCGTGTTGCTGTGTCTGTCCGTCGACCGGCCCGGCGCCGGGCGGCTCGGCCTGCGCCGGCCGCAGCGACTGCTGGAAGCGGGCCACCGCGCCGGCCGCCGCCCGCAGGTCGCAGGGCGCGCTCCAGAGCAGCCAGCGGGCCTTCTCGTAGCGCTCGATCACGACCGGGTCCTCGGCCACCCGCAGCCGGGCCGCCATCGCCTTGTACGCGTCCAGGCGCCCCCGCAGCTCGGAGCGGACGGCCAGCGGCTGGGTCACCTCGGTCAGCGACTGCCGGGCCCGGCCCAGCTCCTTGGCGGCCGCGTCCTCCAGCGCGTCCAGCAGCGGCGCCAGCCGGTGCCACTGGCCGCTCTGGCGCAACTCCAGGGCCAGCACGATCTGTTCGCGCAGCGCCGAGGCCGGTCCCGGCACGGCCGGCACCTCGGTGGCGGCTATCTTCGCCAGCACCTCGCCGCGCGCCCGGCGGGCCTGCGCCAGCGTGGCGTCGGCTCGCTGCAGCAGGTCGCCGACGCCCTGCAGCCGTTCCTCCGCGTCGTCGCGCAGTCGCAGCAGGTCCTCCAGCTCGACCCGGACGCCGTCCAGCGCCCGGCCGGCCCGGTCGAAGCGCTCGGTGTCCACCACGCCGGACGGTGTGGCGAGCGCGGTGCCGTCCGGGCGGGTGCCGCGCTGGGCCGGTACCCGGGCCGGGCGCCAGAGCGCCAGCGGGTCGCCGCGCACCTCGGTCCGCAGCTCCGTCAGATCGGCTTCGAGCCCGGCCAGGTCGTCGCCGAGCGGGTGGTTGCCGGTGTGCACGCCGAGCGAGGCCGCCAGCGTCTGCACCCGGCGCAGTTCGGCCAGCAGCAGGTCGATCCGGGCGGGCAGCGCCGACCAGACGGCATCGGCGGCGCTCACCACCTCCAGCACGGTGGCGTACCAGGAGTTCATCCTGGTCATCAGGTCGTCCAGGCTGACCCGCTCGACCAGCTTGGCGGGTGCGCCGAGCAGCTGCGGGCCGTCCGGCACCGCGCCGCCGGGCACGGTGACCGCCTCGCCGGTGAGCAGTTCGCTCAGCTCGGCGAGTTCGGCCGCGCCCGGTCTCGACCGGCGGGCGCGCACCGCGCGGGCCGAGGCCAGGGCCTCCGAGTAGCGGTCGAACAGCGACCAGAGCAGCGGCAGGCCCTGCCCGGCGACGGACCAGCGCTCCTGCGTCCGCCCGGTCAGCGCGGCGCCGTCGAGCAGCCGCAGACCCGCGTGGTCCTGGAGCGAGAGCAGCGCCGACTCGACCGCGTCGCGGTCCGCGCCGAGGCGTGCCAGCGCACGGTCGACCTCCTCCCGGCTCAGTACCGGGCCAGCGGAAGCTGCCAACGCCCTCTCTCCTTCTCTGTCCTGGATCGTTCTCGCTGCCCCGGACCGATCCGCCCCGACCCTAGCCTGTGGCCGCGGGGGCGGACCGGGGCCGGGCGCCGACGGGCCGTCATCGGGCCGTCATCGGTTCCTCGGGGGGCGCCGGGGTCGCGCCGGGCCGGTCAACGCTGCGCCGGCCAGTAGTGCTCGGCGTCGTTCAGCATGTACGGCTTGAGCCAGCGGTCGTACGCCGCCCGCCACGCGCCGCTCGCGTGGTAGTCGGCGAGCACCTGGTTCACCCGCGCGGTCAGGTCGGTGCTGTTCTTGAGCATCGCGACGCCCATCACGGCCGGCCGGACCTCGCCGTCGACCAGCCGGACGGTCTGGTCCTGGGCGGCCTGGCTGGCCGCGAGGCCGTCGTCGGTCATGGTCGCGTCGACCTTGCCGAGCTGCATCAGCACCAGGCAGTCCAGGTGGTTCTCCACCGAGACGATCTTCGCGACCTTCGGACGGGACTTCAGCTCGTCCTCGGCGGAGGAACTGGTCGCCGCGCAGACGGTCTTGCCGTCCACCGCCTCGTCGATCGTCCTCGCCGCAGACGCCTTGGGGACCACCACGCGCTGGCTGGTGTTGAAGTACGGCTTGGAGAAGGCGATCTGCTGGAGCCGGTCGCAGGTGATGGTCATGGTCCGGACGATCAGGTCGACCCGGCCCTCCTGGACGAACTTGACCCGCTCGGCGGTCGGGACGGCCTTGAGGGTCACCTTGTCCGGATCGCCCATGATCGCGGCGCCGATCGCCCGGGCGAGGTCGATGTCGAAGCCCTCGATCTGGCCCGTGTTGGGGTTGCGGGAGCCCCAGCGGAAGCTGTTCTGGTCGACGCCGATCACCAGGCTGCGCTTGGCCTTGACGGCCTTCACCGCCGGGCCGTCCTCGCTGCTCGGCGGCACGCTCTGGTAGACGTCGCAGTCGTTGCCGGCCTGCTCCTGCCGGGGCGCCGTGGCCGGCGCGGCGGCGCCCGCCGACAGCACCGCGCCCTGCGGGCCGCCCGCGCCGAGCACCGCCGCGCAGCAGGCGAGCAGCGCCACCGCGGTGGCCGATCCGGCCCGTACCGTTGTCCTGCCCATCGTGTCCGTCCCCCTTCTACCGGTACTCGGCCAGTCGCCGGCCGAGGCCGCGCAGGGCCGCGGCGGCGGCCACCAGGGCCAGCACCGCGACCGCCGCGGCGGCGGTGCGCAAGTCCCCGTCGGTGCCCTCGGCGGCCCGTTTGAACTCCTGGAGCTCGGTCGCGGCGGCCTGCGCCAGCCGCTGGTCGGTGGCGTTGAACGCGGCGTCGGAGGTCTTCGGCACGTCCGCCTCCTTGACGGTCACCGTGGCGTCCAGCGCGCCCTGGTAGTCCGCCTCGACGTTCTCCAGGTTGCTCGCCGCCTGGTGCCGCTCGCGCCACTGGTCGTACTGCCGCACGGCGTCGAGGATGGCCGCGCCGGCGTCCTCGGGCGCCAGCCGCCGGGCCTCGGCCAAGGTCCCGGCCGTCCCGGGGCGACCGGTGTCGGAGCTGAAGAGGTGCTCGGTGGTCTTCGACCAGAGGTCCGCGTACTGGGTGCTGGAGCCGCGGGCCACCAGGTGGAGGTTCTCCGCCAGCCGGGCGGTCAGCACGTCGACCCGGGCGGCGTTGAGGGCCTTCAGCGGGTTGGCGCCGTCGATCTGGCTCTTGCGCAGCGTGGAGTTGGCGCCCGTCCCGGCCACCGTCAGCCAGAGCACCGCGGCCAGTACGGCGGCGGTCGAGCCGAGCAGCCCGATGTTGAACACCCGGTTGGTCCGCCGGTAGAGCGTCGTCTGCACCCAGACCAGCGCGGTGAGCGTCACCACGCCCAGCCCGTACGCGGCCCAGGGGATGGACTGCGCCTCGGCGTAGTCGTCCGCCAGCGCCTGGTTCTCGGCGGCGCTGAGCTGGGCCGCGGCGGGCAGCAGCACGGTGCGCATGTGGTCCGAGGCGTGGCGCAGGTAGGCGCCGCCGAGCGGGAAGCCCTGGCGGTTGTCGGCCCGCGCCGTCTCCACCAGGCCGGCGTACACCGGGACCTGCTGGTTGAGCGTGGCGAGCCAGCCCTGGGCGGGGGAGGAGGTGGTGGTGCGCGCCGCCGCCTCGGCGATCAGCCGGGACGCCGTCGCGAGGTCCTGTTCGTAGCGGTCCCGGACGGCCTTCGGCTCGGCGCCCGCCAGCAGGAAGCCGGTGGCCGCCGTGGTGTCCGCGTCGGCCAGCGAGCGGTGGATGTCGGCGGCCGCCTGGCTCAGCGGCTGGCTGTACGAGACCACCCGTTCCGCCGCCTGTGCGCGGGAGTTGACCTGCCAGGCGGTGAGCGCGCCGAAGGCCACGGTGAGCACCGCCAGCAGCGCACCGGCCAGCCGCAGCCGGCCCGGTGCCGTCCGGGTGGCGCGGCGCAGCCGGCCGAGCGGGCCGGTCTCCCGGGCCGCGGCCGTGCCGCCGGGCCGCGCCGGCGCCACCGTGCGGGGCCGCTCCGTACGTACTGGTGTCGCCACCGGCCTCACCCTCCCCTGTGGCCGGCTCCGTCATCCGGGGCCCGGCCGTTGCCAGCAGTATGGCCGTCACTCCCCGCGGCCACACCCGACTTGCGCCGATCTTGAGCATCGCGGGGGCCCGGTCCAGGGCCCCGCTCCGCGGGCACTGCTGCGATCACTGGTACGAGTGCGGCCGACCACGGGATCGAGCCCTGCCGGCGGCCGCCAGGGCTCGCCGGGGTCCGTCGCCCCGGTGCGCGGGGCGGGTCGGTGATCGGGTCGACGCGGGATGCACCCTATGCGGTTCCCCGGACAGTCGGAGGGGAGGGGTCCGGTTGTGCCGCCCCGGTCTCCGGAAGGGCCGTCCGTACCATGGCGGCATGCGACTTCTGGGAACGATCTCCGCCGACCGTCCGCTGCTCGTCGTCGCCGTCCGGGAGGAGGCCGCGTACCTGGGTGACCGGCTCCCGGTCCTGCTGACGGGCATCGGCAAGGTCAACGCGACCGCCGCGCTGGCGACCGTCCTCGCCCGTGGCGAGCACCCCTCCGAGGTGGTCAACCTCGGCACCGCGGGCGCGTTGCGCTCCGGCTGGGCGGGCACCCACACGGTCGTCCAGGTGATCCAGCACGACCTCGACAGCCCCGCGCTGCTGGAGCTGACCGGCCGTACCTACGGCGCTCCGCTGATGGTCGGCAAGGGGGACGGCCCGGTGCTGGCCACCGGCGACCAGTTCGTCTCCGGCGCGGCCGCCCGTGACCGGCTCGCCGAGCACGCGGACCTCGTCGACATGGAGGGCTACGCCGTCGCCACCGTCGCCCACCGGGCCGGACTCTCCGTGCGGCTGGTGAAGCACGTCAGCGACGAGGCCGGCGAGGGCGCCGTGCACTCCTGGCGGGAGTCCGTCGACGACTGCGCCCGCCACCTCGGGGACTGGGTCCACCACCAGGGCTGGTGACGGGAGGGCTCGTTAGCCTGGCGGGCGTGACCGACAACACCGCCGCGAACGAGCACCGTGACGTCCGCCCGCCGGGCCTCGACGCCGACGAACCGACCACCCTGCTGACCTTCCTGGACTACCTGCGCGAGGCCGTCATCGGCAAGACCGACGGCCTCACCGACGAGGACGCCCGGCGCCCCGGCGTCGCCTCCGGCACCAGCCTGCTCTGGCTGGTCCGGCACCTCACCGCCGTCGAGCTCAACTGGTTCCTCTGGGCCTACCGGGGCGAGGGCGACGAACCGTGGGACGACGAGGCCGCCTCGCCCGGCGACGAGACGGTGGCCGGGTCGGTCGCCGCCTACCGGGCCGCGATCGCCCGCGCCAACGAGGTGATCGCCGCCGCCTCCGACCGGCTCGACCGCCCCGGGGTCCGGTCGCTGCGGCCCGGCGCCGAAGCGCCGTCGATGCGCTGGCTGCTGGTCCACATGATCGAGGAGACCGGTCGGCACGCCGGCCACGCCGACATCATCCGCGAGCAACTGGACGGCTCGGTCGGCCGGTAGGGCCCTGCCCGGACCCCGCTCCGCCCCCGGACCCCGTTGCCGGGCACCCGCCCGCGGCGCGACACCGGGGGCGGGTGCGCCCGCACCTGACGGACAGTGGAATACTCCCCCGCGCACCGCGGCGCCGTCTCGACGGCGCCGCGCGCTTTCACACATGGGGGATTCGGAAGTTCATGTCATCGTCAGCCAGATCCACGCGTTCCGCCCGGGCCGTCCTCGGGGCGTCGGTCCTCGCACTCACCCTGCTCGGCACCTCGGCGTGCGGGCCGGACAACAGCTCGGCGGACACCGCCGCCGCGGCGGGCGCGCCGGCCCTCGGCCTCCCCGCCAACCTCGACGACCTGAAGAAGTGGAAGTTCGAGGACTGGGAGAAGTGGGCGAAGGACTACGCCCTCCCGGCCGCCACCAAGGGGTTCTGGACCCTGGAGAAGCTGCTCCAGGCCAAGCCGAACGAGCCGATCGAGCCGCCGGCGCCGCAGCCCGCGGGCACCCAGGCGCCCGCCCAGCCGTCGGCCCCGGGACCGAGCACCCCGGCGGCGGGCAGCAAGCCGCCGGCCGGCCAGCCCACCCAGCCGGGGCACCCGACCACGCCGGCCGCCGCGACCACCCCGGCGGCGCCGAAGCCGTCCAACACCCAGCAGCCGGCCTCGCAGGCCCCGGCGCCGCCCAAGCAGCCCGCGCAGCAGCCCTCCCAGGCCCCGGCCCAGCCTTCCCAGCCCGCGCAGCCGCCTTCCCAGCCCGGGCAGCCGTCGGCCCAGCCCGGGCAGCCGCCCGCGCAGCCCGCCGACAACGGCAACGACCCGCTGCCGAAGACCGTCAACGCCCAGCCCCTGCAGCACCCGTACACCAAGCTCGCCGTGCACGGGAAGCTGTTCGCGGACGAGCCGGGCGCCGGCGCGGCCGGCGGCGGTCTGGGCCGCTCGCAGTGCTCGGCGACCGTGGTGGCCGACCCGGCCCACCCCGGCAAGAGCAACCTGGTCTGGACGGCGGGCCACTGCGTCCACCAGGGCAAGGGCGGTTCGTTCTACGGCAACATCTCCTTCATCCCGGCCTTCAACAGCAATGCCGCGATGAGCGGTGGCAAGCAGGCGGACGAGTCCCAGTACGCGCCGTTCGGCATCTGGGGCGCGACCCAGGCGGTGACGTCCCCGCAGTGGAAGGCCGAGGGCGGCAAGACCGGTGACGCGGCCACCCACTACGACTTCGCGGTCATCCGGGTGAAGCCCGCGGACGGCGCGAAGTCGCTGGAGGAGACGGTCGGCGGTGCGGTGCCGGTCTGGTTCAACGCGCCGCGCGACCAGCTGAGCGTCACCGAGTACGGCTACCCGGCCGCCCCGCCGTTCGACGGCATGGAGCTGAACCGCTGCGAGAGCGGCAAGCCGGGCCGGCTGTCCTACGAGCCGACCCGCCCGCCGATGCTGGTCATCGGCTGCACCATGACCGGCGGCTCCAGCGGGGGCGGCTGGCTGGCGGTCAAGGACGGCAAGCCGGCGCTGGTCAGCAACGTCTCGGTCGGGAAGCACACCGGCGACCCGATGTACCAGGCCGGCCCGTACCTGGACGACGTCGCCGCGGGGGCGTACGACTTCCTCTCCAAGAAGGGCTGATCCCCCGGCAGCCGCCCCCGCACCCCGGTGTGCGGGGGCGGCCGCCGCCGGGTCCTGTCGGTGCCTGGAGGGACTGCCGGGGCGGGGTTTCGTCCTGCTCGACGCGGTGGAGGGCACGGCCCATGAGGCGCTGATCAGCTGACCGCCGCCGCCAGGACTGCGCCGGTGGTGACCACCTTGGCGAAGCGCATCGCGTGCAGCACCGTCGCGGTGGCCCGGGCGAGTTCGGCGGCCGGCACGGTCACGCCGTCCGGCCCGGCCATGTCGAAGGTGTGCATGGCATCGGTCGGGAAGATCGTGTCGTACCCGAGGTTGCCCGCCATCCGCGCGGTGGTCTCGTTGCACACGTTCGTCATGATCCCGACGATGACGACCTGGCGGGCGCCCCGCTGCCGGAGCCAGGCGTGCAGGTCCGGGGTGCCGTAGAAGGCGCTGTTCACCGGCTTGGTGATGTGCAGGTCCGCCTTGACGTCCGCCACCACGTCCTTCAGCTCGTACCCCGGGGTGCCCGGCGCCAGCGGCCCGGTCTGCGAGGCGTGCTGCACCACCACGACCGGGCGCCCGGTCTCCTGCCAGGTGCCGATCAGCTCGCCGATCCTCCGCTCGGCCTCCGGGTTGTCCCGCTCGCCCCAGAACGCGTGGTCGTCGAAGCCCTTCTGGACGTCGATGACGACGAGTACGGCGTCGGAGTCGATGGTGAGCGGGGCGTCGAATGCGTCGGTGTTCGTCATGCGTCCATCGTGTCGGCGCCCGGGCAGCCCGGGTGAGGGGCGCCGGCGCCACCCGTCGATCGATTCCTGCCACCGCGCCCGGGGCGCCCGGGCGCCCTTCGTCGCTAGATTTCTGCCATGCGGACTGTGGGTTGCCTGATCTTCGAGGGCGTGCGGGCGTTCGACTACGCGGTGATCGGCGAGGTGTGGTCGAACCGGCTGACCCGGCCCGGGCTGCCCGCCTTCGACCTGCGGGTCTGCGGGCCGCAGGGCGCCCGGGTGCGGCTCGGCGGTGGGCTGGAGCGGGTGCCGGACTTCGGCCTGGAGACGCTGCTGGAGTGCGATCTGGTCGTCGTCCCGGGGATGGAGCGGCTGAACGAGCCGCGCGACCCGGCCGTGCCGGCCGCCCTGCGCGCCGCCCACGAGGGCGGTGTCACCGTCGCCTCGCTCTGCGCGGGCGCCTTCGTCCTCGCCGAGGCCGGGCTGCTGGACGGCCGGACCGCCACCACCCACTGGGCGCTCGCCGGCGAACTGGCCCGGCGCTTCCCGGCGGTGGACGTCCGCCCGGAGGTGCTCTTCACCGGTGAGGGCGGGCTCTGGACCTCCGCCGGGGTGGCGGCCGGCATCGACCTCTGCCTGCACCTGGTGCGCGCCGCGCACGGCCAGCAGGCCGCCGCCACGATCGCCCGGGCGATGGTCACCGCGCCCTTCCGGGCCGGCGGGCAGGCGCAGTTCATCCCGTCGCCGGTCCCCGAGGACGCCGGCGGTGACGACGTCCTGGCCCGGGTCCGCGCCGAGGTCCTGGCCGCCCTCGACACCCCGTGGACGGTCCGCGGGATGGCCGGGCTGGCGCTGATGTCGGAGCGCTCGTTCGCCCGCCGCTTCGTCGGCGCGACGGGCACCACGCCGCTGCGCTGGCTGCTGGAGCAACGCGTGCTCCTGGCCCAGCGGTTGCTGGAGGAGACGGACCTGCCGGTGGACGCCGTCGCGGTCCGCTGCGGCTTCGGTGCGGCGGTGTCGCTGCGGCCCGTCTTCGTCGCCCGGGTCGGGGTCGCCCCGCGCGAGTACCGCCGGGCCTTCCGGGGGCGCGAGGGGGATCAAGGGCCGGCGGGCGCCCCCGGGCCGACGCGGGAGGCCAGTCCGTCCAGCAGGTTGGCCAGGCCGAACTCGAACAGGGTGTCCAGGTCCAGGTCGTAGCCGTTCGGGAGGTCGGCCATCAGCCGGCCGAACACCGGGAAGCGGCCGGAGTCGGCGAGCGCGCCGATGACGGGGAGCTGGCGGTCCATCCACTGGTCCTCGGTGACGCCGGTGGCGGCCCGGGCCTGGTCCTCGCGCTCCAGGTTGACGGCGATGCCCTCGATGTAGCTGTACAGCAGCACGTGGATGTCGAGCATGGCCGGCGCGGAGAGGTCGTGGCCGTCGAGCGCGGCGAGCGCCCATTCGGCGTGCACCAGCAGGTTGGGCAGCAGCAGCGGCCGGGTGACCGGGCTGAGCTGCGCGAGCCAGGGGTGGCGGCGGAACAGGGCCCAGAGGGTGCGGGCGCCCAGCTCCAGGCGGGGCCGCCAGCCGGCGGGCGGGTCGGCCGGGTAGCGGGCCTCGCCGAACGCCGCGTCGGCGGCCAGCATGACCAGCTCCTCCTTGCTGGTGACGTAGCGGTACGGCGACATCGCGGACACCCCGAGCCGCCCGGCGACGGCGCGCATCGAGAGCGAGCCGAGCCCTTCGGCGTCGGCCAGCTCCAGCGCGGCCCGGACGATCCGCTCCCGGCTCAGCTCGCCGTCCCCGGCGGGCGCGCGGTCCGGTGCGGGGGTGGTGGCGGCTGCGGTGGGCGGGGCGGGCACGGGCGCGACGGCAGCCGCGGCCGGCGCGACCGCCGGAACCGCCACGCCCGGTCCGGTCGGTCCGGTCGGGCCGCCGGCCACCACGGTGCCGACCCGGGCCCGGGCCTCCACCAGCCCCTCCAGCCGCAGCACGGTCAGCGCCTTGGTGGCGGTGGCGAGGGCGACGCCCCACTCCTGGGCGAGCCGGCGGTTCGAGGGCACCCGCTCGCCCGGGGCGAGCGTGCCGGTGGCGATCCGCCGTCGGAGGTCGGCGGCGATGCGCCGGTAGGGCGGGTCCGGGTCCGTGGCCATGCTGTCGACTCCTCGGAAGATCTTTTCGCGGTCGTCCGCCCTGTACTAGCTCAGAGCCGACCGGCCGAGATGCCTGCCGAAAGGCTTGCTGTACTAGCACAGATGCGGCCTAACCTGCTGGTCAGGCCCTTGTGTGCCTCTGGATTTACGTCGTACATTCAGAGCGTGAGCTGCGCGCGAGTAGCTTGCTTACAGCGTACAGACACAGGCGTCCGGGTGACCGGTCGCGAACAGGGGGAGTTCCTCATGCAGACCGTCCTCGTCTCCGGTGGCGGCATCGCCGGCCTCACCCTCGCCCACTGGCTGCGCCGCAACGGCTTCGCCCCGACGGTGGTGGAGCTCGCCGCCGCCCCGCGCCGTGGCGGCCAGGCCGTCGACATCCGGGGCGTCGCACTCGACGTCGTCGACCGGATGGGTCTGACCGGGCCGATCCGGGCCGCCCGGACCCGGATGCGCGGCATGTCCGTCCTCGACGCCGACGGCAACGAGGTGCACCGCTCCACCGAGGCCACCTACAGCAGTGGCCGGCTCGACAGCGACGACGTCGAGCTGCTGCGCGAGGACCTCGTCGCCCTGCTGCACGAACACGCCTCCGAAGGCGTCGAGTTCGTGAGCGGCGACAGCATCACCGGGCTCCGGGAGGACGAGCACGGCGTGCACGTCACCTTCGTGCACGGCGCGCCCCGCACCTTCGACCTGGTGGTCGGCGCGGACGGCCTGCACTCCGGGGTCCGCAGGCTGGCCTTCGGCCCCGAGGAGCGGTTCCTGCGCCACCTCGGCTCCCACGTCGCCATCTTCGGCGCGGACAACTTCCTCGGCCTGGAGGACTGGCAGGTCTGGCAGCGCGACGGCCACGCCGGCTACGGCATCTACCCGGTGCGCGGCAACCGCGAGCTGCGGATCACCTTCGGCTACGGGAGCGACGAACCGGCCGTGCGCGACATGGCGGTGGCCAGGCGGCAGGTCGCCGAGCGGATGGGCGCGCTGCGCTGGGAGACGCCCCGGCTGCTGGCCGCGCTGGAGCGGGCGCCCGACTTCTACGCCGACGTGATGGCCCAGGTGCACCTCGACCGCTGGTCCGTCGGCCGGACCGCCCTGGTCGGCGACGCCGGGTACTGCGCCTCGCTGCTCTCCGGTCAGGGCACCAGCCTCGCGCTGGTCGGCGCCCATGTGCTCGCCGACGAGCTCGGGCGGGAAAGGGCGGCGGGCGGGGGCCACCGCGCCGCCTTCACCCGCTACGAGGAGCGGATGCGCCCCTTCGTGGCCCTCAACCAGGCGCTGGCCACCGAGAACCCCGGCGGCCCGCCGGCCGAGGAGTCGGTCGAGCGGGCCAAGCACGCCATCGCCCTCGACCGCTGAGCGGCTCGGGCGCCGAGCGGGCGCAGGGGCAGGGGCAGGGGCTCAGGGTCGAGGAGGCCCCTAGAAGTCGCCCGCCCGGCGCAGGACGAGGTCGGCGACGGCCTCCCAGTGCGCGTCCGGCGCGGTCACGACGAGGTGCCCGGCGCCGCACGGCAGCGAGGCGCTGGTGCAGCCGTGGGACCGGTACCCCGCCACCCGGGTGGCGACCCCGTCCAGGCGGAGGGCGACCTCGTGGCGGACGGGCCCGAGGTCCTCCGGGAACGTCCCGTGGTCGATCCTCCCGGAGTTGGCGAGGAAGACCCAGAGCTCGGACTCGGGCGTGCTGAACGGCCGGACCCGGTGGCTCTTCGGCAGCGGCCGGGAGGTCTGGACGGTCGCCATCAGGTCGGTGCCGCGGTGGTAGCCGACGTCGAGGCAGTGGAGGAACCCGTCCGAACTCTGCCGCCCCAGCAGGGTGAACCACCCGGCCGGGGCGTCGCGGAGCACGGCGACCGGCTCGCCGAACTCCTCGGCGGTCTCCCGGTCGGGCGTCCGGATGCCGGGCGGGCGCCGGTCGTCGCTGTGGAACACGGCTCCCCCAAGTGTGTGCTGCACGGGCCGACTTGGCCCAGTACACCACGGCGGTCGGGTCCCCCGGGGCCGGGTCGGGCGGTCACCGGGAGGGCGTGACCAGCCCGGCCTCGTAGGCGGTGATCACGAGCTGGACCCGGTCCCGGGCGCCCAGCTTGGCGAGCAGCCGCGACACGTGCGACTTGGCGGTGGCCACCGTGATGAAGAGGTCCTCGGCGATCTCGGCGTTCGACCGGCCGCGCCCGACCAGGGTCAGCACCTCCCGCTCCCGCTCGGTGATGCCCTCGACCGTCGGGGGCGGGCCCTCCGGGGCGGCCCCGGGGCGGGCGGCCCCCGGGCGCCCGACGAAGTCCGCGATCAGCCGGCGCGTCACGCCCGGCGCGATCAGCGCGTCGCCGTCGGCGACCACCCGGACCGCCGCGAGGATGTCGTCCAGCGCCATGTCCTTGACCACGAAGCCGCTCGCCCCGGCCCGGCTCGTACCGGTGGCGACGACGAAGCCCAGGAGCGCGTCCACCGCCAGGAAGGGCAGGAACTGGCTCTGGTAGGTCAGCGCCAGGTGCGGACCGCCGGAGTTCCCGGTGCCCACCACCACGAGGGCGGAGCCGAGCAGAGCCATCGTCAGCGCCAGCAGCGGCATCCTCCGCAGCACACCGACGAGCAGGCTCACGGCCAGCAGCGACCCGACGGCGTGCAGCGCGTGCGGAGCCCGCGGCGTGGCCCCCGCCAGCAGGGCCGTCGCGAGGACGTAGACGGAGCCGCCCACCCAGGCCGCGACCCGCGTGCCGGTCACCGGCACGGCGCCTCTCGGCCGGGGCGTGGGCGCGGCGGTGCGCGGGGTGATCGTTCCGACGTTCATGCGGCGAGGTTAGCCAGCGGCCGGCCACGCGGCATCGGCCCGGGGGCGTACGCCCGTGGGCGGATCCCGCCGGCCGAGGTGTCGCCCCGGGCCCGATGCCCGGACGAGGTCCGCCCGGGCAGAGTCGACCTCGTGATCGAAGTCAAGGAACTCACCAAGCACTACGGCGGCAGGACCGCCGTCGACCGTCTCACCTTCACCGTGCGGCCGGGCCGGGTCACCGGATTCCTCGGCCCCAACGGTGCCGGCAAGACCACCACCCTGCGGATGATCCTCGGCCTGGACGCGCCGACGGCCGGCACCGCCACCGTCGGCGGCCTCCCCTTCCGCACCCACCCGCGCGGCCTGCGGCACGTCGGCGCGCTCCTCGACGCCAACCAGGTGCACGGCGGACGCAGCGCCGCGGCCCTACTGTCCGCCCTGGCCCGCAGCAACGGCATTCCGCTGCGCCGGGTCGACGAGGTGCTGCGGGAGGTGGGGCTGGCCGAGGCGGCGGCCCGCCGGATCGGCGGGTTCTCGCTGGGCATGAAGCAGCGGCTCGGGATCGCCACCGCCCTGCTCGGCGACCCGCCCGTGCTGGTCTTCGACGAACCGGTCAACGGCATGGACCCGGAGGGCGTGCTCTGGATGCGCCGGCTGTTCCGGCGCCTGGCCGCCGAGGGGCGCACGGTGCTGCTGTCGAGCCACCTGATGTCGGAGATGGAGCACACCGCCGACGACCTCGTGGTGATCGGCCGGGGCCGGCTCCTCGCCGCCGAGCCGGTCGGGGAGTTCGCGGCCCGCAGCACCGGCCGGGGCGTCGTGGTGGGCACCCGGCAGGCCGCCGAACTGGCGGCGGTGCTGACCGCCGCGGGCGGCTCGGTCGCACCGCCGGACCCGGCCGGTACCGGGAGGCTCACCGTGACCGGACTGCCGGCGGACCGGATCGGCGCGCTCGCCCTGGAGCACCGGATCCTGCTGGACGAACTGACCACCCGGAACGCCTCCTTGGAGGAGGCCTTCATGGAACTCACCGCCGACAGCGTCGAATACCTGGCAGGAGAGCCCCGATGACCACGTCCACGGCCGCCCCGGCGGCAGCCCCCGCAGTCGCCCCCGCAGTCGTCCCGGCGGCTGCCTCTCCCGTGCGCTTCGGAGATCTGCTCGCCTCCGAGTGGATCAAGATGCGGTCGCTGCGCTCCACCCCGTGGGCGATCGCGGTCACCACGGTGTTCGTCATCGGCTCCGCCGTCGCGGCGACGATGGCGGCGCACGACGGCGACGCGGTCCCGGGCGCGCCCCGCGAGTTCCTCCCCTTCAACGCCTTTCCGGCGGCCGGGTACTGGACGCTGATGCTGGTCGCCGCCACGATGGGCGCCATCACCGTGGTGAGCGAGTACAGCAGCGGGCTGATCCGCACCACCACGGTGGCCGTCCCCGCCCGTGGCCAGGTGGTCCTGGCCAAGGCGGCCGTCACCGCCGCGCTGTGGACCGCGGTCGGCGCGGTGACCGCCGTCGGCTCCTTCCTGGCCTCCCAGGCCGTGCTGGGCGGGGGAGCCCCGGCCACCCACCCCGGGCTGGCCCGGGCCCTGGTGGCGTGCACCCTGGTGGCCCCGATCTGCGCCCTGGTCGGGCTGGGTCTCGGGGTGCTGATCCGGCACACCGCCACCACCGTGGTCACCGGGGTCTTCACGCTGGTGCTGCTGCCCCCGATGTTCTCGGAGGGCACGCGCTGGTCGGCGGACGTCAACCACCTGATGCCGTCCACCGCCTGGCGGCGCCTGGTCCAGAGCTGGCCGGCGGATCCCGACTCCCTCGCGTACACCGCGACCGTCCCCGGCTCGTGGGCCGTGTACCTGCTCTGGCCGCTCGTCGCCGTCGTGCTCGCGGTGGTCGTCGTGCGGCGCCGGGATGTCTGAGCAGCTGCTGCGGAGACCGTGGATGACGCCGAGTCAGGACAGGCGGCGTCCGAGAATTGACCCATGGAAGTGGGTCGGAAATGCACCCTGGCCCGGGTCTATCGACTGCGTAGAGTCGTAGACACAAGGCCACGGCGAGAGACCGGGGCCCACCACCCGAAACACGGAGAACGACTGTGAACACCGCTGCGAACCTCATCCCGGCCGCCGCCGACCTCAAGCCCGTGCTGACCCGCGCGGCCGAGGCCGAGACCACCAGTGACCCGAGCAGCGTGATGACCCTGCTGGCCGACTGCGGCACCGACGGCAGCTCGATCACCAGCTACCGTTCGACCTTCGCGAAGGGCGCGGTCGGCGCCCCGGCCCACTTCCACACCCGGGCCTCGGAGCTGTTCTTCGTGATCGACGGCTCGCTGCAGGTGCTGGTCGAGAACGAGATCAAGGTCCTCGGCGCCGGCGACCTGCTGCTCGTCCCGCCGCACACCCCGCACGCCTTCGCGGCGGCGCCCGGCTCCGAGGCCGACGTGCTCTTCGTCTTCACCCCGGGCATGCCCCGCTTCGACTACCTGCGCCTGCTCGGCCGGGTGATGCGCGGCGAGGCGAGCCCGCAGGAGATCAAGGACTCCTCCGAGCAGTACGACAACCACTACGTCGACAGCCCGCTCTGGCGCGCCACCCTCGACGCCGCGAAGTAACGGGCAGCGGTAGTCGTCGACCGGGGGAGGAGCGGCGAACGGGGTGGCAGCCCTCAGCGCCGCCACCCCGCCCGGGACTTGCGCCGCATGGGGCATCGGTACGCACGGGCCGATGGGTTGAGCCAAACCCCACGTTGGGGGGAAACCGTTGCGGGGCGCACGGTGAATGCGCCGGGGTGGCGCTGCCGTCAGACGGCGATGACGCCGGGAGCACGACCGAAGGCGGGACCGGTGTACTCGGGCCCGGGGGCGACCAGGGCCCAGACGAACTTGCCCACCCCGCCCGCACGCGGGCGGCAACCCCACCGGTCCGCGAGCTCGTTGACGAGGAGGAGGCCCCGCCCGTGCTCGTCGTCGGTGGCGGAGAGCCGGGCGGTCGGGCGGCCGGTGCCCGCGTCGTGCACCTCGATCCGGAGCCGGTCGGTGATCAGCGCGAACCGGACCTCGATCATGCGGTCCGGCGGCGCGTCACTGTGCTGGACGGCGTTGGCGAAGAGTTCGCCGAGCAGCAACTCGCCGACGTCCGAGTAGCGTTCGCCCTGCGGCATCCCGGCGAGATAGGCCCGCAGCATCAGCCGGGCCAGCGGGGTGCACGCGGGCCGGGAGTCCAGCCGCGCCGCGAATTCACGCGGTCGACGGTGCTGGGGGCCGAACAGCCGGCGGTCTACGCAGTTCTTGGACATGGCGTGGCTACCTCCTGGGGCGATGGGGGAGTGGAAGCGGCTCGCGGGACGGCGCGTGGTCACGCGGTGCAAGCAGAAGATTGCGTTCCGGCATCAATCATCGAGGGGACGGAGGTACGGTGACGACCAATTCGGCGTGACGGGGGGTCCCGCCACGAGAGGGGGCGGGGATGTCACATCGGAAGGGCCGCTCGGGGCCGACCGCCAGTTCGGCCGAACTGTTCGGCGAGGAGCTGCGGTTCGCCCGAGAGGCGGCCGGGCTCACGCAGGAGGAGCTGGGCAGGCTCCTGCACTGCGACCGGACGGTGGTCACCAAGTCGGAGGGCGGTAAGCGCAAGTTCCCGGTCGAGCTGCTGGAGGAGGCGGACAGGGCGCTGCGGACGGGAGGCCTGCTCGCCCGGCTGTACGAGCGGGTCGACTGGAACGCGGAGGTCGAGTACCCTGACTGGTTCCAGAGGTTCGTGGAACTGGAGGCTGCGGCAGTGGCCGAGAGAGTCTTCCAGTACGCCCGGATCAATGGGTTGCTCCAGTGCGAGGAATACGCCCGTGCGCTGTTCAGCCTGGGAGAGGCCCGTGACAATGCGGAGCTGCTTGCCGAGCGTGTGTCAGCTCGGCTGAGCAGGCAGGACCGCTTTCTCGCGTCCGACGGTCCGTTGCTGCTCGTGGTCCTCCATGAGAGCGCCATTCGCAATGTCACTGGAGGGCCGGGTGTCATGCGGGCCCAGATGGAGCACCTTCTCGCGATGAGCGACCGGCCCAACGTCGGCATCCAGGTGGCGCCCTTCCAGAATGCGGGGGTCAGGCTTCCATCTGTCTCAATGTTCCTTCTGGAGATGGTAGATGGGGTCGAGTGGCTCTACTCGGAGAGCCTCGTTCGAGGGCACTTCAGCGAGGAGCCGGCGGTCGTCTCGGAGCATCGGCGCGACTATGATCTCGTGCGCGGGGAAGTACTCTCGGCCAGCGACTCCCGCGCGCTGATCGCCGAGGCGATGGAGGAGTACCGGGATGACGAAGTCCGAGTTCGCCGCAGCCGCTTGGCTGAAGAGCAGCTACAGCGCCGATCACGGCGGCGAGTGCATCGAGGTGGCCCCCGGATTCCCCGGCCTCGTGCCGGTGCGTGACTCGAAGGACCCCGACGGGCCCGCCCTCCTCTTCCCCGCCTCCGCCTGGGACTCGTTCCTCGCCGCCGTCCGGGCCGGCGACTTCCCCGTCTGACCGGTCGGCCAACTCCGGTCATCCGCCAACTGCGGCCGAACAATCTCGATCACTCTGCGTGTTCCGCTGGTGCGGTGCGTGATCAAACCATTACGGTCGCCAACTGTGCGCACGTGATCCCCGTTCGACTGGACCGAGGCGGTAGTCATGACACAGGAACCCCGGATCGACGTAGCCCTGACCCTCAAGGGGGGCCAGGCGGAACCCAGCCAGGCGGAGGTGGCGGAGCTCGCCGCCTCGCTGACGACCGACGTGTGGTTCGCCTCCGCGCTGGAGCGCTCGGCTCCCGGCGGGCGCCAGGCCGACGTGGTCTGGGAGCTGACCGGCGCCGAGTACAAGGGCCAGGCCGCGAAGGGCAAGGCGGCCGTCTACTACGCCAACCCGAAGCTCGGCCTGCGCAAGCCCTTCCTCTTCGCGGACGGCTTCAGCTACGGCCCGAGCAAGCTCCCCGAGCTGTTCGCGTACTTCAACCAGCCCTACGACGACAAGCAGGGGCTCTTCGACCAGCTGCTCGCCCGGGGCTTCGACATCGTCCTGCTCGGCTTCGAGGAGCGGCACACCCACATCCAGGCCAACGCCGAGGTCGCGATCGCGGCGATCCAGAAGCTGATCGACGAGCGGGTGGGCGACGAGCGGCTGACCGTCGGCGGGGTGAGCATGGGCGGGATCGTCACCCGCTTCGCGCTCGCCAAGCTGGAGACGCAGAAGATGGACCACCAGACGGAGACGTACCTCTCCTTCGACTCGCCCCACAACGGCGCGTGGATCCCGCTGGTGCTCCAGCAGATGGCCTACTTCTTCGAGGACTACACCCCGGCGGGCCCGGACGGCGCGAAGCAGGCCGACCTGATCCGCAGCCCCGCCGCCCAGCAGCTGCTCTGGGCCTGGGTGGAGAACTCCAAGTACTCCGGGCCGGTCGCCACCTCCAGCCCGCTGCGCGAGGAGTTCCTGGCGGACCTCAAGCGCTTCGACGAGTTCCCGTCGATCCCGCGCAAGCTGGGCGTCTCCAACGGCCGCCGCGACGGCGTCGGCCGCCCGCTGCCGGCGGGCGAGGTCGCCTTCGACTGGCAGGCCCTGATCGCCAGCGCCACGGCCCGCTTCCAGCCGGAGCGGGGCGAGGAGCAGCCGATCGGCGGCATGCACCTCGGCCTGGCGATGCGCCGCAGCACCACCACCGAGGTCCCGGCGCTGGACGGGGCGCCCGGCGGCACCCTGGACTCCTTCGGCAAGGTCGCGGACGCGCTGAAGGCGAAGATCTCCGAGGACTTCCGCAGCGGCGCCTTCGTGCCGTCCGTCAGCGCGGCGGCGCTGGACTTCGACCCGGTGCGGTGGAACGTCGACGTGAACCTCTCCATCACCGACGCGGACCTCGACCGGGGCCACCTGGACGAGGTCGCCTTCGACGACGACAACACCGTGCACAGCAACGGGTCCCCCGTGCTGCTGGACTGGATCGTGGAGCGCCTCGCCGGCTGATCCCGGCGGCCCCACTGACCTGGTTCGGAGCACCCGCGCGGATGGGCTACGATTTACCTCATCACCCAGATGCGCGGGTGGCGGAATAGGCAGACGCGCTGGATTCAGGTTCCAGTGCCCGAAAGGGCGTGGGGGTTCAACTCCCCCCTCGCGCACACTTGGTCGTCAGACCAGCAGAAGGCCGGTCGGCCCGACTCACGTCGGGCCGACCGGCCTTCTCGTTGTCCCGGGGGTCACCGCCTCGGGCGGCCGGCCTTCCGGACCTCGTCGTGGACGGCCCAGGCGTCGGCGACCGGGCCGAGGTGGCCGAGCTTGTCGGGGTTGAGGACCAGGCGGATGGCCTGGATCCGGCCGTCGAGCACGTCGAGCGACAGCGCCTGCAGCACCCTGCCGTCCCGGTCGCGGAGGATCGCGCCCGGCTGGCGGTTGACCTCGTGCGGCTCGCAGGTCACGTCGACCAGCGCCAGCCGGGGGAAGAAGGCGGCCAGCAGTCGGGCCACGTTCCCGGCGCCGACGATGGCCCTGGCCAGCTGCGGGGTCTTGCCGCCGCCGTCGCCGACCATCGTCACGTCGGCGGCCAGCAGCTCCTGCAGACCGGCCACATCACCCTCGCGCAGGGCCTCGAAGAACCGCGCCGACAGCTCCTCCTGCTCCGTGCGGACCGCCTCGAAGCGCGGCCGTCCGGCCTCCATGTGCCGGCGGGCCCGCACCACCAGCTGCCGGCAGGCGGCCTCGGACCGGCCGACCGTCGCCGCCACCTCGTCGTACCCGAAGCCGAACACCTCCCGGAGCACGAACGCCGCCCGCTCCAGCGGGCTGAGTCGCTCCAGCAGCAGCAGCGCCGCCATCGACACCGAGTCCGCCAGCTCCGCCGACCGCGCCGGGTCCTGGTAGGGGTCGTCCAGCAGCGGCTCGGGGAACCACGCGCCCACGTACGCCTCCCGCCGCACCCGGGCCGAGCGCAGGACGTCGATCGAGATCCGCGTCACCGTCGCCGACAGGAAGGCCCTGACCGACGCGGGCCGGGTCGCCGAGCCGTCGTAGCGCAGCCACGTCTCCTGCACCGCGTCCTCGGCCTCGCTCACGCTGCCCAGGATGCGGTAGGCGATCGAGAACAGCAGCGACCGCAGCTCCTCGAACTCCTCGACCTTGCTCACGCCGGATCCCCTCTCCTGATCGTCCGAACCATCCGCGGGCGGGAGCCCGTCGCCCCCGCCCGTCGCGTACTCAGTGGAACTGACCGACCTCGTACTCGCCGGCGGGCTGCCGGGTGATGACGTTGAGCCGGTTCACCATGTTCATGAGCGAGACCAGCATCGTCAGGGCGGCCAACTGCTCCTCGTCGAAGTGCGCGGCGGCCCGCGCCCACACCTCGTCGTCGACCCCGCCGGCCGCGTCCGCGACCCGCGTCCCCTGCTCCGCCAGCTCCAGCGCGGCCCGTTCGGCCTCGGTGAAGACCGTCGCCTCCCGCCACGCCGCCACCAGGTTGAGCCGCACCGCGGTCTCGCCGGCGGCCGCGGCCTCCTTGCCGTGCATGTCGATGCAGACCGCGCAGCCGTTGATCTGGCTCACCCGCAGCGCCACCAGCTCCTGCGTCGCCGCCGGCAGCGGTCCGTCCTTGAGCGTCCTGCCCAGCGCCATCAGGTGCCTGAAGGCCTTCCCGGCGGCCGGGGTGGCGAACAGGCTCAGTCGCGTCCATGGGGTGCTCCTCCGTTGTCGTCCGTCCCTGCACCCCTTGAGACGGACTGGGCGGCCGGGTTGTGACACGCACGGATGTGACCCGCGTCTCCGCGTCGCCGGTGCGTCCCGCGGGGCGCGAAATTGGCGATCAAGGCGGGGCCGTCGTCGCTAGACTCCGCCTGCCCAGGAGCTGCTGTGACGGTCACGGCAGTCGGGCGTTCCAGACCTTGGGGGGTACGTATGAGCATGCTGCCGTCAGGCAGACGCGTGCGACAGAGACGGAGGGGAGCGGGCATCGCCGCTCCGGGGACCCTGCTGCTCGCCGTGCTGGCCGCACTGGTGGGCCAGATCGCCCCCGCGGCGGCGGCCACACCGCCGGGCGCCTCGGCCTCCGCCGCGCCGTCGGCCGCTTCGCCGGCCACGCCCGCCGCACCGTCCGCGAGCCCGGGCACGGCGCCCGCCGCCGGCCCGAAGGCCGCGCCCACGATGGACCCGAAGACCGAGCAGGCGGCTGCGGCCCGCGAGCTCGCGGAGGCCGGGCCGACCGGCGCCTGCCCGGAGACGCTGACCGCGGGGACGGTGGTCACCTGCACCCTCGGGGGCTACCAGAGCGCCACCCTCTCGTTCACCCTGACGCAGGCCCAGGACCTCGTGTTCGTCCAGGCCGTCGGGTCGAGTGGCGGAGCGGGGATCTACCAGTCCCTGGCCGCCCCGGACGGCACCGCGGTGACCTGCGAGAGCCCGTCGGGCGGGCCCACGTGGGGGAGTTCGCTGCTGCGCTGCGCCACCGGCCAGGCCGGGACGTACAAGCTCACGGCCCGCGACGGCAGCGGTCAGCAGAACGGCCTCGCGGTCTCGTACCTGCCGCTGCTGTCGCCCGGTTCCTGCAAGGCGGCGAGCGGCACCGACCTCGCGCTCGGCGCTCCGACCGCGTTCCACGGTGAGCTGCCGGTCGGCTCGTCGGGGCACTGCTTCGCGCCGGCCGAGCTGGCCGCCGGGGACGTGCTGCGGCTCCACTCGTCGGTCTACCAGACCGCGGAGGACGTCTACGACGCCACCGGCAAGCGGGTCTGCACCACCTACGGCACGAGCGAGTCCACCGAGCTCGACTGCACGCTCGCCGGTCCGGCCCCGTTCCGGGTGACGACGCAGCAGGTCTGGGGCTCGGCCCAGACGTACGACCTCACCCTGGCGCGGCTCACCCGCCCGGAGGGCTGCCCGGTCGTGGACGCCCAGGCGTTCGGCGTCGCCCCGGACCTGAGCCCGGTCGCGCGCTGCCGTGCGCTGCGGTTCACCGAGCAGGCGCCGTACTCGTTCGCCGCGCTCCGGGCCGACGGGTCCGAGCTGTACGGCGGACTGTTCGCCGCCGACGGCACCCAGCAGTTCGGCGGCTGCGCGACGCACGCCGGCTGTCAGCTCCCTCCCGGGACGTACACCTGGGTGGTCGAGGGGCGCAGCCCGAGCGTCGGCGCGTTCGGGATGTCCTTCCGCTCGGACGCGGAGACCCGGGGCTGCACCCCGGCCAAGGACGACGGCCTGGTCTCCGGCCCGGCCACCGGCACCTTCGGCGCCCAGGGCGCACAGGCCTGCCGCACCCTGCCGACGGCCTCCGGGAACGGTCTCTACCTGCTCGACCGGCCACCGACGGGCGGGAGCAGGACGAGTGTCACGGTCTACGACGCGGCCGGTGCGGTCCAGTGCGACCACGTCGTCTGCAAACTGACCGGTACGGCGCCGTTCCGCGCCGTCCTGAGCGGCACGGCGAACCAGGCGTACCAGCTGGTGATCCACCGGACCGGTGAGACGGCCGGCTGCGCCGCCTGGTCGCGGAGCGGGTACGACGGCTCCTGGGGCGCGGAGGTCACGCTGACCAACGAGCTGCCGCAGGCGTGCCTGGCCCTGCCCGCCGATCAGCACTCCACCGCCGAGATGGCCGACTACACCAACACGCAGAACCAGCTGAACGCCGCGCTGGAGATGGTCGACCCGCAGGGCAACGTGGCCTGCTCGACGGCTTCGAGCTCGGTCATCACCTGCCCGCTCACGGCCGGCGTGTCCTACACGGCGCTGCTGACCAACCTGCGGTGGGGCGACAGTTACAAGCTGGTCCGCCGGGACATCTCACCCAGCGCGGACTGCCTCGCACCCGTCTCGACCACGGCCGGTGGCCGCTCCGTCCCGATGGACCTGCACTCCGCGCTGGACGCCCGGTGCGTCCGGGTCACCGCCGCCGCCACGGACAAGTTCTGGCTGGGCTCGCGGCCGACCGGTGGCTCGGTGCAGGCGCAGGTCCTCGACGCGGACGGCAGGAACGTCTGCGTCCAGGGCGGTGTCTCCTGCAAGGTCACGGGCTCCACCTCCTACACCGTGCTGGTGCTCGCGGCCGGCTACCAGGGCAAGGACATCCACGTCAACGTGGACACCTGGAAGGTCGGTACGGCGGACGGCTGGGCCGCGGAGTGCACCGCCCACCCGCTCCCGGCGGACGGCTTCCCGGTGCGGAGCGGGGTGCTCACCGAGTCGTCGTCCGGCTACTGCGCGGTGATCGACATGAAGCCGTCGCAGTCCTTCAGCGTCTTCGGCACCAGTAGCGCCGTCGGTGGGGACCAGCCCTACATCTCCCTCGTGGGACCGGCGATGTGGGACGGCTACGACCTCAGCTACCAGTGCAGCGGCAGCTACGGCCAGTTCGGCACCCGCTGCCAGACCACCCAGAGCGCCGCCGCGGGGCAGGCCGTCCTGGTGGTCAGCGCGGCGAAGGCGGCGACGCCGGTCGAGTACAGCATGCAGGGAGCCTGCGGCGTCTTCGACTGCAGCAGGCCCCGGGTGGAGGTCCTCGGCTCGATCAGTCCCGCGACCGGCGCGGCCGGGACGCAGACCCAGGCCGTGCTGCGCGGCAGCAACCTCACCCTGGGATCCAAGGTGAAGCTGAGCCGCAACGGCTCCTGGAGCAGCACCCAGCCGTTCGTCAAGCCCATCTCGGTCAGCCCGGACAGCACGTCGCTCACCGTCCTGGTCGACACCAACGGCCTGGAGCCGGGGAGTTACGACCTGCTGCTGGACGCGGGCGGCACGGGCAGCGGCCTCACCAAGGCGTTCACCGTGACGCCCGCGGTGGCGGCGGCGAAGGGCCGGTTCGTCCCGGTCACCCCGGCGCGCATCCTGAACACCGTCTCGGGCGTCGGTGCTCCCGCCGGCCGGCTCGGCCAGGGCGGCGTGGTGTCGCTCCAGGTGACCGGCGTGGGCGGCGTCCCCACCACCGGCGTCACGGCGGTCGTGATGAACGTGACGGCGGTCAACCCCTCGCAGAACAGCGCCGTCTCGGTGTACCCGAGCGGCCAGGCGGTGCCCGACCTGCCGACGGTGAGCTTCGCGGCCGGGCAGAACGTGCCCAACCTGGTGACCGTGCCGCCGGCGAACGGGAAGGTGGACCTCCGCAACGCGTGGGGCTCCGTCGACCTCGGCGTCGACATCGCCGGGTACTACACCGACAGCGGGGCCGGCGCCCTGCTGAGCCCGGTCACCCCGGCGCGCATCCTGAACACCGTCTCGGGCGTCGGCGCTCCCGCCGGCCGGGTCGGCGGGGGCGGCGTGGTGCCGCTCCAGGTGACCGGCGTGGGCGGGGTCCCGGCGACCGGCGTCACGGCGGTCGTGATGAGCGTGACGGCCGTCAACCCCTCACAGGTCGGCTATGTGACGGTCTACCCGAACGGTCAGGCGGCGCCCGACGCGTCCAACCTGAACTTCACCGCCGGGCAGAACGTGTCGAACCTGGTGACCGTGCCGGTGGTGAACGGGAAGGTGGACATCCGCAACGCCTGGGGCTCCGTCGACCTCGGCGTCGACGTCGTCGGCTACTACGGCGGTACGGGCGCGAGCTACTCGGCGGCCCGGCTGGTGCGGTTGCTGGACACCCGGGACGGCGAGGGCGCCCGCGCCGGTGCGCTGGGCGGGGCGGAGGACATGGTGAGCCTGAAGGTGGCCGGCGTGGAGGGCGTGCCCGCGACCGGCGTCACCTCGGTGCTGTTGAACGTCACGACGGTCTGGCCCACCGAGACCAGCTTCCTGACGGTCTATCCGCACGGGATCGACCGGCCGGACGCCTCGAACATCAACTACCGGCCGGGCACGGTGGTGTCGGCCCTGGTGATGGTCCCGGTGGTGGACGGCCGGGTGTCGTTCGCCAACCAGTGGGGCTCGACCGACGTGGTCGCCGATCTGATCGGCTACTTCTCGGCCTGATCCCCGGGCTGGTTCCCGGTCTGATCCCCCCGGCCCGCTTCCGCGCGGCCGCACGAGGGCCGGTCGGCCCGACACTCCGTCGGGTCGACCGGCCCTTCGCCGTCCCGGGCCTTCGCCATCCTGGGCCTTCGCCATCCTGGGCGGGCCCGGGCCCGGGCCGGGGTGGCTACGGCAGCTCCTGCTCGGCCCAGATGGTCTTGCCGTTGCGGGTGTAGCGGCTGCCCCAGCGGCTGGTGAGCTGGGCGACCAGGTACAGGCCCCGGCCGCCCTCGTCGGTGAGCCGGGCCCGGCGCATCCGCGGCTGGGTGGCGCTGGGGTCTGAGACCTCGCAGGTCAGCCGCTCCGCCAGGATCAGCCGCACCTCGACCGGGCCGCCGGCGTAGCGGATGGCGTTGGTGATCAGCTCGCTCAGCACCAGCTCGGTGGTGAAGACGAGCTCCTCCAGGCCCCAGTCGCGCAGCCGCGCCGTCGCACTCCCGCGGACCCGGGCGACGGCCGCCGGGTCGGCCCCCACCGACCAGGTGGCGGTGGCGTCGGTCGGCACCGCCCGGGTGCGGGCGAGCAGCAGGGTGACGTCGTCGGCCAGCCGGTGCGCCGGCTGACCGTCGACGATGGCGCGGCCGAGCTCCCGCAGCGGTGCGGCGGCGGCGCCGGGGCGGGCCATCCGGCTGCGCAGTTCGGCCAGCCCCTCGTCGAGGTCGCCCCCGTACCCCACGATCAGCCCGTCGGTGTAGAGCGCCAGTACGCTTCCCGGCGCCAGCTCGACCTCCGCCACCTCGAACGGCAGACCGCTGACGCCCAGCGGCGGGCCCGGGCGCACCGGCACGTACTCGACGGTGCCGTCCGGCGCCGCGACGGCGGGCGGCGGGTGTCCGGCGGAGGCCATCGCGCACCGCCGCGAGACCGGGTCGTAGACGGCGTAGACGCAGGTGGCGCCGAACGGGCCGGTCCGCTGACCGGCGGGCCACTCACCGTCCTCCTCCGGCCTCTCGCCCTCGATCAGCAACTGGCAGACCAGGTCGTCGAGATGGGCCAGCAGCTCGTCGGGTTCCAGGTCGAGGTCGGCGAGGGTCCGGACGGCGGTGCGCAGCCGGCCCATGGTGGCGCTGGCCTCCAGCCCGTGGCCGACCACGTCCCCGGCGACCAGCGCGACCCGGGCCGAGGAGAGCGGGATCACGTCGAACCAGTCGCCGCCGACGCCGCTGGCGGTGTCCGTGGGCAGGTAGACGCTGGCGGTGGTCACGGCGGCGGTCTCGAAGTGCGCGGGCGGCAGCAGGCTGCGCTGGAGGCTGACGGCGGCGCGGTGCTCGCGGGTGTAGCGGCGGGCGTTGTCCAGCGCGAGGGCGGTGCGGGCGGCGATCTCGCGCAGCAGGTCCAGATCGGCCGGTTCGTAGGCGAGGCGGCCGGCGGCGCGGTGGACGGTCACCCGGCCGAGGAGGCTGCCCCGGGCGCGCAGCGGCGCGGTCATCGTGCCGGCCGTGCTCGGGGAGGCGTCCGCGGTGGTCGGGGCAGGAGGGCCGGCGGGGGCGATCGGTGAGCCCTCGGTGTCGAACTCCACGGCAGTCGTCTCCGCCACCCGGTCCAGTCCCGC
Organism: Kitasatospora sp. NPDC022856; assembly: GCF_055561235.1. Lineage (NCBI taxonomy): Bacteria > Bacillati > Actinomycetota > Actinomycetes > Kitasatosporales > Streptomycetaceae > Kitasatospora > Kitasatospora sp. NPDC022856. Next base: position 261,078 of record NZ_JBVHHE010000004.1, on the reverse strand, counting down.
GTCCTCCAGCAGGTCCGCGTCCCCGGTGACGGCGGTCCGGCGGAGCAGCAGCCGGCCGTCCCGGCCGGGCGCCGGCTCCTCGCCGGTGAACACCGCCTCGGCGATCTCGACCACGGCCAGGTCGGCCAGCCCGGGCGCCAGGACGGCGGCGAGGTCCCCGGCGGTGCCGGTGACCGAGAGCGATCCGCCGACCGCCGCCGTCGCGCGGTGCAGCACGGCGAGCCGCTCGCCGGAGCGGTGGAGCGCGGTGACGTCGGTGAACAGCGCCGTCACCCCGATCACCTGGCCGTCGGCGGCCTGCAGTCGGAAGGCCGAGATCGCCATCGCCGCGCCGCCGCCCGGCTCCTCGATCGTCCGCACCAGCTCCCCGGAGATCACCAGCGGCCGGCCCGTCCGCAGCACCTCGTGCAGTTGCGCTTCGACCGCCTCGGCGCCCTCGGGCTCCAGGAAGTCCCCGAGGCGCCGTCCGGTCAGGTCCGGCGGGAGGCCGGAGTAGGGGAGCAGGTGGGTGTTGGTCCTGACCAGTCGCAGCTGGGTGTCGAACACGGCGAGGCCCACCCGGTCCTGGAGGAACAGCTCCCGGGTGAACGCCTGGTCCTGCCGCCACTGGGTGACGAGTTCGGCGGGGGCGCCGAGCAGGAAGTACCGGGCCGCGCCGGACGGCTTCCGGCCGTCGCTGTCCTCCAGCGGGAGCACCTGGAAGACGATCCCCAGCTCCTCGCCCCGGCCGGAGCGCACCAGCGCGGTGCCGGACCAGGTGTCGGAGGACTGCTCCGGGGACTGCGGCGCCGCCGGCTCGGCGGAGGCCGCCCGCTCAGCTGCCGCCGCGCGCTCGGTCCGGCGTTCGGCCAGCAGGGCGGTCCAGGTGGCCGGGTCGGCCAGCAGCTCACGGACCGGGCGGCCGCAGACCTCGGAGGCGGGCAGGGACAGCAGCTGCTCGGCCTCCCGGGTCCAGCGGACGATCCTGCCGTCCGCGTCCAGCAGGGCACCGGCCGCGCTGTCGACGAAGGGGGGTCGTCGGCTGTCCATGGTGCGCACCTCGGATGTGTCGTGCGGTCTCGGCCGTCTGCGGTTCGTCCGTCCGTCCGATGGTCACCCTCCCTCCGGCCGTCGGGCCGCGTGCCGCCGCAGGCCCCCGTCCGGGTGATGTGCTGCCGCGCCGTCGCCGGGCCGCCGGGTCACCGCCCGCCGGGCAGGGGCGGCGGCAGAGCCGGCGTCCGCCGGGGGGACCGGGTGCCGGGCGCGGCCCACCGGTGACCGGGGGCCGAGGGGGAGGAGGTCCACCGTGCTCATCCGGTCGCTCCTCTCCTCCGGCCGCGAGCGCGCCGGTCCGTACTCCCCGCTGCCTGGCCCGGGGCTTCTCCATCATCCCTCCGGCGCGCGTCGCCGCCAGTCACGGCGGGCTACCGGCGGCGGTCGGGCCGGGGCCTGTGCGGGGCCCGGGCCGAGGTGTCCCGTCAGGCGTTGCCGGGGTGTCCCACGGGCTCGGGGTGTGGTCGGTGCGCCGGGCCGGGGCCCGTCCCGGCCCGCGAGGCCCGGGCCGTCACCGACCGGACACACGAAGGGGCCCGCTGGGCCGAACCGGCGAGTAACACTACGCTGAGCCGCCTCGATCCCGAGCCGTCGTGCCGGCCACCGCGAGCGGCCGGCCCGGGCCCCGACCACGCAGGAGGCACCATGACGATCCCGACCCGGGCACCGGCACCGGCACCGGCCCCGATCCCGGTCCGGGTCCGTGCGCAGGCCGCCGCCGTCCGCGCGGCCTACGCGCTGCCGCGGCCGCTGCGCCGGCTGATCGCCGGGGCGCCCGTCCGACGGGACGGCCAGCGGCTGGCCCTCGACGCCCAACTGCTGCTGAGCCTCCAGCGGATCTCCGGGAACCACCTGGTCAGGCCCGCCGGAGTGGCGGCGTCGCGGGTCGGGCTGGACCACGGCCGCCACCTGGTGAGCGGTCCGGTGATCGAGCCGGTGGCCACCCGCGAGATCCGGATCCCGGTCGAGTACGGCGAACTGCCGGCCACCCTGTACACGCCGGACGGCCTGGCCGCCCCGTCCGGGCTGCTGGTCTTCTTCCACGGCGGCGGCTGGGTGCTCGGCACCCGGACCAGCCACGACAACACCGCGCGCTTCCTCGCCCGGCACGCGGGTGTCCGGGTGCTCTCGGTCGAGTACCGGCTGGCCCCGGAGCACGTCTTCCCGGCCGCCGTGGACGACGCGCTGGCCGCCTTCGACCACGCCCACGCCGAGGCCGCCGACCTCGGCGTGGACCCGGACCGGATCGCGGTCGGCGGCGACAGCGCCGGCGGCAACCTGGCGGCCGTCACCGCCCAGCTGGCGGTCCGGCGCGGCGGGCCCGCGCCCGCGTTCCAGCTGCTCTTCTACCCGGCCGTCGACGCCTCCCGGCACCGGCCGTCCCGGGAGCTGTTCGCCGACGGGTTCCTCCTCACCAGCGCGCACATGGACTGGTTCGCCGACCACTACGCACCCGAGGGCGTGGACCGCTCGGACCCCCGGCTCTCCCCGCTGCTCACCCCCGACCTGACCGGCCTGCCGCCCGCGTACATCGCCACCGCGGGCTTCGACCCGCTGCGCGACGAGGGGGAGGCGTACGCCGAGCGGCTGCGCGAGGCGGGCGTGGTGGTCGCGCTCAGCCGCCAGCCCGACCTGATCCACGGCTACATCAACTACCTGGGGATAGGCCGGCGGTTCCGCGAGGCCACGGCGGAGGCCGCCGGGGCACTCCGGCTGGCGCTCAGCCCGAACGCGTGAAACCCCCAGGAGCCTGAGGGACCGCAACGCCCGAGGGACCACAACGCCTGACGGTCTGCCACGCCTGACGGCCCGCAACGCCCGAGGGGACGCGACGCCTGGCGGGCCGCCGTGCTGACGCGCCGCCCGGGTTCCGCCGGAGGCCGGTGCGCGAGGGCTTCTCGCGCCCGGCCTCTTATTGTACTCTCCGTCTAATAAGCGGGGCGGGCGGGAACCCCGCGCAGGGCACGCACCTGGAGGCAGCCATGGCTCACCCCGGCACGGCAGCAGGGATCCACGCTCACACCTCGGCCGACGACGACGTCTCGAAGCGACTGCTCGACTCGGCCGCGACCCTCTCCTACGACCCGGCGACCGAGATCGACTGGGACGCACCGCTCCCCGAGGACGGCTACGGGCTCAACCCCGAGTGGAGCACGCTCTACGGCACCCGGCTGTGGGACGAGATGACCGAGCGGCAGCGGGTCACCCTCACCCGGCACGAGGTCTGCTCGATCATGACCACCGGCATCTGGTTCGAGATGATCCTGCAGCAGATGGTGCTGCGCGACCAGTACCTGAAGAACCCGGCCAGCGCGGAGTTCCGCTTCGCCCTCACCGAGATAGCCGACGAGTGCCGGCACTCGATCATGTTCGCGCGCGCCTGCGAGAAGATGGGCGTCCCGCAGTACCGGCCGGCCGCGGTGATCGCCCAGGCCGGCCGCCTCTTCAAGGCCACCGCCAAGGGTGAACTCGCCTACGGCGGGATCCTGGTGGCCGAAGAGGTGCTCGACGTCATGCAGCGCGACTGGATGCGCGGCGAGAACGTCCTGGACATCGTCCGCGGGACGTCCCGGATCCATGTCGTCGAGGAATCGCGGCACATGAAGTTCGCCCGCCAGGAGATCCGCGAGCGGCTGCGCGGCGCCGGCCGCGCCCGTCGGCGGGCCGCCGGGACCGGCATCGCGGTGGCGGCCTACGTCATCGTCAGCAGCATGGTCCACCGGGGCGTGTACCGGGCCGCCGGGCTGGACACCGAGCGGGCGCTGGCCGAGGTGCGGGCCAACCAGCACCGCAAGGCGATGATGCGCACCAGCTCCAGCCACCTGATGGCCTTCCTCGGCGAGGCCGGGCTGCTCAACAGCTCCGCGGCCGCGGTCTACCGCCGCGTCGACATGCTCTGACCCGAGCCGACCCGAGCCGACCCGAGCCGACCCGAGCCGACCCGAGCCGGCGCTCGCCGACGCGACCGCGACGCCGCCCCGTCCCGACCCCGTCCCGACCCCGATTCGTCCCCGATTCGTCCCGACCCCGAGAGCCGGCCGACGCCCGCGCCGACCGGCTCGACGCCTGCGCCCGACCCGACCCGGCGTGACCCGACCGCCCCCCCACGCAGCGAGGACCCCACCCGGCCATGGCCTACGCGATCACCCAGACCTGCTGCAACGACGCCTCGTGCGTGTCCGTCTGCCCGGTCAACTGCATCCACCCCACCCCGGACGAGCCGGAGTTCGGCAGTACCGACATGCTCTTCATCGACCCGGTCGCCTGCATCGACTGCGGCGCCTGCGCGGACGCCTGCCCGGTCGACGCCGTCTACCCCGTCGACCGGCTCGCCGGCCCCGACACCGTCTTCGGGGAGCTCAACCGCGACTACTACCGGGACCACCCGGCCGACCACAGCTGGGGGGCGCCGACCTTCCCCCGGAGCCTGCCGGACGACCTCGGGCCGCTGCGGATAGCGATCGTCGGCACCGGCCCGTCCGCGAGCTACACCGCCCAGTCGCTGCTGCGCACCACCGGCGCGGAGATCACCATGATCGACCGGCTGCCGGTCGCCGGCGGCCTGCTGCGGCACGGCGTCGCCCCCGACCACCAGTCGACCAAGCGAATCGCCGAGAGCTTCGCGAGCGTGTTCCACCACCCCCGGCTGCGGGTCCACCTCAACGTCGAGATCGGCAAGGACCTCAGCCACGCCGAACTGGCCGCCCACCACCACGCGGTCGTGTACGCGGTCGGCGCCGCCACCGACCGCCGGCTCGGCCTGCCCGGCGAGGACCTCCCCGGCAGCCTGCCCGCCACCACCTTCGTCGGCTGGTACAACGCCGACCCGACCGTCCCGGCCGAGGCCGTCGACCTCTCCGCCGAGCGGGCGGTCGTCGTCGGCAACGGCAACGTCGCCGTGGACGTCGCCCGGATCCTGCTGCTCGACCCGGACCGGCTCGCCGCGACCGACATCGCCGACCACGCCCTCGCCGCCCTGCGGGACAGCCGGGTGCGGGAGGTGGTGCTGCTCGCCCGCCGGGGGCCCGAGCAGGCGGCCTGGACGCGGTCCGAGTTCCTCGCGCTCCAGCACCTGCCCGGCGTCGAACTCGTCGTCGAGGACCACCCCGAGGTCCGCGCCGCGATCGCCGCCGCGCCGGAGGGCTCGAAGGCCGCGCTGCTCGCCGGGCTGCCGCTGGAGCACGTCGACGGCGGCGAGCCGCCGCGCCCCGGCCGCCGGATCGTGCTGCGCTTCTTCGCCGCGCCCACCGAACTCCTGGGCACGGGCCGCGTCGAGGGCGTCCGGCTCGGCGGGACGGCGCTCGTGGCCGGCCCCGACGGTCCGCGTGCCGAACCCACCGGCGAGCACGGCACCCTCCGGGCCGGGCTGGTGGTGCGGTCCATCGGCTACCGGGGCGTCCCCGTGCCCGGTCTGCCCTTCGACGCCGCCGCCGCGGCCGTGCCGCACCGGGGCGGCCGCGTGATCGACCCGGAGACCGGCCGGCCGCTGCCCGGCACCTACGTCGTGGGCTGGGCCAAGCGCGGCCCGTCCGGCGGGATCGGGGCCAACCGGGCCTGCGCGCAGGAGACCGTGGACGCCCTGCTGGACGATGCCGCGGCCGGTGCGCTGCCCGATTCGTCCGGCACCCGACGGGAGTTGGCCCGGCTGGTCCGCAGCCGGCGGCCGGACGCCGTCGGGCTGAAGCAGCTGCGGGCCATCGACCGCGCCGAACGCGCCCTCGGTGAGGCCGCCGGCCGCCCCCGGGTCAAGTTCGCCACCCTCCCCGCCCTCCTGGCGGCCGGCCGCCGCTGACCCCCGGGCCCGCTCCCGGGCCCGCCCCCGCGCCCGCCCGGGCCCCGGCCAGTCGTCGCCCGGTCCCGCGCGAGGGCGCCCGGCCGCGCGCGGGTTCGCTGTTCCGGCCGCAGCTGGCGCGGGTTGGCGTAGCAAGCCGGTGGTGAGGCGCCCGGCCCGGGAGCCGCCGGCCCGCCGATGGGTCCGCACCGGGCGGGACCGGCCCGCCCGGTGCGGGTCCGCTGATCGGCCTCAACGCCCCAGGACGGCGCCGCCGTTGACACCGATGACCTGGCCGGTGACGTAGCCGGCCTCCGGGGAGGCCAGGTAGGCGACGGCCGCCGCCACGTCCTCCGGGGTGCCGGCCCGGCCGACCAGGGTGGCGGCGATCTTGTCGGCGTGGAACTCCGGCGTCCAGCCGCTGCCGAAGATCTCGGTGGACTCGACGTAGCCGGGGGCGAGCATGTTGACGGTGATGCCCTCCGGGCCGAACTGCCGGGCGAGGCCGAAGCCCCAGCCGTGCAGGGCGGCCTTGGCGGCGGCGTAGGAACCGGCCGAGTGCGGGCCGGCCCCGCCGCGCTGGGCGGCGGCGGAGCTGATCAGGATCACCCGGCCGCCCGGTCGGCGCAGCCGGTCGGCGAGCGCGCCGGTGAGCAGGACGGCGGACAGGAGGTTGGTGTCCAGGTCCCGCCGCCAGGCCTCGGCCAGGGCTTCGAGGGAGGCGTCGGCGGGCGGGGTGATCACCGCGCCCGCGTTGTTGACCAGCACGTCCACCGGGCCGAGTGCCGCGATCGCCTCGGCCGCCGCCGCGACCTCGGCGGCCACCGTGAGGTCGGCCGCGACCGGCACCACGTCGCCCCCGATCTCCCCGGCGGCCTTCGCCAGCACCTCGGCCCGTCGTCCGACGATCGCCACCCGGTAACCGCGTCCGGCGAGTTCGGCGGCGACGGCCCGGCCGATCCCCGTCCCGCCGCCCGACACCACCGCGGTCCGTCGCTGCTCCATCGTGTGCGCCCCCTGCTCCTGCGTCGATCGACGACCCCGGCCCGGATCCTACCGAACGGTAACTTCCCGGCGGGTCCGAACGGCCGGCTCATGCGCCCGATCGGGCCGGCCCGCCGGCCCCGCCCGGGTGGAGCGGCTTGCCGTACACCGTCGAGCCGAGCCGGACGGTCATCCCCACCCGCTGGTACAGCGCGAGCGCGCCGGTCTCCGAGTGCGTCCACAGCGTGCACGCCCGCCGGCCGCGCCGGTGGAACGCGGCGAACGCCTCCCGCAACAGCGCCCGGGCGACGCCCCGGCCGCGGTGGTCCCGCCGGACCGCGACCCGCTCGATGTAGCCCTCGCCGGTCTCCGGCAGGTCCAGCGACAGCACCGCGCCGACCATCTCCCCGGCCGCGAACGCGACCGGCGAGAGCGCGGGCGCGAAGGTGTCCCGCTCGACGGTGTGCCGCGCCCACTCCTCGTAGGGCTTGCGCCGCACCTGCCACTCGTCGAACGCGTCCTCGGTGAGCCGGTACGCGGCCCGCTCGTCGCCGGCGCGGAACGGCCGGACGGTGATCCCGTCCGGTGGTACGGGCGCCGCCGGCCCGGCGGGCAGCGCGATCTCCAGCAGCCACTGCGTGACGAACGGCCCGTACCCGCGCGAACGCAGCAGCGCGTCGGCGGCGCGGTCGCCGTCCCGGACGGTCTGCGAGAGCCGCTCGCTGCCCAGCTCCCGGGCCCGCGCCTCGACCCAGTCGAGCAGCGCGCCGCCCAACCCCTGTCCCCGGTGCGCCGGGTGGACGTCCACCTTGCTCCGCCTACCGCCGTGCACCCAGGCCCGGGCGACCACGGTGCCCGCCGCGTCCAGCACCAGCAGCGTGTCGCGGGCCGGGTCCAGACCGGGCAGGGCCAGGTCGGCGGCCACGCCGTCGACCGCGTTCTCGGCCCCGCCGCCGGCGCCGCCGGGCAACTCGCGTTCGCGGGCGGCGACCAGCCGGTGGATCGCCGGTGCGTCGGCCGGGGTGGCGGCCCGGCTCCGGTAGTGGGCCGGGAGGGACGGCAGCGGAAGTCGGGGCATGCCGCGACTCTGCGCCATCGGCGGCCGCCCTGTCGACCGGATCGGGCGAGCCGACCCGGCCGGACGGGGCCCGGGGCCGCCTCCGGCACGATCGGGTGCGGAGGCGGCCCACTGGCCCGAGGCCGGTCGTCACCCTACGGACGGGGCATCGACCGCGTCGTTCGACCGGCCACGATCCCCGGCGGCGTGCGCCGCCGTCGATGCCCATCCCACACCATGAAGTGCGGTTGAGGTCAAGGCCGTACGGCGCGGGAAGTCGGCCGGTCCGACTTCTCGCGCGGCCGCGGTCACGGTGGCGGAAAAGGCCGCGGCGACGACACGGCTGCGCGGCCGCGGTCGCCGGGAGAAGGCCCGGCACCCGCGCCGCCACCGCCCCCGGCGCCCGCCGCACGAGGACCGCCCCCGACGGGTGTGCGGACCTGTCGGGGGCGGAGTCTCGGGGGCCTGCGATGGGTCATGCGGCGACCGGGTGGGCCGGGTCGTACGCCTCGCGCACCCGGGCCTGGGCCGCCGGCCCGGCCGCGAGGTGGTCGAGGCCGAGCAGCGCGGCGCCCAGCACCGGCGGCGCCACGACGACCCGCGGCTCGGCCAGCGGCGCCGCCGCGGCCAGACGCGCCGTCAGGTTGTCGAGCAGCAGCGGCTGCCGGGAGGAGAGCACCCCGCCGCCGAGCACCAGCGGGGTGGGCTCGTCCAGCAGGTCCAGGCGGCGCAGCGCGACGACGGCGAGCCGGGTGATCTCGTCGGCCTGCCGGTCGATCAGCTCCAGGGCGACCGGGTCGCCGGTCTCCGCCACCGCGAACAGCACCCGGACGATCTCGTGCAGCCGCCCGAAGGGCAGGTGCCCGAGGTGGATGGCCTCGGCGACGGTGCCGGTGTCCGGCAGGCCGAAGTGCTCGGCGATGGCGCGGGCGAGCCCGGTCGGGCCGCCGCGGCCGTCCTCGGCGCGGACGGCGTGCCACATGCTGCTGACGGCGAGGCCGCTGCCGCCGCCCCAGTCGCCGGTCAGCTCGCCGAGGGCGGGGAACCGGGCGGTGCGGCCGTCGGGCAGCAGGCCGACGCAGTTGATGCCGGCCCCGCAGACGACGGCCACGCCGCGCGGGCCGTCGGTGCCGGCCCGCAGCAGGCCGAAGGTGTCGTTGACGACGGTGTTGCTGAGGCCCCAGGGGTGCGACTCCAGGGCGGTGCGCAGGGCGGCCTCCTCCACCGGGAGGTCGGCGTTGGCGAGGCAGGCGCTGACGTGGGTGGTCAGCACACCGCTGCGGAAGGTCAGCCCGGCAGCGGTGGCCGCCTCCTCGACCAGCGGCGCGAGGCCGGCGACGGCCGCCGCGCCACCGATCTTCTGCGGTGCGAAGCCGCCGCCCCGGGCGGCGCCGAGCACGGTGCCGTCGGCGCCGATCAGGGCGACGTCGGTCTTGGAGTTGCCCGCGTCGATGGCGAGAACGCCGGGCAGTAGTGGTTCGGGCTGGTGGGTCATGAGGTCCCCGCGGCTCGTACGTGGCCCGGCCGTTGTCCCCGGCCGGGGGTGGTCGGTCTCCTCGCGGCCCGGCGGGCCGTCGCCGCGGTCGGCGGCGACGGCGGCCGGGGGCGCGGGCCGGACGGAACGGGCACGTCAGGCCCAGGCGAGGTGCTCGCGGTTGTGGGCGAGCAGCCGGTCCGTCAGCTGGTCGGCGAGTTCGATCTGGCCGACCAGCGGGTGGGCGAGCAGGGCGTCGAAGACCCGGTCGCGGCCGCCGTGCAGGGCGGCGTCGAGGGCGAGCCGCTCGTACGAGGTCACCGCGGCGATGAGGCCGGCGTACAGCGGCTCGACGGGGCGCTGCGGCAGCGGGCGCACGCCGGCGGCGTCCACCTCGGCGGGCACCTCGATCACGGCGTCGTCGGGCAGGAACGGCAGCACGCCGTCGTTGCGGGCGTTCACCACCTGCACGGACGTCCCGCCGCCGGTGCCCAGCAGGGCGGAGATCAGCTGGACGGCGGCCTCGGAGTAGAACGCGCCGCCGCGCTGCCCGAGCAGCTCCGGCTTGGTGTCCAGGGCCGGGTCGGCGTACATCTCCAGCAGCTGCCGCTCGATCTCGGCGACCTCGGCGGCCCGGGAGCCCTTGACCTTCAGCTCCTCCACGACCAGGTCGTGCTGGTAGAAGTACCGCAGGTAGTAGGAGGGCACCACGCCGAGGCGCTCGACGACGCGCCGCGGCAGCCGGATGTCGTCCGCGATCTCCTTGCCGAAGCCGGTGAGCAGCTCCGGCAGCACCTCGCGCCCGGTGGTCGCGCCCGGGGCGTCGAGCAGGGTGACGCCGCGCTCCCAGGTGAGGTGGTTGAGGCCGACGTGGTCGAGGCGGATCAGCTCGGGGTCGACGCCGAGGTGCCCGGCGAACCGCCGCTGGAAGCCGATCGCGACGTTGCACAGGCCGACGGCCTTGTGCCCGGCGCGCTGCAGCGCCCGGGTGACGATGCCGACCGGGTTGGTGAAGTCGATGATCCACGCGTCGGGGTTGGTCCGTCGGACCTTCTCGGCGATGTCCAGCACCACCGGCACCGTGCGCAGGGCCTTGGCCAGGCCGCCCGCCCCGGTGGTCTCCTGGCCGACGCAGCCGCACTCCAGCGGCCAGGTCTCGTCCTGGTTGCGGGCCGCCTGCCCGCCGACCCGCAGCTGCAGCAGCACCGCGTCGGCGTCGGCGACGCCCGCCTCGACGTCGGTCGTCGTGGTGACCACGGCGCCGTGCCCCTGCTTGGCGAAGATCCGCCGGGCCAGCCCGCCGATCAGCTCCAGCCGGTCGGCGGCCGGGTCGATCAGGACGAGTTCGGCGATCGGCAGGGTGTCGCGCAGCCGGGCGAAACCGTCGATGAGTTCGGGGGTGTACGTCGAACCGCCACCCACGATGGCCAACTTCAGTGCGGACATCAGCCCTTGACCCCTGTCAGTGTCACGCCTTCGATGAAGGCCTTCTGTGCGAAGAAGAAGAGGACGATCACCGGCGCCATCACCAGCAGGGTGGCGGCCATGGTGAGGTTCCAGTTGGTGTGGTGGGCGCCCTTGAACGACTCCAGGCCGTAGGAGAGGGTCCAGGCGTCGGGCTTGTTGCTGGCGTAGATCTGCGGGCCGAAGTAGTCGTTCCAGCAGTAGAAGAACTGGAACAGGGCGACGGCGGCGATGGCCGGCTTGGCCATCGGCAGCACGACCTTGAGCAGGGTGCGCAGGTCGCCGCAGCCGTCGATCCGGGCCGCCTCGATGTACTCCTTGGGGATGGTCATCAGGAACTGCCGCAGCAGGAAGATGGAGAAGGCGTCCCCGAAGGCCATCGGGATGATCAGCGGCCAGAGCGAGCCGCTCAGCCCGAGCTCCTTCGCCCAGAACAGGTACATCGGGATGATGGTGACCTGCGGCGGCAGCATCATCATCGAGATGACGGCCATCAGCGCCAGATTGCGGCCCCGGAAGCGGAACTTGGCGAGCGCGTAGGCCACCGGCAGGCTGGAGACGATGGTCAGCGCGGTGCCGAGGCCGGCGTACAGCAGGGTGTTGCGCCACCAGGTGAGGAAGCCGGGCGTGTTCCAGACCTTGGCGTAGTTGCCCCACTCCCAGGAGGTCGGCCAGTAGTCCGTGGTGAGCGCCTGGTTGTCCGTCATGACGGAGGTGAGGAAGGCGAAGACGAACGGCAGCAGGAAGAACAGCGTGGCGGCGATGGCGAGCGAGTGCACGGCCACCCAGTTGAGCAGCGCGCGGCGGCGGGCGGCGCGGGCGGCGGCGGTGGGGGCGCCGCGCCTGGCGGGCCCCTTCGCGGGGGCCTGCGCCGTGAGGGTGGAGCTGAGAGTCATGATCGTGTCCTCACTGGGCCCTAGTCGTCGTTCGACATGAAGCCGGACTTGCGGCGGAGCAGGATCGAGGTGACCGCCATCGAGATGGCGAACAGCACCAGGGCGACGACGCACGCCGCGCCGTAGTTGAAGCGCTGGAAGCCGAGGTTGTAGACCATCTGCGGCAGGGTCCAGGTGGAGCCCTGCGGGTAGCCGGGTTCGAACTGCTGCCCGGAGTTGCCCGCGTTGCCGCCGGCGACCTTCCCGGCGACGATCGCCTGCGTGTAGTACTGCATGGTCTGGATGACGCCGGTGACCACCGCGAACATGATGATCGGCGAGATGTTCGGCAGGGTGACGAACCGGAACCGCTGGAGCGGGCCGGCGCCGTCCAGTTCGGCGGCCTCGTACTGCTCCTTCGGGACGTCCAGCAGGGACGCCATGAAGATGACCATCAGGTCGCCGATCCCCCACATGGCGAGCATGGTGAGCGAGGGCTTGGACCAGGACGGGTCGGAGAACCAGCCGGGCTGCGGCAGTCCGATCTCGCCGAGGAAGTGGTTGACCGGGCCGGTGCCGGGGTTGAGCAGGAAGGCGAAGGCGACGGTCGCGGCCACCGGCGGTGCCAGGTACGGCAGGTAGAACGCGGTGCGGAAGAAGCCGGCGCCGGTCTTGACCTTGGTGATCAGCAGGCCGATGCCGAGGCCGAAGGCCACCCGCAGGCCGACCATGATGAAGACCAGCCAGACGGTGTTGCGCAGGCCCTGCCAGAACGCCGGGAGGTCGTTGAAGACGTAGTCCCAGTTCTGCAGGCCGGTGAAGGCCGGCGAGCCGAAGCCGTTGTACTTGGTGAAGGAGAAGTAGACCGTCGAGATCAGCGGGTACAGGAAGAAGACGCCGAAGCCGATCAGCCAGGGGGAGAGGAAGGCGAGGGTGCGGGCCGCCTCCCGGCGGCGCTTCCGGCGCAGCAGGTGCTGCGTGGAGGGCGCCGCCGGGTCGGTCGATCCGGGGCCCTTGCGGGTGCCGAACGCGAGTGACATGGGAGCTCCGTGGGCCGCTGGCTACTTGGCCTGGGCGATGGCGGCGTCGATCTCCTTGGCGGTGGCCGTCAGGCCGGCCGGGAGGTCCTTCTGCTGACCGGACTCGTAGGCGTAGCCGAGGTTCTGCAGCGACACGATGTACGCGCCGCCGTTGACGCTCGCCGGCGTGGTGCCGGAGTGCTGGTTCTTGGCGATGTCCAGGAAGGTCTTGAAGTTCGCGTCGCTGATCAGCTTCGGCGAGTTGAGCGCGTCGAAGGTGCTCGGCACGTTGTGGATCGCGTTGGCGAAGCTGACCACCGCGTCGGTGTCGGTGGTCAGGAACTTGACCAGCTCCCAGGCGGCGGCCTGCTTCTTGCTGGTGCTGGCGATGCCGACGATGGTGCCGGTCTGGTAGCCGCGGCCGTAGGTGTCGACCTGGTCGTCCGGCACCGGGAACGGCGCGGTGGCCCACTCGAAGTCGGGCTTGTTCTCGGCGAGCGAAGCGGTCCGCCACTCACCGTCGATGGCCATCGCGACCTGGCCGGTGTGGAAGGGGTTCTTGGCGCTGAACTCCTCGCCGAAGGTGGCGCGGAACTTGTCCAGCTTGTCGTAGCCGCCGAGCTTGTCGACCAGGCCCTTCTGCCAGGTCAGCATCGAGGCGATCTTGGGGTCGGTGGCGAGGTTCGACTTGCCGGAGCCGTCGAAGTAGCTGGGGCCCCACTGGCCGAGGAAGTGCTCGGTGGTCGACTCGTAGCCGTGGTAGAGCGGCATGAAGCCGAGCTGCTTGTAGCCGTCGCCCTCGGGGACGGTCAGCGCGGCCGCGGCGGCGGCGAACTCGCTGAAGGTCTTCGGCGCGGCGGTGATGCCGGCGGCGGCGAAGGCGGCCTTGTTGTAGTACAGGCCGAAGGCGTCGCCGAGCAGCGGCAGCGAACACTGGTTGCCCTGGTACTGCGTGTAGTTGAGCATCGCGGCCGGGAAGGTCTTGGCCGCGTCGATGTTGTCCTTGGCGAGGAAGGGCTTGAGGTCGGCGAAGGCCTTGGTCGAGCAGAACATGCCGACGTTGTTGGTGGTGAAGGAGGAGACCACGTCGGGGGCCGCGTCGCCGCCGGCCCGCAGCGCCTGGTTGACCTTGTCGTCGGCGATGTTGCCGGTCGTCTTGACGTGGATGTTCGGGTGGGCCTTCTCGAAGGCGGCGATGTTGTCGTTGATCGCCTTCACCTCGGAGTCCTGGCTCCAGCCGTGCCAGAAGCTGATGGTGACGTCCTTGCCGGAGGCGGAGTCGTCGCTGCCGCCGCCGTCGCTGGACCCGGTGCAGGCGGTGGCGAGCAGGGCCAGTACGGCGCTGCCGGTCACGGCGGCGATCGTCCGGCGGCTTCTGCGAGAGGTGGTGGAGTGCACTTCGAGATCCTCCTGGGGGCGCGCGGGCAGGCGTCATTGCCTCTGGTCCCGCGTAAGGGGGTTGGGGGAGAGGTGTGCAGGGGCTTTGGTGCAGGGCTTCGGTGCGGTGGGAACCGGCGGTGGGCGTGCGGCGGGGGCCGCGGTGGGACGGCCTTCAGTGCGTGGAGAAGACCGCCTCGCGAGCGGCTGCCAGGGCGCGTTGCAGTGCGCCGAGCAGGACGGGTGAGCCGGGCAGGGCACTGCTGCGGACCTCCGGCCGGGCGATCGAGATCCGGGCCAGCTCCTCCTCGACGAGGGCGCGCAGCCGCTCGCCGCCCGCGTTCGGCACGCCGCCGGAGACCACCACGAGCTCGGGGTCCACGACGGCGACGATCGCGGCCAGTCCGACGGCGAGCCGGCCGGCCAGCGCGGCGAGGAACTCGTCGCCGGCCCCCGGGGTCGCCAGGGCCTTGGCGAGCGACTCCTCCGCGCTGGGCGCGCCGAGCCCGTACTCGCGGGCCAGGGCCCGGACGGCGGGTGCGCCGGCCAGCTCCTGGAACCCGCCGGAGTTGCGGCGGCGGACGTCCCGCACCACCGGCGAGCCGGGGACGGGCATGTAGCCGACCTCCCCGGCGCCCCCGGTGAAGCCGCGGTGCAGCCGGCCGGCGATCACGATCGCCGCGCCGATGCCCTCGCCGGCCCAGAGCAGGACGAAGTCCTCGAACCCGCGCGCCGCGCCGGAGGCCTGCTCGGCGACGGCGGCCAGGTTCACGTCGTTCTCGATCGACACCGGTGCGCCGATCGCCTCGGAGAGGTCCTGCACCAGTCGCGGGGAGTGCCAGCCGGGCAGGTGGGAGGCGTAGCGGAGCTTGCCGGTGACGGGGTCGGGCGCGCCGCCGACGCCGATCGCCACCGTGCGCAGGGCGCCCTCGGCGAGCCCGGCGGCCCGGACCGTCCCGGCGACGGCCGCCGCGACCCGGGTGACCGTCTCGGCGGCGGTCCAGCCCTTGGTCGGTACGACGTGCTCGGCCAGCGTGACGCCGGTGATGTCGGCGACCGCGATCCGGGCGTGGCTGTTGGTGACGTCCAGGCCGGCGACGTGACCGGCGGCCGGGTTCACCTGGTACAGCTGCGCGTTGGGGCCCGGCCCGCCGGCGGTGGTGCCCACCGGCAGGACGAGCCCGGCCGCCTCCAGGCGGGCCAGCAGCTGGGAGGCGGTGGGCTTGGAGAGGCCGGTCAGGGTGCCGATCTGGGTCCGCGAGAGCGGGCCGTTCTCCAGTAGCAGTTCGAGGGCCGCGCGGTCGTTGATGGCGCGCAGCAGGCTGGGGGTGCCGGCGAGGGGGGCCTTGGCGGATGGTCTGCTCACGACGCGGATCCTCCTCTCCTGACACGTCACGGTGATCACCGGGTGGGCTCGAAGCGAACTGTTAGGAAACTTTCCAGTCGCTTGGACAGGACCGTACGGTCCTCGTCAGGAGGGTGTCAATGGTCCCTCCGGCGGTGGATGCCGAAGCGTTACCGGGCAGCGCGAAGCCCCGCTCCCCGATGTCCGGGAGGCGGGGCTTTGCTCCGGTTCGCGCCGCGCTCCGGCGCCGTCGGCGCCCGGGTGCGCGGGTCGCCCGGGCCGGGCGGCGGGGCCGTCGGCGTCCGGGCGCCCGGGCCGTCAGGGCGCCTTGGAGGCGTCGTCGGCGGGCTTGACGGGAGCCGGTATCGGCGCCGTCGCGAGGTAGCGCGGCGAGGCCGGGTCGGCCAGCGCGGACGGCGGGGCGGTGTCGGCGGACGGTGTCACCGAGGCGGCCGTCAGCACCACCCCGGAGGCCGCCGCCCCGGTGGCCGCGGCGACGCCGGCGGCGGCCGGCGGCTCCTCCTTGACCTTGATCCCGGCCTGGTCGAACGCGGTCTTCAGCCGGTGCCGCAGCGCCCGGGCGACCGACAGCGCCTTGCCCGGGGCGGTGCGCGCCTCGACCCGCAGCACCACCGAGTCCACCGCGACGGACTCCACGCCCAGGATCGAGACCGGCGCCCAGACCAGCTCGTCGAACGGCGCCTCCTTGGCCAGCGTCTCCGCGGTCTCCTGGATCAGCGCCTCGACCCGGGCCAGGTCCTCCTTGTAGCCGACCTGGACGTCCACCGAGGCGGTCGACCAGCCCTGGCTCATGTTGGCGATCCGCTTCACCTCGCCGTTGCGGATGTACCAGATCTCGCCGCCCGCGCCGCGCAGCTTGGTGACCCGCAGGCCGACCTCCAGCACCGTGCCGGTGGCCACCCCGGTGTCGATCTCGTCGCCGACGCCGTACTGGTCCTCCATGATCATGAAGACCCCGGAGAGGAAGTCCGTGACCAGGTTGCGGGCGCCGAAACCGATCGCCACACCGGCCACACCGGCACTCGCCAGCAGCGGCGCCAGGTTCACGCCGAGCGCCGAGAGGACCATCAGCGCGGCCGTGCCCAGGATGCTGAACGACGCGACGCTGCGCAGCACCGAGCCGATCGCCTCGGAGCGCTGCTGCCGACGCTCGGGGTTGACCACCCCGGTGTTGGCCAGCAGCCCGCCGAGCCGGCCGGGCTCCTCGTCGGCCTCGTTCGGCTTGATCATCCGCGCTATCAACTGGGTGATCAGCTTGCGCACCACGGCCCGCAGCACCAGCGCCAGCACGACGATGAAGACGATCCGCACCCCGCCGGCCAGCCAGTCCTGCCAGTGCGAGTCGAACCAGCCGGCCGCCTGCTTGGTGGTGTCGCTGACCTCCTGCGCGCTGGTCGGGATTCTGAGGTCGAACTGCGGCAGCTGCGGGGCCGTGGGGCTCGGGGACGGGCTCGGCGGCGTGGACGAGAGCGTCGTGGACGCGTCGGCGAGGAGACCGGCGGCACCGGACCTGAACACGTGCGGGGACCTTCCTGCAGGGGGCGTGGCACAGCCCGCCGACGCGGAAGCACACCCGGGGCCTGCGGACCGTCCGCCTTAGCCTATCCGCCGTCCGGCCGCGCCCCGGACACGCCGGGCGGCCGCCACCCGCCCGGCGGGAGCCGCTCCGGGGCGCGTGACCACGGGCCGGACGCCCCGTCAACGCCCCGGCACGCCCCGGGTCGGGCCCCCGGGCGACCCCCGCGCGGCCCCCGAACGGTGCCGGGACGGCCCGGGCGCCGTCCGGGCGGCACCCGGGTGGCCCGCTGCTCCGAGCGGGCGAAGGGTCCTCCGGGAGGGCACCCGGGTGCAACCAGTCCTTCGCCCGGGCATATCGGGTATGACAGAACCCACACCCGGAGTTCACATCCGCTCCGTTACACAGGAGTGGTGGCGCCGTACAAAGGCGTAAGGCGACACTGGGGGAGATCACGCACCCGTTGCGCGGTCGAACCGCTCGTCCCGGCGCGAGCCACGCGCCGCAGGCGTCCAAGGAGGCATCCGTGCCGCATGTCCTGGTCCTCAACGCGTCCTACGAGCCGCTCGGCGTCGTATCGATGCGCCGCGCACTCATCCTGGTCCTCAACCACAAGGCGGTCAGCCTGGAGGACTCGGGAGTCACTCTGCACAGCGCCACCAGCGCCCTTCCGGCGCCGTCCGTCGTCCGTCTGACCCGCTTCGTCCGGGTCCCGTTCTGCGGGCCGGTCCCGCTCACCCGCCGGGCGCTGTTCGCCCGCGACCACGGCCGCTGCGTCTACTGCGGGGCCGCCGCCACCAGCGTCGACCACGTCATCCCGCGCAGCCGGGGCGGCCAGCACCGGTGGGACAACGTGGTGGCAGCCTGCCGCCGCTGCAACCACACCAAGGCCGACCGCCACCTCACCGAACTCGGTTGGCGGATGAAGCGCCCGCCCGCCCCGCCCAGCGGCCTGGCCTGGCGCATCATCGGCACCGGGATCAAGGATCCGCGCTGGCGGCCCTACCTGGAGCCGTACGGCGGCGGCGACCAGCTGCACGCCCCGCAGTGGGCCGAGTACGAGCACCACGACCATACCGAGGCCGCGCACGCGCTGCCGCTCACCCGGGCGCACGGCGCCCACGCCGCCCCCGTCCGCCGCGGTGAGCAGGCCGAACCGCTCTCCGCCTGACCCCGCTCCACCAAGGGCTTGCCCGTCATATCTCCGGTACGCCTCATGGGCCGCCGCGCACCCCGTATCGGGGAGCGCGGCGGCCCGCCGTTCGAGGGCCCGTCACGGCGGGCGCGACCTCCGGGCCCGCCCGGCCCGGCACGGCCCCGCGCGGCGGGCTCCGCTACGGCTTCCGCGCGGCTACGGCTTCCGCGTGGCTACGGCTTTCGCGCGGCTACGCCTTCCGCGTGGCCACGGCTTCCGCGCGGCCACGGCTTCCGCGTGGGCTACGGCTTCTGCGAGGGCGATCCGGACGGCGTCACCGGTGCGGTGGTCGCGGGCGGGGCGGCCGGCACCGCGGGCGTGGCCGGTACCGCCGGGGTGCCCGGTGTCGTGGCCGGCTGCCCGGCCGCCGCCGGGTCGGTGACGGCGTACAGCTCCACGCCCCAGAGCGAGTAGCCGTACTTGGTCGCCCGGGCGACGCCCTGGACCCGCAGGAACTTCGCGTCCGGCGCGTCGAACCGCACCGTCTCGTTGCCGCCCTTGCCGTCGTCGACCGTCGCCACCGTCGTCCAGGAGACGCCGTCCGCCGAGGCCTGGATCTTGTACGAGGAGGCGTACGCGGCCTGCCAGTGCAGCACCGCCGAGCCCAGGTGGGCGGCCTTCGGCAGCTCCAGCTGGACCCAGGCGTCGTCCTTGGCGGGGGAGGACCAGCGGCTCTTCGGGTCGCCGTCGGCCACCGCCGAGGCGGGGAAGGCCGAGGTCTCGTCGGCCGAGGAGGCGGCCTTCGCGGTACCGGCGAGGTCCGGGCCGCCGGTCGGCGGCACCACGTGCACCTGCAGCACCTGCCGCACGGTGGTCGAGCCGGTCACGAACTGCACCGGCACCTGGTAGGTACCGGACGGCGTCCCCGGCGCGGCGCTGATCAGCAGCGGCACGCCCACCCGGCCGCCGCGCGGCACGCTCACCCCGGAGGCCGGCGCCACGGTCAGGCCCTTGGCCACGGCCGGCACCTCGGTGCGCAGCTCGCCCACCGCGCCCTCCGGCCGGCCCGCCTCGATCATCGCGCGGGCCTGCACCGGCGCGGCCGCGCCGGTCACCACGTCCAGCGCGGCGTCCGCCAGGCTCAGCCGGGCGGCCGGGGCGTCCGCGTACCAGGGGATCACCTGGTTGACGACCGGCGGCTCCCCGCCGGGCTTCCAGGCCAGCCGGAAGGCGTCCGCGCTCTGGCCGCCGGCCGGCAGCTCGTTGTAGCCGGGCTGCACGGTGCCGATCTCCGCCCAGCTGCCGTCGGCGCGCCGCACCGAGACGGTGGCCGAGGCCCGCACGGTCGGGTCGGTGAGGACGGTCAGCCGGTCCAGCGGCCGGGCCGCGCCCAGCTCGACGGTGAGCGGCTCGTCGGCGGCGGTCGGCGCGGTGGCCGCCCGGTAGGCGGTGTCCGGGTTGCCGTCCAGCACGGCGCCGGCCGAGGCGCCGGGCAGCGCGGCCGGGCCGCCGGTGACACTGGCCGGGGCCTCGTCCGGCGCGGTCACGGTGAACTCGCGGACCGCGACGGCCGTCTTCTGGGCGGCGGTGGCCCGCAGCCGCACCCCGCGCACGACCGCCCCGCCGGGCAGCTGGGCGGTGACGCTCTTCTGGTTCCTCACCTGGGCGAGCTGCTTCCAGCCGCCCTCGCCGGTGGAGTACTCCAGCACCCCGTCGTGGATGTAGTCGTCCAGCGCGTTCTGGCCGTCCGGGCCGCTGCCCCAGGAGCCCATCAGCACGGTGACGCTGCCGACCGGGCGGCCGCCGCCGAGGTCGAGGCCCACCGAGTCGCCGGGCTGCGGCGGCGCCGAGCTCCAGTAGAAGGTGTCGGCCACGCCGTCGGTCATCAGCGCCGGCAGGTGGTCGTGCGCGGTGCCCAGGGTGGTGGTCGGGGCGGCCCCGCCGCCGACCACGCCGGCCCAGTTGTCGGCGGCCCGCACGGCGCGCTCCAGGAACGGGCCGAGCACGCCCGCCCCGACCGTCGCCGGGCTCTGGGCGAGCTGCTCGCGCAGCTTGTTGAGCTCCACCCGGGCCCGCCAGGCCGCCGCGCCGTCGCCGCCGCGCTGGGCCAGCAGCATGTCCAGCGCCGCCTGGCCGGCCAGGCCGTAGTCGCGCAGCGGGGCCAGCCAGGCGCCGGCCTCGGCGGCCAGCGGGGCGGTGGCCGGGGTGGCGCTCAGGGTCTGCTGGGCGCCCGCCATCGCGGCGAAGGACTCCCGCAGCGGGGCCGCCGCCTCTATCAGCCGGGCGAGGTCGGGCGCCGCGCCGGCGTTCGGCTCGGCGGTCGCCCAGAAGCGCTCCAGCAGCGGGTTGAGGTAGCCGGACTCCTCCTTGGACAGCGGTGAGGAGGAGCTGTTGCCGGCCAGCGCGGTGACGGAGGCCAGGACCGCCCCGGCCGGGGCGGCGGTGGCGCCGGCCGGGCCCGCCAGCGAGCGCAGCGCGGCCTGCCAGGAGTCCTCCGGCTTGTACCCGCCCGGGTTCCAGGCGAAGTCCCCGGCGGTCGCCAGGGCGATCCGCGAGGCCACCGGCTGCTCCATCGCACCGGTCAGCATGACGGCCGACCGGGTGGCGACCTCGGCGTCCCGGCCGGTGTAGGCGCCGAGGAAGAGCCTGTCCGGGTTGGCGTCGTTCACCGGGTAGTTGTCCATGGTGACCAGCGGGTGCCCGTACAGCTCGGCGGTCTCGGCGGCCTGAGCGCCCGTGATCTTCTCCGGGATCACCCCGACACCGCTCCAGGCCACCTGCACGCCCGCCGGCAGCGCCGCCGCCAGCGCCTTGCGGTACGGCGTGGAGCCCTGCTGGTGGTACTCGGTCGGCACCACGGACAGCGGCGCCAGCCCCGGGTGCTTCGCGATCAGCCGGTCCTGCACCTTGGCCGCCAGCTCGGCCTGCGCCTTGGCGGCGGCGGCCGGACCGGTGCCGTACTTGGAGCGGTCGTCGCCGCAGTGCCACTCGTCGTAGGAGACGTCCAGGAACTGCAGCTGGAAGGCGGTGAAGCCGAGCGCCCGCAGCCCGTCCAGCTTGGCGACCAGCGCGTCCGCGTCCTTGGCCGAGCTGTAGCAGAACGACTGCCCCGGGTCGATCGCGTAGCCGGCCGTCACGTGGTTCGCCCCGGCCCGGGCGGTCAGCGCCTTGAGGTCCTCGGCCCGGGCCGCCGGGTAGGCGTCGCGCCAGCGGGAGAGCCGGTACGGGTCGTCACCGGGGGCGTAGAGGTAGAAGTTCTGCTTGGAGCGGCCCAGGAAGTCCAGCTGGTCGAGGCGCTGCTGCTGGCTCCACGGGGTGCCGTAGAACGCCTCCGCGGTACCGCGCACCGGTGCGCCGGACGGCCAGTCGCGCAGCGTGATCCCGGGCAGCCCGAGACCGGCCGCGCCCGGCGCCTGCCCCTGTCCGGCCGGTACGGCGGCCAGCAGCTGGCGCATGCTCTGCGCCGCGTAGAAGGTGCCCGCCTGGTCGGCCCCGGCCAGCACCACCACGCCATACGTCCCGCCGCCCGGGGCCGGCAGCTGGCCTGCCGAGAGCACGTACCCGCCGGCCGGCATCCCCGCCGTGGAGGGCGCACCGCCGTCCTTGCCGCCGGCCGCCGCGGTCAGTTCGCGCAGCGCCCGGTCGACCTCGCCGCCGGCCTCCTCGGCCGGTCCGCCGACGTAGACCACCAGCGATCCGGCGGCCGGCGTCCCGGCCTCCGCCTGCGGCGTCACCGTGGTGGCCCCGGCCACGCCCAGCACCTCGCGCACGGTGTCCACCGCGCCGTGGTCCGCCTTCGCCGAGGTCACCAGCGTCACCGCGGCGGGCACCGTGACCGGCCTGCCGGCCACGCTCTGCTCCTGCGGCCGCGGGAAGACCTGAGGGTTGCTCACACTGCCCAGCGGCGTCTGCGCCGCGGTGCTCACCACGTCCGACCCGGGGCTGTAGGCGTACGCGGCCGGGCCGCTCACCAGCAGCCCGCCGACCACGGCCGCGGCCGAGAGCGTCGCCGCCACCTGCAGCGTCCGGCGCCGGCTCGGCGTCCAGGCCCGGGCCCGCTCGGCCCGCACCGACGCCAGCAGCGGCTCCGTGCCCTTGAGATCCGCGATCAGCCGGTCCGCCGTCCGGGGCGCCAGCTGACGGCACGTCCGCGCCGTCGCCCGCCGCGCCGCCAGCGCCGCCGGGTGCTGCAACACGTCCCGCAGCGCCGGACTCTGCTCCAGCTGCTGCCTCAACCGCCGCCCCGCGGCGACGGACACTCGGGCTTGCACAGGAGCCTCCTCGCCAGGCATCGACCACAACGCGCCAAAGCCCACCAGTTGGCCATGCCGGTGTCAACGTCACCGACGGGTATGCCAAGTTTGTCCTTTTTGTACTTTCATCACCCTGCTGCCGGAAACCCCCCGGGTCCGTTCCGCCGATCACTCGGCGGAACGGACCCGGGGGGCTGCTCATGCTCCCGGTCGGGAACCGGGCATCACGACAGCGGTGGGGCGGGGAGGACGGCTGTCCTCAGTGCGGAAACGATCCACTGCTGGGACGCGCCGGGGTGGCAGTCCCAGAGCTGCAGCCGGTTCCCGTTGGTGGCACTCCAGCCCGGCAGGTCCAGACAACGGCCGGAATCCGGGTGGAACAGTGTGTTGTCGGCGAGGGGGATCCACTTCTGCGATTCGGTGCCGTTGCAGGTGCGGTACTCCATCTTCACGCCGTTGTCGCGCCCTGCTCCGACCGGCGTCAAGCATCCGCCCAGCACCCGGACCGTCCCGTCGTTGCCGAGCGAGAACTGCTGGGAGGTGTCACCGTGACAGTCCCAGAGCTGAATCGGGGTGCCGTCGGCGGTCCCGAAACCGGCGTCGTCCGCGCACATCGACGGGTTGACGGCGGACTGGACGGTGCTCCTGGCACCGGAGGCGGCCGGTCCGACCGCGAACGGGTAGACGGCGGTGCTGCTGATGCTCCCGTCGAAGCTGGTGCTCGCGGCCGACTGGTACTTGTACCGGCCCAGCGCGAACGGCCCGGAGGACGGCGGGCTCTCGTTGTCCTTGTGATAGCCCGTCGCGGCGAGCACACCGTCGACGTACAGCGACATCAGTCCGGTGCCCGCGTTGTACGAGGCGGTGAGTCTGGTCCAGACGCCCGGTCGGACCGCCGCTGAGGCGTTCGTCGTGCTCGTCCAGTGATAGGGCCAGTTGTCGTCGTCGCCGTAGGCGAGCGCGAAGACCCAGTTCCGCCCGGCGCCCTCGCTGTACAGCATGAAGTTGCTGCCGTGGGTGGTGTCCTGGCTCGCAACCACACCCCCGCCGGAGCCGGACTTGGCCCAGCTGGAGACGGTGAAGCTCTTGCGGGTGTCGACCACCGGGCCGGACATGGTGATCACCGAGCTGTCCGCAGGGCCGAACCTCGCGACCGTGGTGCTGCGCCCGCCCACGGTGTCCTGAGCCCAACCGACCCGATCGGCGCGGGCGTTCGTCCGGCCTTGGCCGTCGGTGACGGAGTCGGTGCCGTTCGGGGCGGCCAGCCAGTTGCCGATCGGCCGGTTGAGGTTGCCGAGCACGACCGGTTCCGCGGCCAGCCCGGTGACGGTCGGGCCGCTCTTCGGGGTGCCTGCGGACGTGGAGCCGACACCACTCCAGACCACCAACTGCTTGTTGGTGTCGACAGCCCAGAGATCGGGGATTCCGTCACCGGTGAGGTCACCGTCGCTGCCGATCTTCGGGTACAGCTTCGCATCGAAGCCACCGCCGATCCAGCCTTGCGCGGGGTCGGCGAACGCGGCGGCGTCGAACGTGGAGCCGTTCTTCTTGAACGCATACGCGTGGATGGTGCCGTCGACCTTCGAACGGGTCCAAAGGGTAGGCGTGTCCGAACCCTTGGCGGGTCCTGGGGCTATCAGGTCGTAGGAGCTCCAGTCCTGGTTGTTCTGAGAGAGCAGGAATGCCGACCCCAATTGCTGAGTGCCGTCCGCACGAGCCAGCCACAACCTGCCGTTGTCGATGTAAAGCACGGAGGTACGGGGAAGGCCCAGCAGCCCTGTGCCACGCTTGATCGGCGTGTCCCCTTCGGGGGAGCCGAAAGCCGCGATCTGCGTGACGGTCGACCAGTTGGTCCCGGCGCCGTAGTCGGCGCAGGAGATCGGTGTGGCATCCGCCAGCATGCATTCCGTGGGCTTGAGCAGCTCGACGTTGGCCTGACTGTCGAAACGTCCGACTATTCCGTCGTTGGCATACAGGCGGGCGATAGGATCCCCGGGCACGTGTGCGATCAGATCGTCGTAGTTCTGGTCGGTGAACGAGCCGCGGTGGGTGACGTCGACGCCCTCCCAACCGCCACCGCCGGGTGCACCGGCGTTCAGGGCGCCCGCCGCGCTGTGGGGGTCCGTTCCGGCCCCCGTCAGCCGCAGGTTCCCGGCGCCATCGGGAAGCAACACGTCCGGGTTGGAGTCGTAGTCGAGGTCACCGTAGACCGGTGCGGGGCCGGCGGGGTTGTGCGGGACGTAGTAGGTGTACGCGACGGGCTGGGACATGTTGCCGGCGTTGTCCTGGGTTTGCAGGTAGAGGAAGTTGGTGCCCCAGCGCCACGGCGTCAGCGACAGCTGGTAGGCCCCTGCGCCGTTCATCTTGACGATGTTTCCGCCGTCGTTGCAGTTCCATCCGGTGGCCGCGGCCTGGACCGGGTCGGCGGTCCAACGGGCGCACGCCAGACCCGACGACCGACCGCCGGTGGCCGGCGCGGGGTCGGTACCGGTGAGCGTGAACGTGCCCTCCTGGCCGACGAGCTTCGGGTGGCCGCCGAGCGTGCCCGACTCCGGGAAGTCCGTCGAGGTGATCCTGGCGGTCGGCGGCGTCCGGTCGATGCGCAGGAAGCACATGTCGGTGTTCCCGCTGTGCAGTGTTCCGTCGTCGGTCACGCCGTACCAGCCGTACTGGTGGCCGTCGATCAGTGAACCGACGTCGAAGTTGACCCGACCGGAGCCGGCACCCCACCCGGTCTCGTATGTCTTGGACGAGCCGCCGTCGTCGTCGTCCCAGATCTTGAACGTGGTCCAGAGCTGCTGGCCGGTCGGCGACCAGGTGTCGGCGCTGATGTTGATGTCGGTGTTGGCCCCGATCCACCCCGGGTTGTCCCAGGGATTGACGGTGCCGCGGGTCTTGCAGGCATCGAAGACGGCATCCTCGGCGAAGCCGGGCGTGGGGCTGGTCGCCGGCGTGCTGACGAGCGGCGCGATGTCGTAGGTGACCACGACGTGCGGGTTGTTGGCGAACCGCTGCCGGTAGTACTTGTTGGTCTCGTCATCGGGGGAGAAGGCGAAGGTCCAACCTCCCCACTTCTCGGCGGCCGCCCGGGCCATCAGGGAGGTCACGTCGAACTCGACCCCGCCGGCGCCCTTGAGCCAGGTCGTGGTGATTTTGGAGCAGGCGGCCCCGATCGGTCCCTTGCCGCACGGCTGGGCGTTCCAACGGGTCCACTGGTTGATCGGGTTGTCGTTGCCCGAGCCGGTCGAGTACAGGTTCATCGGTGTGGACGTGCTGGGGCTGGACGAGCGCACCACGTTGGCGTAGAGCGTGGCGTTCAGCACCGTGGAGTTCCAGAACTGCGAACTGAGGCCGAGCTGGAAGTAGGCCCGCTCGCGTCCCTTCCGCTCACAGGGGTTGGCGCTGTCGACGTAGTCGCAGTACCCGGCGGCCGGCTTGTCCTGGTCGTAGACGGTGCCGTTGTACTCCGGGTTGTCCGGCCAGCCCTCCTGGACCTGGGCCCAGGCCTGGGCGCCGTTGTCGACGCTCGGGTTCCAACCCGGGTCGATGTACCAGGGGCCGGTGCCCTGTCCGAGAACCGTCGTGTCGGGCACCAGGTCGATCCCGCTGCCGCTCACGGTTGTGGCGACCGGCGCGATCTTCGCATGGTCGCCGGGTGCCTCCGCGCTCGAGGGCACCGGGCCAGTAGTGCTGTCCGCCTGCGGTGCCTCGGCGGATTTTCCGAGGGTCGTCGGCTGCGCGGCGGCCGGTGCGGCTGCGGAGTCCCACATCACCGGGACCGGGGCGGTGAACCTGACCTTGCCCTCGGCGTCCTCGGCCGTCAGGTTGCCGTGTGTGTCGGCCTTGACCATCAGACCGTCGCCGGAGACGTCCAGGTGGAACTGCTTGACCCGAGGGTCGGCCGCCGCCGTCACCGTACGGACGATCAGAACCTGCCGCCAGCCGCCGGCCGCGGTGGCGCTCAGCTGCAGATCGACGTCCGGCAGGACGGACCGGTACAGGGCACTGTCGCCGTCGAGTTGGGGCTTGGGGAGGTCGAAGGGAGCCTTGAACGCGAGCTTCTTCCCGTCCGACGTCGTCATGGTCGCCATCGGACCCTTGCCGCCTCCGGAGAACGTCAGCGCGGAGGGGACGGCGGCAGGAGTCAACGTGCCGTCGGACGCGGTGCGCAGGGTCGCATCGATGGCGCGCCACGTTCCGTCGTTGTTCCTGACGCGTTCCGCCACCGGACTGGAGTCGGTGGTCAGCGTTCCGTCGGGGTTGGCCGAGGTCAGGCTCCCCGCGCTGGTGAGTCTGTCGACCACGACGGGCTTGCCGGTGCTCTTCGCCTGAGCCGTCGCCTTCGCGACGGCCGCCGCCTGCTCGCCCTGCGCCGGCTTGGCAGGGTGAGCGGGCCAGGAGGGATCGGCGGGTCCGTGGTGGCGATCGGACACCGGAGCGGCTGCCGCCGTCTGAGGGGCAACCAGCACGGTGGTGCCGAGGGCGAGGGCCGAGGCGCAGGCGAGTGGGAGAAATGCTGCCCCGAACGTCCGACTTGCCGTAGTTCGCCTGCGAGACATGAGTACGGACGGTTTTGACCTTGGCATGAGTACCTGTCATCCGAGTGAAGTGAGCAGGGTCGTCCGCACGCTGCCTTCACGTCCGCTTCGCTGTCAAAGCGTTTTGTCGACAGGGTGTCCGGGTTGTCTCGGCTGGTGATGCATTGGCCACGAAGTGACTCTGATCACATCCGACGATCCCAGAAAACTACTACCTGTGATCGAACAAGTGCACATAGGGTGCCGGATGTCCTGGGCTGATGCATGGGCCTTTCGGGGCCTCGGCACTCTGTGGGGGGATCAGTTGTCTCGACGTGCAAGTTTGTTCACCCGACCACATCGCTCGCGCGTTGCTGCGGCAGCCGCCTTGGCGGTTCTGATGTCAATCGTGACGATTCCCTCGGCGGAAGCGGTTGCCAAGGCGGTCAAGGACGAGAAGATCTGGGAACCGCCGAACACCCCGGTGCCGGTGACCAAGCCGGTGACGGGCACCGATGCCAAGGTGGCGGGTCATCGGCCCGACCCGGGCGCCAAGTGGACACCGCCTGCCGACTCGAGCCCGCCGTCCGGCAGAGCCGTCGCAGTGCTGGAAAGCACCGCCGGGAAGGCGCTTCCGGCGCAGCCCGAGGCGAACGCCGCCTCCGGGTCCACCGCCTCCTCGCCCGTTCAGGTCGGATCGTTGCCGGTCTGGGTCGCCCGGACACAGACGTCGAAGCAGGCGGCCAAGAGTGTGCCGCTCGCCCCGGCCCCGGGAGGCCCTGCCGCGCTCCAGGTCGAGGTGGCCGACCGCGGCCGAACCGACGCGGCAGGGGTCAACGGCGCGCTGGTCGCCCTCACCGACGCCGGCGAGGGCGGTGCGGCCGGTCGCGTGCAGGTCGGGATCGACACCACCTCCTGGGCGAAGAACGCCGGCGCCGACTGGGCTTCCCGTGTCCACGTCGTGCAGCTGCCCGGCTGCGCCCTGACCACACCCGGCCTGCCCGGTTGCACCAGGCGCACGCCCGTACCCTCCCAGCGTGACGGCGAGTCCGGCCGCCTGCTCGTCGAGGTCGACGTGCCGCAGACCTCGGCCGCCTCGGGTAAGTCGCTCTCCTCCAGCGCCTTCGCCGCGCCGCAGTCGGGAGGCGGCCCGGCGATCGCGCTCGCGGTCGAGGCCGCCTCTGCCGGCAGCGCCGGCGACTTCGCCGCCTCGCCGATCACGCCGTCGGCCTCCTGGCAGGCCGGAGTCAACGCGGGTAACTTCACCTACGGCTACACCGTCGAGCTGCCCTCCGCGCTCGCGGGCGCCGCGCCCAGCGTCTCGCTCGGTTACGACTCCTCCGCATCGGACGGCAAGACGGCATCCACCAATGCCCAGCCGTCCTGGGTCGGTGAGGGCTGGGAGTGGCACCCGGGTTCCATCACCCGCGGCTACAAGGGGTGCAAGGACGCCGGCATCGACAAGTCGGGCGACCAGTGCTGGGGCGGTGACCTGCTCCAGCTCTCCCTCGCGGGCCATGCCGGGCTGCTGGTCCGGGACGACACATCCTGCGAGTGGCACCTCAAGGGCGAGGACGGCACCAAGGTCGAGCGGCTGACCGATCGGAACAACGGTGCCTGGAACGGCGAGGCTTGGCGGGTCACGACCGTCGATGGCACGCAGTTCTATTTCGGTGCCAACCACCTGCCCGGCGGCGACGGTTCGGACCAGGCCAGCAACTCGGTCTCCACGGTGCCGGTCTACTGGCCGGGCGGCCAGGACCCGTGTCTGAGGTCGGGTTCGCCGGCCACCAACTCCTGGTCACAGATGGGCTGGCAGTGGTCACTGGACTACGTCGTGGACCCGCACCAGAACCTGATCAGCTACCGCTACGAGCAGGAGCAGAACCACTACGTCCAGAGCGGGGGCCAGAACGACGGCAACGGCCCCCGGGTCCAGTACCAGCGCGCCAGTTACCCGGTCTGGGTCGGCTACGGTCAGCGACTGCCCGACCAGATCGCGGCGAAGGGCACGGCCAAGCCGGCCGCCCAGGTGTGGTTCCGCACGGCCGAGCGCTGCCTGCCGGGCGGCGACATCACCTGCGAACCGTCCCAGCGGACCAAGTCCAACGCGAAGTTCTGGCCGGACACTCCGATCGACCAGAACTGCGACGCGAGCGGTGAGTGCACCGTCTACTCGCCCACCTTCTGGTCAACCAAGCGCCTGACGAAGATCGACACCGAGGTCTGGGACGGCTCCGCGTTCCGGCCGGTCGACTCCTTCGCTCTCAACCAGTCGTTCCAGGACCCGGGCGACGGCACGTCGCCGGCGCTCTGGTTGGACTCGGTCCAGCGCACCGGGAGCAACGGGAGGGCTCCCATCACGCTGCCCGAGGTCTTCTTCGAGCCGCTGCAGATCGCCAACCGTGTGGACGGCAGGATCGTCCGTCCGGACGGTACCTCGGCATCCGTCGAGCCCTTCAAGCGTCCGCGCATCCAGAAGATCACTACCGAGACCGGCGGTCTGATCAACGTCGTCTACGGACCTGCCGAATGCTCGCGTGCGGCCGGCCGGATGCCGTCGTCCGAGGACGGCAACACGATGGCCTGCATGCCGGTGAAGTGGTACTTGCCGGGGCAGTCCGCGCCGGATCCGGTGAACGACTGGTTCAACAAGATCGTCGTCCAGTCCGTCTCCTCGCAGGACACGGTCGCGGGCGCCGTCTCCGTGGTCACCAACTACGTGTACGGCGGCGGAGCGGCCTGGCACCGCAACGACTCCGAGCTCGCCGACCCGAAGGCGCGCACCTGGGACCAGTTCCGCGGCTACGCCACGGTGACCACCCTCTCCGGCAACGGCAGTGACGTCGAGGCGCCCAGGACCAAGACCGTCTCGACCTTCCTGCGCGGCATGGACGGCGACATCCTGGCCAGTGGGACCACACGGACGGTCGACGTCACTGACGTGCACGGTGGCACGATCAAGGACCAGGACGCTCTCGCCGGGTACATCCGCGACACCGCCAACTACGAAGCGGAGAACGGAAGCATCGTCTCCACGGTGGTCTCCGACCCTTGGCTCGGCGCCGTGACAGCGACCCGCACCCAGTCCGGCGGCATGCCGGCCCTCACCGCGAGGGCGGTCAACACCTCGAAGGTGACCAGTCGCGAGAAGCTGGTGAACGGCTGGCGTACGAGCGAGAAGTCCACCGACTACGACGACACCCTGCTCTCCCGGCCGACCGTCGTGAGGGACAACGGCGATCTGGCCCATCCCGAGCAGTTGCTCTGCACCTCGTTCAGCTACGCCACCGGTCCGGGTGGTGCGTTGAGCCAACTCGCGTCGCGGACCGTCGTACTCAAGGGCACCTGCGGTCCGACGGCCACCAAGGACAACACGGTCGCCGACACCCGGGCCTACTTCGACGGGCTGCCGTTCGGTCAGGCGGGGGCCAAGGCGGAGCAGACCGCGACCGAGGTACTGGAGCGCTACGACACCTCCGGAAAGCCGGTCTACAAGCCCACGGCCCGAGCGAGCTTCGACGCCTACGGCCGAGTGGTCAGCACCGTCGACCCGAGTCGCACCGACGCCACCCATGCCACCGGCGCCGAGACCAGGACGGCCTACTCGCCGGCCTCCGGCCAGCTACCGACCCAGATCACCAACACCAACCCTATGGGATGGCAGACCGTCGCCACCCTGGACGTCGGCCGCGGCTCGGCGCTCAGGATCCGGGACGAGAACGGGCGCGTCTCGGAGCAGGAGTTCGACGGACTCGGCCGTTCGGTCGCGGGCTGGAGCCCCGGCAACGACCGCAGTACGCACCAGAACCGCCCGAACCGGAAGTTCTCCTATGCGGTCAACGGAGCCAACGCACCCTCGCAGGTGCTCACCCAGGCACTGATGGGCGACCTGGAGACCTACACGTCGAGCTACACCATCTATGACGGCCTCGGCCGGATCCGTCAGACCCAGGCCAGCGCTCCATCGGGTGTCGCCGGGCGCATGATCACCGATGCTCTGTTCGACTCCCACAGCTGGCAGACCAAGACCAGCGCCGCGTACTACAACGACCAGGCGGCCCCGAGCGGCCAGCTCTTCCTGCCCAACGGCGGGGTGACCCCGGACAGCAAGATCCCGTCGCAGACCGTGCAGAAGTACGACGGCATGGGCCGCGTCACGGACTCGATCTTCCAGTCCCACGGCATCGAGCAGTGGCGCAGCCGCACCGAGTACGCGGGGGCGGACGAGATCCGCACCATCCCGCCGACCGGGGGGTACGCGACCGCGACCGTCATGGACGGGCGCGGGAACACCGTCGCCCTTCGCCAGTACAAGGCGAACACCCCGACCGGTGCGTACGACGAGACGACGTACGGCTACACGCCTGAGGGCAAGGAGGCCTGGCGCAGGGATGCGGCCGGGAACCTGTGGACCTATGAGTACGACCTGCTCGGCCGCCCGGTGAAGGGCACCGACCCGGACTCGGGAACGGGCACCACGACCTACGACGACAGCCGGAACCTCGTCACGGTCACGGACTCCCGGGGCAAGAGCGCCACCAGCGTCACCGACCTGCTCGGTCGCACCGTCGCGGCCTACGAAGGTCCGGCCGTCGACCCGGCCAAGCAGGTCGCGGGGTGGACCTACGACAGCCTCGCCCTCGGCAAGCCCACCTCCACCACCCGGTATGTCGGCGGTTCGAGCGGAGCAGCGTACAAGTCGGAGATCACCGGCTACGACATCGGCTATCGCGAGTCGGGGGCCAAGACCACGGTTCCGGCGGTCGAAGGCAAGCTGGCCGGTACCTATCTCACCGAGAACACGTACGACAAGGCCGGTCGGCTGGCGAGCACCCTGATGCCCGCCGTGGCGGGCCTGCCCAGAGAGCGGCTCAAGTTCGCGACCGACACCGTCGGTCAGCTGACCGCGATGTCGAGCACGGTCGGTGGCGATCCGTCGACCACCTTCATCGCGGGAGTTCGGTACGACCCCTACGGACGGGCGTTCCGCACGACACTCGGTCCTGGCGGGGCCAATCTCGTCGCCACAACCGTGATCGACGAAGCCACGGGCCGGGTCACCCGCTCGATCCTGGACAAGGAGAACGCTCCGACCGCGAGCGTCGACGTCGTCGACTACACCTACAACGCGCTCGGCCAGGTCACTTCGGCCCGCAACGCCCAGGACGGTGAGGCCGCCGACCTGCAGTGCTTCAACCACGACTACCTCGGTAGGCTGACCCAGGCCTGGACGGACACCGGCACGCAGACGACGCTGTCGCAGCCGAACGTCCCGGCGGTCGGCTCCTGCGCCAACGCCAACGGCCCGGACCTGAATGCCGGCAGGCCGAGTGTGGGCGGCCCGGCTCCGTACTGGCAGCAGTACGAGTACGACCTGATCGGCAACCGCACCAAGCTCGTCAAGAAGGACGTCGACGGCGACACCGGCAAGGATGTCGTCACCACCCAGACGTTCGGCAGCGGTCCGAACACCCCGTCCTCCGATCCACGTACGGGCGGCGGCACCGGCGGTCCGCACGCGCTGATGAAGTCCACGGAAGCCGGCCCGGACGGGACCGCGGTGACCTCCTACACCTATGACGCCGCGGGCAATACGACGTCCGTCACCGACACCCCGGGCACCAAGACCCTGACGTGGAACGCCCAGGGCAAGCTCGATCAGATCACCGGGACCGGGCAGAGCGCCGGCACCAGCTACCTGTACGACGTCTCCGGCAACCAGCTGATCCGCCGGGACCCGGGGAAGACGACCCTCGACCTCGGCGCCGACCAGCTCACGCTGGACACCACGACCGGGGTGGTCACCAACGTCCGCTCCTACGGGGCACCCAACGGCCTCTCCATCACACGGACCACCACCGACGGCACGTCCACGCTCGCCTACCAGAGTTCGGATCCGCACGGCACCAACGGTGTCCAGTTCGACGCCTACGACCTCTCGCAGGTCCGCCGGCCCACCGACCCGTTCGGCAACGAGCGCGGCGCCCAGCCGGGCGCGGGGATCTGGGCCGGTGACAAGGGCTTCGTCGGCGGCACCAAGGAGAAGGCCACCGGCTTCACCCTCCTCGGCGCCCGCGAGTACGACTCGAGGACGGGCCGCTTCATCAGCCCCGACCCGATCACGGACGCCGGCGACCCCCAGCAATGGAACGCGTACGCGTACGCCAACAACAGCCCCATCAACAAGTCGGACGCCAACGGCCTGAAGGTCGGTTGTGACAACCCCGACGAGTGCAGGAACAACCACGAGCCTCGTGCCAACGGCCAGGCGGTCGACGCGGTATTCATCTACAGCCCTCCCGGCCCGATCGAGCCGCCTGACGCAGGGGTGCAGAAGGCTCTGGCGAAGCAGGACGCCGCCGACCAGGTCGTCAAGGAGGGCAAGCGCAAGCGCGACGAGATCGTGCACAAGGTCGTCGACCTGATCGGCGAACTGATCGGCTTCAACGACGCTCGGGACTGCTTCACCAAGGGCGACGTGATGGCCTGCGTCAACACCGCGCTCAACGCGGTGCCCTGGGGCAAGCTCTTCAAGGCCATCAAGGTCGGCATCAAGGCCTTCAAGATCTACAAGGAGATCGACAAGGCCTACGACATGATCCGCTCCGGCGAACGCGCCGCAGCGGAGGCCAGTCAAGCCGTCGTCGCAGCCAGGACGGCGGCCGCAGAAGCGAAGGCGGCGGAAAGAGCCGCAGCCAAGGCCGCAGAAGAGAAGGCGGCGAAGGAAACGGCTTCTGATGCTGCTGGGGTCGAATCGGGAGCAAGTAAGGCAGAGTCGGATGCTGAGGTTTCCCCGAAGGAGAAGGATGGCGGAGCGGAGGTATCGGCCGATACGGAATACGCCGGAGGGCATGAAGGGAATGTATGGGCTGACCGGGCCACCATCGAAGCTGCTACTGGTAAGTCATCCACTTCGCGCACCCGCGCGCTGGCTTCCGTTGTGGCCGAGGATTTTAAGGATCTGAACTTCACTTACATTCCTCAATATAGTCCGACTGCGAATACCGGAATGGCGAAGAAGGGTGTGGGGACGCAGATTGGGCGGAAGAGGTTCTCGAGTCGAAATGACCTAAGGAATACGGTGGTCCACGAGGAACTTCATCACCGATGGTATGCTCGGGGAATAACAGGTCACCATCCGCGTGATGGCTCTGGTGCATCTCAGCGCTTCTATGACACAGTCGACAGGTATATGCAAATGAGGGGATGGGCGGAATGATCGAGCAGGGGGTGCGGGTCAGTCTAAAGTGCACAAACTGTGGCGCTGATGTCCGTGGCTGGAATGCCCAAGTGATCCGGGTGGGTTCACTGGGTTGGGTCTCTGAATGGGAATGTGAGTCCTGTGGGCTTGTCAGTGACGATGGCGGATCTGGGCCTGGCCCGCAGTGGCTGCGCAATTCTGTAATGCGTGAGCATGGCGCAGTGCGGCTTAGGGTTGTCTCTATAGGGCCTCGACGTGCTCTTGTGATCAAAGAGATCAGGCGGGTGCTGGGTCTGACTATCGGCGATGCCGTCGCGCTGCTGGCGGAACTGAATTCTGCGGGGATCACGCAGACCGCAGCCGAGGCTAAGTTTCTCAGGCGGGCCCTCGAGGTTGCTGGGGCAGAATGTTTCGAGGAGCCGATTTTCGCTCGATCATGAGTTGCTGGGATCGGTAGGCCTCAGGTGTCAGGCAGGGCGAGCTGTCTCGCGAGTGCGTGATGGTGCTTCGGGCACGCTGACCCGAGGGGTCGCCGCAGTGTGATGCTTCGTCCGTGTGTCGCACCGGGTGACCGGGGTGTCACGCGGGTAGGACTGTGGCTGTTCTGACCGGGCGTTGCCGAGACATCGCAGGAGCCGCGAGTGGCCGCTTATCTCGACCGTGACGGAGCCGACGGCCTGGAGGTGCCCGCGCAGGACGCGCCGCCGCCTCCCGCCGAGCTGGTCGCGCTGGCGCAGGCGTACGGGGTGGACACGGCCCTCCAGCCGTCGGCGCGGACCCTGGTGGCGGTGCTGGCCGCGCTGGGCGTGGAGGCGGGCACGCCGGAGGCGGCCCGGGCGGCACTGGAGCGCCACCGGGCCGGGCAGCGGGCCCGGCTGCTGCCGCCCTGCGTGGTGGTGCGGGCGGGGCGGCGGACGGCGCTGGACGTGCCGGCGGACGCCCGGCTCAGCGTCGAGCTGGAGGACGGCGGCGTCTGGGAGCTGCCGCGCGGGCACTCGCACTGGCTGCCCGCCGACCTGCCGCTCGGGCGGCACCGGCTCAGCGCGGTGACCGACGGCACGCGCCAGGACGCCCATCTGATCGTCGCCCCGGAGCGGCTGCCGCAACTCCCCGGCCGCGGCTGGGGCTTCCTCGCGCAGCTCTACTCCGTGCTCTCCGACCGCTCCTGGGGCATGGGCGACCTCGCCGACCTCGCCGAACTCACCCAGTGGGCCGGGAGCCTCGGCGCGGGCTTCGTGCAGATCAACCCGCTGCACGCGGGGCTGCCGGGCACGCCCTCCGACCCGTCCCCCTACCGGCCCTCCTCGCGCCGCTTCGCCGACCCCGTCCACCTGCGGGTCGAGGCGGTACCCGGGTACGCGTACCTGACGGGCGAGCAGCGGGCCGAGGCCGAGGAGCTGGGCCGGCGCGCCGCCCGGCTGCGCGCCGAGGTGCTGGGCCACGACGGACTGATCGACCGGGACGCCGTCTGGGCGCTCAAGCGCCGCGCCCTGGAGCTGCTGCACGAGGTGGAGCCCGGCACGGGCGCCCGGGCCGCCTACGAGGCCTACCGGCGGCGGGAGGGCGAGTGGCTGGAGCGGTACGCGCTCTGGAACGCCCTCGCCGAGGTGCACGGCGCCGACTGGCACGCCTGGCCGAAGGGGCTGCGCCATCCGGACAGCCCGCACGTCGTCCTCGCCGCCGAGGAGCTGGCGGACCGCGTGGAGTTCCACCGCTGGCTCGCCTGGCAGGTCGACCGGCAGCTCGCCGGGGCCCAGCAGGCCGCGCGCACCGCCGGCATGGCCGTCGGACTGATCCACGACCTCGCCGTCGGCGTCCACCCCGACGGCGCCGACGCCTGGGCGCTCCAGGACGCGCTGGGCGGCGGCATCTCGGTCGGCGCCCCGCCGGACGCCTTCAACGCCCACGGCCAGGACTGGGGCCTGCCGCCCTGGCGCCCGGACGCCCTGGCCGCCTCCGGCTACGCCCCGTACGCGGAGCTGCTGCGCTCGGCGGCCCGGCACGCGGGGGCGATCCGGATCGACCACGTGATGGGCCTGTTCCGGCTCTGGTGGGTGCCGGCCGGCCACCCGCCGACCGAGGGCGCCTACGTCCACTACGACGCCGAGGCGATGCTGGGCGTGCTGGCCCTGGAGGCGCACCGGGCCGGCACGGCGGTGATCGGCGAGGACCTCGGCACCGTGGAGCCGGGCGTCCGCGAGGAGCTGGCGGCGCGCGGCGTCCTGGGCACCTCGGTGCTCTGGTTCGAGCGGGACTGGCAGGCCGGGGGCGAGATCCTGCCCCCGGAGCGCTGGCGGCCGGGCAGCCTGGCCACCCTGACCACCCACGACCTCCCGAGCACCGCCGCCCGGCTGACCGGCGAGCACGTGGAGCTGCGCCACCGGCTCGGCCTGCTCGCCAGGTCGCTCGACGAGGAGCAGGCGCAGGCGGCGGCCGAGCTGGCCGAGTGGCGGGCCGAGCTGACCCGGCTGGGCCTGCTGGCCGAGGGCGAGGAGCTCTCGGCGGCGGCGCTGTACCGCTTCCTGCGGGCCACCCCGGCCGAGCTGGTCGGCCTCTGGCTGCCCGACCTGGTGGGGGACCCGCGCCCGCAGAACCTGCCCGGCACCTGGGACCAGTACCCCAATTGGCGGCTGCCGGTCGCGGACGGCTCCGGCCGCCCGGTGACGCTGGACGAGCTGGCCGCCGCCCCGGCCGCACAGGCCCTG
Organism: Kitasatospora sp. NPDC022856; assembly: GCF_055561235.1. Lineage (NCBI taxonomy): Bacteria > Bacillati > Actinomycetota > Actinomycetes > Kitasatosporales > Streptomycetaceae > Kitasatospora > Kitasatospora sp. NPDC022856. The sequence goes on along the minus strand of NZ_JBVHHE010000004.1, from coordinate 224,329 downwards.
ACCGGCGTTCTGCGGGCCGCCGGCGGGCAGGCCCGAAAGGCCGACCCCGCCGAGCGCGGCGACGTAAGCGGCGGGTAAGTTGAGCAGCGTGGACAAGAGGAACGCTTTGCGAGCCGGCGCGGTCACCGCAACGGTCACGCTGATGATGCTGCTGTCGTCGCCCGCCATGGCCCTCTCCCGGGACGACGGCGACGACCCGGGTAGCGGCCTGAGCGTCGCCCAGACCCTCGGCCTGTACGTGCTGCTGCCGATCGTGGCCTTCGTGGTCATCGCCGGCCTCGCCGGGCTGCCGTACGGCAGCAAGGACAAGAAGAAGTAACCGAGGGCTTCCACCCGAGCCTGGTACAACGCCCGAGGGGGCGCCGGACATCGTCCGGCGCCCCCTCGGGCGTCAGTGGGGTCCCGGGGCTCGGCCCCGGGACCCCGACCGGCTCAGTGCCCCGCTGCCCGGGCGCCCGCCGCCCGGTCGGCGGCCTGCGCCTTGATGGCGCGCTCGACCCCGGCGCGCTGCTCGATCACCCGGCGACGCAGCGCCGGCGCCGGCTCGGCCGTGCTCAGCCAGGCGTCGGTGGCGTCCAGCGTGGCCTGCTCGACCTGCAGCGACGGGTACAGCCCCACGATGATCAGCATCGCGATCTCGTGGCTGCGGCTCTCCCAGATGCCCTTGAGCGCCGCGAAGTACTTCGCGCCGTAGGGCGCCAGCAGCGCGCGCTGGTCGGCCTGCTGGAAGCCGGCGATCACCGCGTCCTGGACGTAGTTGGTGAGCTTGTCCGACTCCATCACCGAGGCCCAGGCCGCGGCCTTGGCCTCGGCGGTCGGCACGGCGGCGCGGCAGCTGGCGGCGTGCTCCTGGCCGGCCGCGGTGTTGTCGCGGGCCAGCTCGGCCGCGATGGCGGCCTCGTCGGCGCGGCCGGTGGCGGCCAGCCGGCCGAGCAGCGTCCAGCGCAGCTCGGTGTCCACGGCCAGGCCCTTGATCTCGACCGAGCCGTCCAGCAGCGCGGCGAGCAGGTCCAGCTGCCCCTCGCTGCGGGCGACGGCGGCCAGCGCGCGGGCCCAGGCCAGCTGGTGGTCGCTGCCGGGCTGGGCGGCGCGCAGCTGCTCCTCGGCGGCCTCGGCCCAGCGGGCGAGACCCTGCTCGCTCCACGCCGGGTCGGTGTAGGCGTCGAGGGCGAGCTTGACCTGGCGGTGCACCGACTGGACGACGCCGATGTCGGACTCCCGGCGGAGGCCCGAGACGGCCAGCTCCAGGTAGTCGCGGGCGGCCATCTCGCCGTCGCGGGTCATGTCCCAGGCGGACGCCCAGCACAGGGCGCGCGGCAGCGAGTCGGTGAAGCCGCCGAGGTGCTCGGTGACGACGGCCAGCGAGTCCTCGTCCAGGCGGACCTTGGCGTAGGAGAGGTCGTCGTCGTTGAGCAGGATGACGGCCGGGCGGTGCCGGCCGACCAGCTCGGGGACCTCGGTGCGCGGACCGTCGACGTCCAGCTCGATCCGGTCGGTGCGCACCAGCGTGCCGTCGGCCAGCTCGTAGAGGCCGATGGCGATCCGGTGCGGGCGCAGGACGGCCTCGCCCTTGGCACCGGCCGGCAGCGCGGGGGCCTCCTGCAGCACGGCGAAGGACTCGATCTCGCCGTCGGTGTTGAGGGTGAGGGCCGGGCGCAGCACGTTGATGCCGGCCGTCTCCAGCCACGCCTTGGACCAGGCCTTGAGGTCGCGCCCGCTGGCCTCCTCCAGTGCGCCGAGCAGGTCGGCCAGGCGGGTGTTGCCCCAGGCGTGCCGCTTGAAGTAGGCCTGCACGCCCTGGAAGAAGGCGTCCTGGCCGACGTACGCCACCAGCTGCTTGAGGACCGAGGCGCCCTTGGCGTAGGTGATGCCGTCGAAGTTGACCTGGACGTCCTCCAGGTCGCTGATGTCGGCCATGATCGGGTGGGTGGACGGCAGCTGGTCCTGCCGGTACGCCCAGGTCTTCATCTGGTTGGCGAAGGTGGTCCAGGAGTGCGGCCACTTCGAACCGGGGGCCTCGGCCTGGCAGACGGCCTCGGCGAAGGTCGCGAACGACTCGTTCAGCCAGAGGTCGTTCCACCACTCCATGGTGACGAGGTCGCCGAACCACATGTGGGCGAGCTCGTGCAGGATGGTCGCGGCCCGCGCCTCGTACGCGGCGTCGGTCACCTTGGAGCGGAACACGTACTGGTCCCGCAGGGTGACGGCGCCCGCGTTCTCCATCGCGCCGGCGTTGAACTCCGGGACGAACAGCTGGTCGTACTTGGCGAACGGGTAGGGGAAGTCGAACTTCTCCTGGAAGTAGTCGAAGCCCTGCTTGGTGACCTCGAAGATCGCCTCGGCGTCCAGGAACTCGCGCAGCGACGGGCGGCAGTACACGCCCAGCGGGACCTTCTGGTCGCCGTTCTCGTAGCTGTCGAAGACCCCGACGTACGGGCCGGCGACCAGTGCCGTGATGTAGGAGGAGATCCGGCCGGTGGGCTCGAACGTCCAGACCTGGCTGTCGCCCTCGCCGACCGGGGTCGGGGTGGGCGAGTTGGAGACCACTACCCAGCCGGTGGGCGCGGTCACCGTGAAGGCGAACGTGGCCTTGAGGTCGGGCTGCTCGAAGGTGGCGAAGACGCGGCGGGCGTCCGGCACCTCGAACTGGGTGTACAGGTAGGTCTCGTCGTCGACCGGGTCGACGAACCGGTGAAGGCCCTCACCGGTGTTGGTGTAGGCGCAGTCGGCGACGATCCGCAGCTCGTTCTCGGCGGCCAGGTTCGGCAGCGTGATCCGGCTGTCGGAGAAGTTGGCGTTGTCGAGCCGCTCGCCGTTGAGGGTGATCTCCTCGACGCTCGGCGCCACGAGGTCGATGAAGGAGGACGCGCCGGGGGTGTTGGCGCTGAACCGGACCACGGTGGTGGACCGGAAGGTGCCTCCCTCCCGGGCCGAGCTCAGGTCGAGCTCGATGTCGTACGCGTCCACGTGCAGGAGGTCGGCCCGGGTACGGGCCTCCTCACGGGTGAGGTTGGTGCCGGGCACTCGCAGGACTCCTTCGTCAGGCTGATGCTTCGCATCCTCCCATGCCCGGCGCGCGGCGCCCGGGGAAATGTTCGAGGGCGGGGCGGAACAGGCGGGTTGGCCTGTTCCGCCCCGCCCTCGACCGGGTCGGGCACCGGGGCGCTACGCCCCCGGCGTCACTTCTTCGCGTACTTGACCACGGGCGCGTCCGAGCCCGCGCTGCGGGCGAAGCCGTACAGCGAACCGTCCGACTGCAGCACGTACTCGGTGGTGCTGGAGCCGATGAAGTCGGAGTTCTTCTGGCTGGTGATGGTGCCGAGTTCGGTCACCGCGCCGTCGGCCGGCGCGAGCGTGACGATCTTGGCACCCTTGCCGTAGCCCATGTCCAGCACGGCCCGGACCTTGCCGTCCTTGTCGGTGCCGGAGACCAGCCGGATGCCGTCGTTGGTGCCGCCGGTGGACGACCAGAGCCGCTTGCCGGTCGTCAGGTCGTAGGCGTTGACGGCGGGCTTGCTCGGGTTGGTCTGGACGTACAGCGTGGTGCCGCTGACGACGTTCTGGGTGAACGCGTCCGCCTGGCCGGAGAGCCGCAGGCTGTCCGCCCCGGGCTCCTTGACCGACATCGGGGTCATCGGCTTGTTGCTCTTGTCGAACGGCAGGATGTAGTCGCCGTTCGGACCGCTGGTCACCAGCAGCACCAGCGGCTGGTCCGAGACGACCTTGTCGATGCGCTCGATGCTGCCGGTGAACGGGACCGGCGCGGGGCTGGTGGTCTTGCCGGTGTCGGTGTCGACCAGCACCAGCTGCGACTTGGGGTTGGCGTTGGAGCCGTAGCAGCGGTCGCTCACCGCGATCTGGGTGCCGGCGACCTTGCCGTAGACGTTGCAGTCCTTGTCACGGGGCTGGAACTGCCAGACCGGCGAGCCGTCGGCGATGTTCACCGCGCCGGCCACGTTGCCGCCGATGCCGATGACCTTCTCGGTGACGGTCAGGGTGGGCGAGGACATCCGCTCGGTGCTGACCTTGGCCGACCAGAGCAGCTTGCCGGTGCTGATGTCGACCGCGCCGACGGTGGAGCAGTCGCTGTCACCGGTGTTGAGCGCGACGGCGGCGATGTGCTTCGAGTTCACCCCGTACGAGACGGCGCAGAACTCCTTGCTGCCGGCCGGCGGCGCGAGCGTCCACAGCTCCTTGCCGTCGGCCGAGTTGAGCGCGCGGATGCCGTAGCTGTCGGCGCGCACCACGGCCTTGTCGGCGCCCCAGATGCCGAGCAGCTGCGAGCCGCTGGCCGCGTTGGCCGGCTTGGCGGCGGTCCAGGCGAGGCTGTAGGAGCCCGCCTTGCCGCCGCTGCCGCCGCCGGTGCCCGCGGAGGGGTCGGTGGTCGAGCTGTCGGTGGTGCCGCCCGTGCTGCTGGTGCCGCCGTCCGCGGACGGGGTGTCCGGGTCCTTCTTGTTCTCGGTGAACAGCACGACCAGACCCGCGACGATGGCGATCGCCAGCACACCGCCGATGATGCCGCCCCAGACCATCACCGGGTTGCGCCGCTTGGGCGGCGCCGGCACCGGCGCGCCGGGGAAGGCGTACCCGGGCTGCTGCTGCGGGTAGCCGTACCCGGCTCCGCCGTCGGCCGGCGGCGGAGCGGTGTAGCCGTACTGCTGGCCGGCGTTGGGGGCCGGGAACGGGGGCTGGGCCGGGTTGTACGGGCCGGCCGGTGCGGCGCCGGGCGGCGGCGGGGCACCCTGGGCGGGGAAGGCGGCGGCGGTGGGCGCGTAGGCGTACTCGCTGCCCGGGGCCGGCGGCTGCCCGGGTGCGGCGCCCGGCGCGGCCGGTCCGCCCTGCCCGGGGACCGGAGCCCCGTCGAGCTGTGTCATCTGGTTCGCCACGGCGGCCGGGTCCACGCCTCCCGGCGTGCGGCCGAGCGAGACGCCCCGATTGTCCTGCGGCCCGGTACCGGGTGTGTCGCCTGCCCCCGGCGTAGGGTGATCCCCTGCCATCTGATGCCCCGTCATGTCTGGAAGCGTCCCCCGGCCGGTCACGTCCGTGGCCGGTGGGACGGGTGAGAATGGGCACCATGGTACGGGTGGGCGGTTTTCGGCCGGTCGCAGGAGCCCGGCAGGCCGCGCGTCGCGGCTCTGAGCTGGGGCCCCGTCGCCGGCGCCCGGCCCCCCGGCGGTACCCCGCCCCGCGCCCGGTGGCACACCTCCCGGCGCCCGGTGGCACACCTCCCGGCGCCGTGCGAGGCCCCCGGAGCAGTCCACCGGGACCACCTTCCCCACCCCTTCCCCACTCCGCCCCCGCGGTAGCCGCGCCACCCGACGCCGTCAGGCCCTAGGCTTCAGGAGTTGAAGGGATCGCCCGGCGGAGGGGTTCCCTCGCCCTTGGAAGGGTGGATCATGGCGACGGACACACCGGGTTCGCAGTCCTCACTGCACCGGGCCAACCTGGAGCGGGTGCTGCGCGCGGTACGGATGGCCGGCTCGCTGACCCAGGCCGAGATCGCCCGCGCCACCGGCCTCTCGGCGGCGACCGTGTCCAACATCGTCCGGGAGCTCAAGGAGAGCGGCACCGTCGTGGTCGCCGACACCTCCTCCGGCGGCCGCCGCGCCCGCAGCGTCTCGCTCAGCGGCGACGCCGGCATCGTGGTGGGGATCGATTTCGGCCACACCCACCTCCGGGTCGCCGTCGGCAACCTCGCGCACCGGGTGCTCGCCGAGGAGAGCGAGCCGATCGACGTCGACGTCTCCGCGGCCCAGGGCTTCGACCGCGCCGAGGCGCTGGTGGACCGGCTGCTCCAGGAGGCCGGCTTCCGCCCGGACAAGGTGATCGGCGTCGGCCTCGGCGTCCCCGGCCCGATCGACGTGGAGACCGGCGCGCTGGGCTCCACCGCGATCCTGCCCGGCTGGACGGGCATCGCCCCGGGCCGGGAGCTGGCCGAGCGGCTCGGCATGCCGGTGCACGTGGACAACGACGCCAACCTGGGCGCGCTCGGCGAACTCGTCTGGGGCGCCGGCCGCGGTCTGAGCGACCTCGCCTACATCAAGGTGGCCAGCGGCGTCGGCGCGGGACTGGTGGTCAACGGGCAGATCTACCGCGGCCCGGGCGGCACCGCCGGTGAGATAGGGCACATCACGCTGGACGAGGCCGGCCCGGTCTGCCGCTGCGGCAACCGCGGCTGCCTGGAGACCTTCGTCGGCTCCCGCTACCTGCTCGGCCTGCTCTCCTCCACGCTCGGCCAGGACCTGAGCGTGCCCCGGGTGGTCGAGCTGGCCCACCAGGGCGACCTCGGCTGCCGCCGGGTGATCGCCGACGCCGGCCGGCAGATCGGCACCGGTGTCGCCACCCTCTGCAACCTGCTCAACCCGCGCCGGGTGATCCTCGGCGGGGACCTCGCCGACGCCGGTGAGCTGGTGCTCGGCCCGATCCGCGACTCGGTGGCCCGCTACGCCATCCCCAGCGCGGCCCGCCAGCTCTCGGTCGTCCCGGGCACCCTGGGCGGCCGGGCCGAGGTGCTCGGCGCGCTCGCCCTGGTGATGAGCGAGATGGACGACTCCAGCCCGATCGGGCGGTCCGTACAGGCGTCCGTCGCCCGGCCGTGAGTGCCGGCCGGTCCGCGGCGGTCCGACCGTCCGTGTCCGGCGCCGACCGGGTCTGCCGCCCTTCGACCGTCCGTGCCCGCCCCCGGACCCTCCGTGGCCGCGGCACGCCGCGAACGGCGAGTACGGGCCGCCGGCACCGGGCACCCCGCTCGGTGTCCGGTAGGCGGACATTAGACTCGACCGGTCGGCGCACCGCCGAGACCGATCGGCGCGACGGCACACGGGCAGCGAGGCCCGTCGGACCGCCCGCGGTCCGCGACTTTGAACGAGGAGGAACGGGTGGCCCTGCTGACCCGCATTCGGGGACCGCGCGATCTCGACCGGCTCACGCCCGGACAGCTGGCCGCGCTGGCCCAGGAGATCCGGACCTTCCTGGTGACGGAGGTCTCCAAGACGGGCGGCCACCTCGGGCCCAACCTCGGCGTCGTGGAGCTGACCGTCGCGCTGCACCGGGTCTTCGACTCGCCGCGCGACCGCATCCTCTTCGACACCGGCCACCAGAGCTACGTCCACAAGCTGCTCACCGGCCGCCAGGACTTCTCCCGGCTGCGGATGAAGGACGGCCTCTCCGGCTACCCCTCCCGCGCCGAGTCCGAGCACGACGTCATCGAGAACTCGCACGCCTCGACCGTGCTCTCCTACGCCGACGGCCTGGCCAAGGCCAACCAGCTCCAGGGGAAGAAGGACCCGGTCGTCGCCGTGATCGGCGACGGCGCCCTCACCGGCGGCATGGCCTGGGAGGCGCTCAACAACATCGCCGACTCCAAGGACCGCCCGCTGGTCATCGTCGTCAACGACAACGAGCGGTCCTACTCCCCGACCATCGGCGGGATGGCGAACCACCTGGCCACGCTGCGCACCACCCAGGGCTACGAGCGCTTCCTCTCCTGGGGCAAGGACGCCCTGCAGCGCACCCCGGTGGTCGGCCAGCAGCTCTTCGAGACGCTGCACGGCGCCAAGAAGGGCCTCAAGGACTTCATCGCCCCGCAGGGCATGTTCGAGGACCTCGGCCTCAAGTACATCGGCCCGATCGACGGCCACGACCTCACCGCCCTGGAGTCCGCGCTCACCAAGGCGCGTGGCTTCGGCGGCCCGGTGATCGTGCACTGCCTCACCGAGAAGGGCCGCGGCTACCACGCCGCCGAGAACAACGAGGAGGACCGCTTCCACGCGGTCGGCGTGATCCACCCGGAGACCGGCCTGCCGATCAAGAGCGCCGGCAAGGACTGGACGTCCGTCTTCGGCGAGGAGATGGTCGCGCTCGGCCGCGAGCGCGAGGACATCGTCGGCATCACCGCCGCGATGCTCCACCCGGTCGGCCTGGCCCCGTTCGCCAAGGCCTTCCCGGACCGGATCTTCGACGTCGGCATCGCCGAGCAGCACGCCGTGACCAGCGCGGCCGGCATGGCCACCAACGGCCTGCACCCGGTGTTCGCGGTCTACGCGACCTTCCTCAACCGGGCCTTCGACCAGGTCCTGATGGATGTGGCGCTGCACCGGCTGGGCGTCACCTTCGTGCTGGACCGGGCCGGTGTCACCGGCACCGACGGCGCCTCGCACAACGGCATGTGGGACATGTCGATCCTCCAGGTCGTCCCCGGTCTGCGGCTCGCCGCCCCGCGCGACGCCGACCAGCTGCGCGCCCAGCTGCGCGAGGCCGTGGAGGTGGAGGACGCCCCGACCGTGGTCCGCTACTCCAAGGGCACGGTCGGCCCGGCCGTCCCCGCGGTCGGCCGGATCGGCGGCATGGACGTGCTGCGCGCCCCCGAGGCCCCGGCCGAGGAGCGCCGCGCCGACGTGCTGATCGTCTCGGTCGGCGCGATGGCCGCGACGAGCCTGGAGGTCGCCGACCTGCTGGCGGCCGAGGGCGTCACCGCCACCGTGGTGGACCCGCGCTGGGTCAAGCCGGTGGACCGTGCCCTGCCGGGCCTGGCCGCCGAGCACCGCGCGGTCGTCACGATCGAGGACAACGGCCGCGTCGGCGGTGTGGGCGCCGCCGTGGCGCAGGCGCTGCGCGACGCCGAGGTGGACGTCCCGGTGCGCGACTTCGGCATCCCGCAGGAGTTCCTGGACCACGCCTCGCGGCCCGAGATCCTCGCCGAGATCGGTCTCACCGCCCCGGACATCGCCCGCAAGGTGACGGCCCTGGTCTCCCGGCTGGACGGGGCGGCCGTCCGGGCCTGAGCCGCCCGGTCCGCCGCCGTTTGCCACAACTGGGCAACAGTTCGCCGCAAGACAGGCTGATAATCGCACTGAAAGGCGGGACCGGCGCTGCCCGCGCCGATCCCGCCCGGTAGGTTGTCATCCGTGCCGACCCCCACCCGCCCCCGCCTCGTCGGGCTTGCCGAGCGCCTGCCCGACCGCGTCCGCCAGGGTTACTGGACGAGGCTGGTGCCGGTGCTGGCCCTGGTCGCGCTCGCCACCCACATCCCCTCCTTCGTCCGGCCGGTCTGGAGCCCCGACGAGGGGTTCCTGGCCACCCAGGCCCGGATGCTGGCGGACGGCGGCGTCCTCTACGACACCGTGGTCGACCGCAAGCCGCCGCTGCTGCCCTGGCTCTACCAGGCCTGCTTCGCCGTCTTCGGCTCCGCCTCGCTCTGGCCGCTGCGCACCCTGGCCGTGGTCGCCCACCTGGTCACCGCGATCCTGCTGGCCTCGATCGCCCGCGGCCGCTGGGGCAACCGGGCGGGCGCCGGGGCGGGTCTGCTCTACCTGCTGGTCTCCATCGGGCTCTCCCCGGAGGACACCCAGGCGGCGACCTTCGAGGTCTTCATGCTGCCCGCCATGGTGGCCGCCTTCCGGTACGCCGAGCGCCGCCGCTGGCTGGCCGCCGGCATCGCGGTGGCACTCTGCTCGCTGACCAAGCAGACCGGCGGCGCCGTCCTGCTGCCGGTGCTCTGGATGCTGTTCCAGGACGCCCGCCGGCGCGGGGTCCGCTGGCCGCCCGCCCTGTTCAAGATCGGATTCGGCTTCACCCTGCCGATAGCGCTGGTCGCGGTGATCCTCACCAAGCCCAAGGGCTTCCTGTTCTGGGTGGTCACCGGCAGCGGGGACTACGCCTCGGTGGGCGGCGCCTGGCTGCAGATGGCCGGCCGCGCGCTGGGCAACTCGGCGATCCTGGTCGGCGCCGGCCTGGGCTTCCTGCTGCCGGTCGGTCGCCGGCTCTGGCTGAAGCACCGCCACCGCCCGCTGCCGGTCGCCGGGGAGGAGCACGGCTCCACCACCGACCTCTGGGTCTGGCTGCTCTCCTCGGTGGTCGCGGTCAGCGTCGGGTTCCACTTCTTCGGCCACTACTACCTGCAGCTGATGCCCCCGCTGGTGCTGCTGGGCACCGGCGCGGTCGCCACCTCGGCGATCCGCTGGAAACCGGTCCTGGTGTACACCACGGCCGCCGCCACGGTGTTCTGGGGCCTCGCGCTGGCCTGGCCGGGGGAGCGGCTCACCCGGACCACCGAGGTGGCCACCGCGGTCGCCGCGCAGAGCAAGCCGCAGGACACCGTGCTGGTCTGGGGCATGCACCCGGAGCTGTACTGGCTGGCCGACCGCAAGCCGGCCACCCGCTACCTGACCGCGGGCTTCCTGACCAACTTCAGCGGCGGCAAGGACGGCAACGCCAACGTCGGCGAGCAGTTCAGCGTCAGCAACGCCTGGCAGACCTTCGACCGGGAGATCGCCAAGGGCCTGCCCGAGATCGTCGTGGACGACTCCGGCCTGGCGCCCTACCAGCCCGGCATGATCCCGAAGATCGAGAACCTGCTGGACACCCACTACGAGATGGTCGGCGTCTTCGCCGACACCGTGGTCTACCGCCTCAAGCGCTGACCGCGCCCGGCGCGCGACAGGGCCCTCGCGCCCGCGCCCCGGGCTCCCCGGGCTCCCCGCCCCGCCGAGAGTGCCCGCCGCGCCCCACCGCCCCCGCCACGACGCGCGGGAGCCCCGGTGACCCTGAGGTCACCGGGGCTCCCGCGTCGTACGGGGCCTACGCCTCAGGCGGGCACCGAGGCCACGCCGGGGGCGAGGAACCGCTTGCCGTTCACCCGCTCCGAGACGCCCTCACGGTCCAGGTACGGGGTGATCCCGCCCAGGTGGAAGGGCCAGCCGGCGCCGGTGATCATGCAGAGGTCGATGTCCTGCGCCTCGGCGACGACACCCTCCTCCAGCATCAGGCCGATCTCCTGCGCGACGGCCTCCAGAGCGCGGTTCAGCACCTGCTCCTCGGTCAGCACGGTGTCGCCGAAGGTGAGCAGCTCCAGCACCTCGGGGTCGAGCACCTGCTTGCCGTCGACCCAGGTGTAGAAGCCGCGCTTGCCGGCCTTGACCACCCGGCCGAGGTTCTCGGAGACGGTGAACCGCTCCGGGAAGGCGCCGCGCAGCGTCTCCGAGACGTGCAGCGCGATGGCCGGGCCGACCAGCTCCAGCAGCACGATCGGGGACATCGGCAGGCCGAGCGGCTCGACGCCCTTCTCGACCGTGGCGATCGGGGTGCCCTCGTCGATGATGTCCTGGATCTCGCCCATGAAGCGGGTCAGGATCCGGTTCACCACGAACGCCGGGGCGTCCTTGACCAGCACCGAGGTCTTCTTCAGCTTCTTCGAGACGCCGAAGGCGGTGGCCAGCGCGGCGTCGTCGGTCTGCTCGCCGCGGACGATCTCCAGCAGCGGCAGGATCGCGACGGGGTTGAAGAAGTGGAAGCCGACGACCCGCTCGGGGTGCTTCAGCTTCGAGGCCATCTCGGTGACCGAGAGGGAGGAGGTGTTGGTCGCCAGCACGCAGGTCGGCGAGACCACGTTCTCCAGGTCCGCGAAGACGTTCTGCTTGACGCCCATCTCCTCGAACACGGCCTCGATCACGAAGTCCGCGTCGGCGAAGCCGGCGGCCTTGTCGAGCGAGCCGGTGACCAGGCCCTTGAGCCGGTTGGCCTTGTCCTGGCCGATCCGGCCCTTGCCGAGCAGCTTGTCGATCTCGGCGTGGACGTAGCCGACGCCCTTGTCGATGCGCTCCTGGTCGATGTCGGTGAGGACCACCGGCACCTCCATCCGGCGGGCGAACAGCAGCGCCAGCTGCGAGGCCATCAGACCGGCGCCCACGACGCCGACCTTGGTGACCGGGCGGGCCAGCGACTTGTCCGGCGCACCGAACGGGCGCTTCGCCCGGCGCTGCACCAGGTTGAAGGCGTAGATGCCGCTGCGCAGCTCGCCGCTCATGATGAGGTCGGCCAGCGCCGCGTCCTCGGCGTCGAAGCCGGCCTGCAGGTCGGCGTCCTTGACCTGCTGGATGATGTCCAGCGCCTTGTAGGCGGCCGGGGCCGCGCCGTGCACCTTGGAGTCGGCGACCAGCCGGCCCCAGGCGACGGCGTCGTCCCAGGCCTTGCCGCGGTCGATCGCCTCGCGCTCGACCACGACGTCGCCCGTGAGCACCTTGGCGGCCCAGAGCAGCGACTGCTCCAGGAAGTCGGCCGGCTCGAAGATCGCGTCGGCGATCCCCAGCTCGAACACGTCCTTGCCCTTGAGCTGCTTGTTCTGGCTCATCGAGTTCTCGATGATGACCTTGATCGCCTTCGAGGGGCCGATCAGGTTCGGCAGGATGGTGCAGCCGCCCCAGCCGGGGACGAGGCCCAGGAAGACCTCCGGCAGCGAGAACGCCGGAACGCCCGCGCTGACGGTGCGGTAGGTGGCGTGCAGGCCGACCTCGACGCCGCCGCCCATCGCCGCGCCGTTGTAGAAGGCGAAGGAGGGGACGGGCAGCGCGGCGATCCGCTTGAAGACCTCGTGGCCGCCCTTGCCGATGGCCAGCGCGTCCGCGTGCTCCTTGAGGATCTCGACGCCCTTGAGGTCGGCGCCGACCGCGAAGATGAACGGCTTGCCGGTGATCGCGACACCGGCGATCGTGCCCGCGGCGGCCTCGGCCTCGACCTGGTCCAGCGCGGTGGACAGCTTCAGCAGCGAGCCCGGGCCGAAGGTGGTCGGCTTGGTGTGGTCGAAGCCGTTGTCCAGGGTGATCAGGGCCAGCCGGCCGGCCTGCAGCGGCAGGTCCAGGTGGCGGACGTGCGCGGTCGTGACGACCTCGCCGGGGAACAGCTCGGCGCCCTGCTGCAGCAGCTCAGTCGTGGTGCTCATGGTCACTTACCACCCTCGAAGTGCGGGTTCTCCCAGATGATGGTGCCGCCCATGCCGAAGCCGATGCACATCGTGGTGAGGCCGTAACGGACGTCCGGGCGCTGCTCGAAGCGGCGGGCCAGCTGGTTCATCAGGCGCACGCCCGAGGAGGCCAGCGGGTGGCCGAAGGCGATCGCACCGCCGAACGGGTTGACCCGCTCGTCGTCGTCCGCGATGCCGTAGTGGTCCAGGAAGGCCAGCACCTGGACGGCGAAGGCCTCGTTGACCTCGAAGGCCTGGATGTCGTCGATGGTCAGACCGGCCTTGGCCAGCGCCTTCTCGGTGGCCGGCACCGGGCCGATGCCCATCACCTCGGGCTCGACGCCCGCGAAGGCGAACGAGACCAGGCGCATCTTGACCGGCAGGCCGAGCTCCTCGGCGACGTCCTCGGCGGCCAGCAGCGACGCGGTGGCGCCGTCGTTCAGACCGGCCGAGTTGCCCGCGGTGATGTTGCCGTGCGGGCGGAACGGGGTCTTCAGACCCGCCAGCGACTCCATCGTCGTGCCCGGGCGCATCGGCTCGTCCGTGGTCGACAGGCCCCAGCCGGTCTCGCCGACCTCGGGGTTGGAGTTGCGGACCGAGATCGGCACCAGGTCGGGCTGGATGTCGCCGTTGGCGTACGCCTTGGCGGCCTTCTCCTGCGAGCGCACGGCGTAGGCGTCGCAGCGCTCCTTGGTGATGTGCGGGAACCGGTCGTGCAGGTTCTCCGCGGTCATCCCCATGAACAGGGCGGACTCGTCGACGAGCTTCTCGGACACGAAGCGCGGGTTCGGGTCGACGCCCTCGCCCATCGGGTGACGGCCCATGTGCTCGACGCCGCCGGCCACGACCACGTCGTACGCGCCGAAGGCGATGCCGCCGGCGGTCGTGGTCACGGCGGTCAGCGCGCCCGCACACATGCGGTCGATGGCGTAACCGGGAACGGACTTCGGCAGGCCGGACAGCAGGGCCGCGGTGCGGCCGATGGTCAGACCCTGGTCGCCGATCTGCGTGGTGGCCGCGATGGCGACCTCGTCGATCCGCTCGACGGGCAGGTTCGGGTTACGGCGCACGAGCTCCCGGATGCACTTGACGACGAGGTCGTCGGCGCGCGTCTCGTGGTAGATGCCCTTCGGGCCGGCCTTGCCGAACGGGGTGCGGACGCCATCGACGAAGACGACGTCCCTCGCGGTACGAGGCACGGGGGCTCTCCTCCCAGGGACCAACAGGTTGAGGTGGGCAGGCTGCCGCCGTCCGTCGCACGGGGGCACGTGAGCGGCGCTGCTTCACCGTCATGCTACCCGCCGGTAACCAACCTGCCCAGGCCCGACGGCCGGTTCACCCCGTGTGTCCCCCGACACGTCCTCCCGGCGGAGCCCGGGAGCGGTGGCGCCGGGGCGCGCGGTCGGCCGCCCGGACACGACGGAGGGGATGCCGTCGCACGACGGCATCCCCTCCGCCGCGGCAGCGTTCCGCCGCTGCCACGGTCTCCGGTCCGGCCCGCGGGCTACTCCGGCTCGACCTCCGCGGCCTTGACGAAGGCCGCGGCCACGACCGGTGCCACCAGGTCGACCTGCCACTGCCGGGCGCCCAGCCGGCGCAGCGCGGCGGCCACGCCGACCGCGCTCGGGTCGGCCGGCGGCTCCCAGGAGACCCGGCGGACGAGGTCCGGCGTGATCAGGTTCTCGGCCGGCAGGTTGCGCGCCTCGGCCAGCTCGCTCACCGCGGCCCGGGCCCCGGACAGCCGGGCGGCCGCGACCGGGTCCTTCTCGGCCCAGGCGCGCGGCGGCGGCGGGCCGTCGTGCGGGGCGGCGGCCGGCGGCAGCTGGTTCTCCGGGACCTCCCGGCCCCGCTGGACGGCGGCCAGCCACTGCTCCAGCTGGCGGCGGTGGACCCGCGGCCCGAAGCCCTGGACGGCCTGCAGGGCGGCGATGTTCAGCGGCATGGCCAGCGCGGCGTTGACGATCGCGGCGTCCGAGAGCACCCGGCCGGGCGAGACGTCGCGCTCCTGCGCCAGCCGGTCCCGGGTCAGCCAGAGCTCGCGCACCACGGCGAGCTGGCGGCGCCGGCGGACCTTGTGCAGCTGCGAGGTGCGGCGCCAGGGATCGGTGCGCGGGGCCGGGCGGGGTGCGGCGGCGATCGCCGCGAACTCCTCCAGCGCCCAGCCGAGCTTGCCCTGGGCGTCCAGCTCCTGTTCGAGTGCGTCCCGCAGCTCGACCAGCACCTCGACGTCCAGAGCGGCGTAGCGCAGCCACGGCTCGGGCAGCGGGCGGGTGGACCAGTCGACGGCGGAGTGCTCCTTGGCCAGGCTCAGCCCGAGCACGCTCTCGGTCATCGGTCCGAGGCCGACCCGGGCGAAGCCGGCGATCCGTCCGGCCAGCTCGGTGTCGAAGAGCCGCTGCGGCCGCATCCCGACCTCGGCCAGGCAGGGCAGGTCCTGGGTGGCGGCGTGCACCACCCATTCGGTGTCCGCGAGGGCGGCGCCGAGCCCGCTGAGGTCGGGGCAGGCGATCGGGTCGATCAGCGCGGTGCCGGCGCCCGCGCGGCGCAGCTGGATGAGGTACGCCCGTTGGCCGTAGCGGTAGCCGGAGGCTCGCTCGGCGTCCACGGCGACCGGTCCGGTGCCCGCTGCGAAGGCGGCGACGGTGGCGGCCAGCGCCTCCTCGTCCGCCACGACTGGCGGGATCCCCTCCTTCGGTTCGAGGAGCGGGACCGGGGCTGCTTCTTCTTGGGTGGCTGCTACGGCGTCGGTCACTCACCAAGGGTACGACGGACCTCGGGGCCAGGAGTGTTGTCGGACTGGTCAGACCGGGTTCGTGACTATGCCACCGGGCGGCCTGCGCCGTCCCCGCTCCCGTGGTCCGGGACCGGGGGCGGTCCGGAGCGGCCGCGGGGGTCGGTGACGCCGCCGCGGGGCCGTCCGGACGCCGCTGCGGCGGTCCTGGAGGAAACGTTCCTCCAGGACCGCCGCAGCGGCCCACCGATCGCTCAGTGGATGATGCCGGTGCGCAGCGCGACGGCGACCATCCCGGCCCGGTCACCGGTGCCCAGCTTGCGGGCGATCCGGGCCAGGTGGCTCTTCACGGTGAGCGCGGACAGGCCCATCGCGACGCCGATGGCCTTGTTGGACTGGCCCTCGGCGACCAGCCGCAGCACCTCGACCTCACGGCCGGAGAGCTCGCGGTAGGCGGACTGCTGGGTACCCGGCGCGCCCGGCGCACCGGGAGCTCCGGGGGCGCCCGGCGCACCGGCGGCACCGGGCATCCCCGGCATGCCGGGGCGGCGCATCCGGCCGGCCAGACCACCCGCGCCGAGCGGCAGGCCGGGGCGACCCGGCATGGCCACGTTGGTGCGGGTGCCGGTGACCACGTAGCCCTTGACGCCGCCGGCCAGCGCACTGCGGACCGCGCCGATGTCGTCGGCGGCGGAGAGCGCGAGGCCGTTGGGCCAGCCCGCGGCGCGGGTCTCGGCCAGGATGGTCAGCCCGGAGCCGTCCGGGAGGTGGACGTCGGCGACGCAGATGTCGCGTGGGGTGGAGACCCGGGGGCGGGCCTCGGCGATCGAGGACACCTCGATCACGTCTCGGACGCCGAGCGCCCAGAGGTGGCGGGTGACGGTGTTTCGGACACGGGGGTCAGCGATGACCACCATGGCGGTGGGCTTGGTCGGCCGGTAGGCGACCACGTTTGCGGGGTGCTCAAGAAGGACCGACACCAGGCCTCCTGCGGGGAGTGGCGGACGGAACCCCGATGGGGCGGTCGGAGTGTTCCGCGTTTGGAAAGGGTCACAGTCTGCTTCGGCAGCTACCGTGCCCGGCTTTAGCGAAAGATCACGATCTAGTGAGTAACAATACGGACAAATCGCGCAGGTGACTGATGCGACATGCCTGGAATTCGTACAAAATCGATCAGAGTCGGCATGAATCGGTCACGTCAGGCATCGCGTCAGGCCGGACAAATCGCCGCAGAGCGGGTCCGAAGCCACACTCCGTCAGCCCT
Source organism: Kitasatospora sp. NPDC022856 (assembly GCF_055561235.1). Lineage (NCBI taxonomy): Bacteria > Bacillati > Actinomycetota > Actinomycetes > Kitasatosporales > Streptomycetaceae > Kitasatospora > Kitasatospora sp. NPDC022856. The sequence goes on along the minus strand of NZ_JBVHHE010000004.1, from coordinate 207,598 downwards.
GGGGGTGGCGCTGGGTCCGGTACCGCCGCCGGCGGCCGCGGACCACCCGTCAGTGCGAGCGCGGGCGCCGGCGGGCGGGCATCGGGACCACCCCACCGAGTGACGGCACGTCGACGGCCGGCTGCGGCGCGGGCGCGACCGGCGGCAGACCGGCGCTGATGCACAACAGGTCCCCCCAGGCGGCCAGGTGCCGCTCGAAGCGGCCGTCGGCCGGCGTCCAGGAGGCCCGGATCTCGATCTCGGTGGACGACTCGCGGTCCGCCAGGGCGCCGAAGTACTGCGAGGCGCACCTGGTCACCGTCCCGGACGGCTCCGCGTACCCGGCGCCGTGCGCCTGCAGCGCGTCCATCAGCCAGGCCCAGCCGACCTCGGAGAGCATCGGATCGCCGGCCATCTCCGGCTCCAGCTCGGCCCGGGTCATGGTCACCACGCGGAAGTCCCCGTTCCAGGCCTCCTGCCCGGCCGGGTCGTACAGCAGCACCAGCCGGCCGTCGGCCAGCTCGTCGCCGTCCACCTCCACCGAGGCGGTCAGGGCGAACGCGTGGGGGGCGAGCCGGCGCGGCGCCGGGGCGGGGGAGAGTTCGAGCTCGGGGCGCAGCCGCGCCGCCGTCAGAGCCTCGACCGCGGCCCGGAACTCGCTCGGCGCCGCCCCCCGACCCGTTCCGCCACCTGTTCCGCCACCCTGTGCGGGGTGCCCGCCGACCGCTGCCATGCCCCGAAGACTAGGTCGAAGGCCGGGGTAATCGCCGCAACTTCTGCCCGCGCGGCGTGCCGGGACGGCAAACCGACCAGATCTTGGAGGAACCGACGAGACCGGGCGGGGAGCCGGGTCCGGGGCGCGTGCGAAGATTTGAACCGTGAGCGAGACAACGGCAGACACCACGGCAGTCACTCAGGCAGGCACCCCCACCGGTCAGCAGCCCTCCGTGCGACGCGGCGCCGCGCACGACTCCGCGTTCCTGCGGGCCTGCCGGCACGAGCCGGTGCCCCACACCCCGGTGTGGTTCATGCGCCAGGCCGGCCGCTCGCTGCCCGAGTACCTGAAGGTCCGCGAGGGCATCCCGATGCTGGACTCCTGCATGCGGCCCGAGCTGGTCAAGGAGATCACCCTGCAGCCGGTCCGCCGGCACAAGGTCGACGCGGCGATCTTCTTCAGCGACATCGTGGTGCCGCTCAAGGCCGTCGGCATCGACGTCGACATCAAGCCCGGCATCGGCCCGGTGATCGCCGACCCGATCCGCACCGCCGAGGACCTCCAGCGGCTGCGCCCGCTGGAGCCGGACGACGTCCCCTACATCACCGAGGCGGTCGGCCTGCTCGTCGACGAGCTCGGCGGCACCCCGCTGATCGGCTTCGCCGGCGCGCCCTACACCCTCGCCAGCTACCTGATCGAGGGCGGGCCGTCCAAGAACCACGAGAACACCAAGGCCATGATGTACGGGCAGCCCGAGCTGTGGGCCGCCCTGCTCGACCGGCTGGCCGACATCACCTCCGCCTTCCTGAAGGTGCAGATCGAGGCCGGCGCCTCCGCCGTGCAGCTCTTCGACTCCTGGGTGGGCGCGCTCGCCCCCGACGACTACCGCCGCTCGGTGATGCCGTCCAGCACCAAGGTCTTCGACGCGGTCGCCGGGTACGGCGTGCCGCGGATCCACTTCGGCGTCGGCACCGGTGAGCTGCTCGGTCTGATGGGCCAGGCCGGCGCGGACATCGTCGGCGTGGACTGGCGGGTGCCGCTGAACGTCGCCGCCGAGCGGGTCGGCCCCGGCAAGGGGCTCCAGGGCAACCTGGACCCGGCCGTCCTCTTCGCGCCCACCAAGGCGGTCGAGACCAAGGCCCGCGAGGTGCTGCACGCCGCCCAGGCGCTCGGTACCAGCGGCCACATCTTCAACCTCGGCCACGGCGTGCTGCCCAGCATGGACCCGGACGCGCTCAGCCGGCTGGTCGCCTTCGTGCACGAGGCCAGCGCGCGCTGACCGACGGCGTGGCGGGTCCCCGGGTGCCGGGGGCCCGCCACCGTCGTGCTCAGGCCTCCCGCCGTTGCGCCTCCTCCTCGTTCGCCGTCTCCCCGCTCTCCCCGCTCTCCCCGCGCCGCGGCGGCTCGGTGGGCTTCGGCGGCAGTGCGGGCGTCCGGCGCCGCCGGACCAGCCGGAGCACCGCCACCACCGGCACGAGCACCAGCAGGAACGGCGTCGCCGCCGCGACCGCGACCGTCAGGGCGCGCACGATCGCGACCAGGACGTCCCAGCCGCCGCCGAGGCCGGAGCCGACCGAGTGCCAGAAGCCGTCCTTCTTCGCCGGGGCGGCCTCCCCGTCCGGTGCCCTGGTCTCCGTCCTCTGCCGCACGTCCAGCGTGACCGTGGAGAGCGACGTCTTCGCCGACAGCTCCTTCAGCTGCTTCTGCAGCGACTCCAGATCCGCCTCGCGGCGGCTCAGCTCGCCCTCCAGGCTGGTGATCTCGGCCAGCGTCTTCGCCTGCGCCATCAGCGCCCGGACCCGGTCGACGCTCGCCTGCTGGGTCTGCACCCGGCTGCCGACGTCGGCGACCTGCTGGGTCAGGTCGTCCGCCTGGCTGCGGCGGGACAGCACCTCGCCCAGCCCGGCCAGCTGGTCCAGGGTCTGCTGGAACGCCGCCGACGGCACCTTCAGCGTCAGCTGACCGCTCTGCGGTCCGGCCACGCCGTCGGCGGGCTGCCCGCCGCTGCCGGTCACCGTCTCGCTCGCCACGTACCCGCCGACGGCCAGCGCCAGCTCGCGCGCCCGCGCCAGCGCGGCGTCCGCCTTGGCCACCCGTACCGACAGCTGCGCGCTGTACGCGATCTGCCGGGTGTCCACCACCGGCACCGCGTCCGACGCCCCGGCGGCGGCGCCCGGAGCGGGCGCGGCCTTCGGCGCCGCCGACGCGGCCAGGCCCGGGGCCGCCGCATCGCCCGCCGGGGCCGCGGCCGACCTCTCCCTCGCCCCGCCACCGTCCGCGCCGCACCCACCGGCCAGGACCGCCACCACGGCCACCGCCGCCAGTGCCCCCGCTCCGCGCCGTCCTCGTCCCACGACCCACCCCTCCCAGTCCACGGTTGCGGCACCGCGTCCTCCGGCGCCCGGACCATTCGACGGCCGCCGCCCCCGATCGGACCCGCCCCGGAGGTCGCAGCTCGATCACGACTCGGCCGCACGCCGGTCAAGGCCCCGGCCCGCCGTCGCTCGTTCGGGTCGGCGGAGGGCCGCGGGCCGCCTCCCACACGCCGGCCGGGATCTTCCGGGGGCGGTTGCGGCGGCCGTGCCGTTCGCCGTCGATCTCGACCTCGACGGTCTCGTGCCTGTCCGGAAGCGGGCGGATTGAGGCATTGATGTAAGGACCTGCGAGACTGCGGGGCATGTCGCAAGCACAGGTCGTCGTGATCGGTGGCGGTATCGCGGGGCTGGCCGCGGCCGCTTTTCTCAGCGGGGCGGCCGGCGGGGCCGCGCGGGCGCGGGTGACGCTGCTGGAGGCGTCCGACCGGCTCGGCGGGAAGCTGTACGGGGGAGAGGTCGGCGGGGTCCGGGTGGACCTCGGGGCCGAGTCGATGCTGGCGCGGCGGCCGGAGGCGGTCGAGCTGGCGCGGGCGGTCGGGCTGGGCGGCGAACTGGAGCCGCCCACCACCGCCAAGGCCGCGATCTGGACCAGGGGCGCGCTGCGGCCGCTGCCCGGCGGCCAGGTGATGGGCGTCCCCGGTGACCTGGTGGCGCTCGCCGCCTCGGGGGTGCTCAGCGCCGATGGCCTGGAGCGGGCCCGGCACGAGGGCGCCACCGAGGTCGGGGACGATGTCGCGATCGGGCGGTACGTCGCGGACCGGCTCGGGCGCGAGGTGGTCGACCGGCTGGTCGAACCGCTGCTCGGCGGCGTCTACGCCGGGCACGCCGACGAGATCTCGCTGCGCGCGGCCGTGCCCCAGCTGCTGGAGATCGCGCGCGGCGGGGGCTCGCTGGTCGAGGGCGTGCACGAGCTCGCCAACCGGCCGCGCACCGTCGGCACCCCCGTCTTCCAGGGCCTGCGCGGCGGTCTCGGCACGCTGCCCGAGGCGGTCGCCGAGGCCTGCGCCCGGGCCGGTGTCGAGCTTCGTACCCGTACCGCGGCGGAGGGGCTGCACCGGACCCCGGGGGGCTGGCGGGTGGTGACCGCCGGGGGCGGGGCACTGGGGGCGGACGCCGTGGTGCTCGCGGTGCCCGCGCCCGCCGCCGCCCGGCTGCTGCGCGCGGACGCGCCGGGGGCGGCCGTCGAGCTGGACGCGGTCGAGTACGCGGGGATGGCACTGGTCACCCTGGCGTTCCGGCGGGCCGAGCTGCCCACGCCGCCGGCCGGCAGCGGTTTCCTGGTGCCGCCGGTGGACGGCCGCCGGATCAAGGCGTCCACCTTCTCCTCCAACAAGTGGGGCTGGCTGGCGCGTTCGGCCCCCGACAGCTTCGTGCTGCGCACCTCGCTCGGCCGGCTGCGCGAGGAGCAGCCGCTGGAGCTGTCGGACGAGGAGCTGGTGGCGCGGTCGCTGGCCGATCTGGGCGAGGCGATCGGTCTGACCGCCCGCCCGTACGACACCGCGGTGACCCGCTGGCGGGCCGGCCTGCCGCAGTACCCCGTCGGCCACCTCGACAGGGTGGCCCGGATCCGGGCCGCGGTCGGCCGGGTGGGCGGGCTGGCCGTCTGCGGCGCGGCCTACGACGGCGTGGGCATCCCGGCCTGCGTCGCGAGCGCGCGGGCGGCCGTCGCCGCGCTCGACGAACTGTTGACCCCGGCGACCGGGGAGAACGTCACGGAGAGGACAATGGGCGCATGACTGAGACCGTTGAGCAGCAGCCGGAGCAGCAGCCCGAGAAGAAGAAGGCGCGCGACCTGAACCAGGTCATCCGCTACACCATGTGGTCGGTGTTCAAGCTCAAGGGCGAGCTGCCCGAGGACCGCACCGCGCTGGCCGCCGAGGTCGACGAGCTGTTCGCGCAGCTCGCCGCGAAGGACGTCACCGTGCGCGGCACCTACGACGTCTCCGGTCTGCGGGCGGACGCCGACATCCTGGTCTGGTGGCACGCGGCGGACTCCGACGACCTCCAGGAGGCGTACAACCGCTTCCGCCGCACCGGCCTCGGCCGGGTGCTGGAGCCGGTCTGGTCCAACATGGCGCTGCACCGCCCGGCCGAGTTCAACAAGTCGCACATCCCGGCCTTCCTGGCCGACGAGCGCGCGCGCGACTACGTCTGCGTCTACCCCTTCGTCCGCTCCTACGAGTGGTACCTGCTGCCGGACGCCGAGCGGCGCGCGATGCTCGCCGAGCACGGCCAGATGGCGCGCGGCTACCCGGACGTGCGGGCCAACACGGTCGCCTCGTTCGCGCTCGGCGACTACGAGTGGCTGCTCGCCTTCGAGGCGGACGAGCTGCACCGGATCGTCGACCTGATGCGCGACCTGCGCCCGTCCCGGGCCCGGCTGCACGTCCGCGAGGAGGTCCCCTTCTACACGGGCCGCCGCAAGCCGGTCAGCGAGCTGCTCAACGGCCTGGTCTGACGTCTCCGCCCGAGGGGCCGGCCGTTCCCGTCGAGGGGAGCGGCCGGCCCTCGGCCGTCGGCGGGTCAGCTCCGGTGCGGGCGCAGGGCCGCGCGGAGGCGGGCGTCCGGCAGCGCGACGGAGCCGATCATCGCGACGGCGGTGAGCAGCTCGCGCTCGTCGTCGTCGGTGAGGCCGTGCTGGCGGGGCGGCCGGACCTCGCGCAGCACCTCCTGGCCGACCGGGGAGGCCCAGCGGGTGTAGGGGTAGACGTCGACCCGGGCCATCAGCAGGGTGCCCGCGGTCAGCACCAGCGGCAGGGAGAACCAGGCCAGCGGTGCCAGCGCGTCGCCGCCGGAGAAGCCGCCGACCGCCAGCGCGGCCGCCAGCAGCACCAGCGTGAGCAGCATCGCCTGCCGGACCTGGCGGATCACCAGGACGGTCTGCCGCTGCACCGGCGCCGGGGTGGCCAGACCGGCCAGTGCGAGGCGGCCGCCGATCTCCAGCACGGTCGGGTGGACGGACATCACCCGGCGCAGGTCGTCCGTCCGGCACTGGCCCCCGGGCCCGACGGCGGCGACCACCGCCCGCTCCAGGCGGCTGCGGCCCCTGGGGTCGACGACGGTGGTCCAGCCGGTGTGGGCGAGGTGCAGCCGGCCCCGGGAGGCCATCAGGACCAGGGCCAGTTCGACCACCCGGTCCGGGCCGCCCGCCAGGTAGGCCGTCTCGTACAGGCCGATGCCGACCGCCTCGGGCGGCCGGGGCCCCTCCTGCCCGGCGAGCGCGTCGGCGGTGGCGGTCATCCGGACCAGCCGGATGCAGGAGAGCACCGCGCTGACGCAGGCCGGGATCAGGAAGAGCAACCACATGGGCCCGTTGTAGACCTGCCCCCGCTCCGGGCGGAACGCCTTTCCGGTGCGCGATATCGAACTGTGACTCGGGAGGGCGGTGGGTCTCAGGATCCGCAGCTGCTTCCGCCGCCGCAGCTGGAGGAGGATCCGCAGCTGCTGGAGCCGCCGCCGCAGCTCGACGAGGAGGAGCCACAGCTCGACGAGGAGGAGCCGCAGCTGCTGCCGCCGCAGCTCGACCCGGACGAGCCCGAGCCCGAATCGGAGCCGCTGCCGCACCAGGTGACGCCGCCGCAGGAAGTGCCGGAGGAGCACGAGGTGTAGGTGGAGGACGAGGAACCGCCCGTCGCCGCGGCCTTGGCGGTCGCCAGGTCGGCCGCCGCCGCGGCGAGCATCGTCTCCTGGAGCTCCGCGTCGTCCAGCCCGGAGGCGGCCAGCCCGCTGAGCGCGACCGCGCCGAGCAGGACGCCGCCGGCCGCCCGCGGTGCCAGGCCGGCACTGGGCTTCCACGGCTTGCCGACGGACATCAGGGCGAGCTGACGGCGGCCGGCCGGGGTGATCCGCCCCTTGAACGGCCAGGTCACCAGCAGCGTCACCAGACCGAGGACCACCAGCACGGACGGGAGCCAGAGGACGGGGCGGTCCGCCTCCCCGTGGTCGACCGCGTGGGCGACCACGGTGGTCACCACCACGCTCAGCAGGGCGAGCCAGAGCAGCCGACGGGCCACCTTGGCCCGGTGCATCAGGGCGGGGTTGCGCAGCAGCCCGCGGTTGGCGAGCCCGTCGCCGAGCTGCTGGACGGCGGGGGCGCGCATCACCGCGCGCCGCAGCGGGGCGAGCTCCCGCTGCCCGGTCGGCCCGACCGCCTCGATGATCGCCTCGTCGAGGGCGTCGTAGGCCTTCCGGGTGGTCAGCGTGACCAGGCCGGCCCGGTTGACGACGACGCGGCCGGCCTGGTGCATCCGGACCAGGGCGGTGTCGAAGACCCGGCCGGGGCCGCCGGAGAGGAACGCGGTGTCCAGCAGCGGCAGTCCGCGGCCGGGCAGGCCCTTGACCTGCGGTACCCGCCGGACCCGGCCCTTGGTGTACGAGGCGTACGACGCGGCCGCGACCAGCAGCAGCGCCGGTACGACGAAGAAGGTGTTGTGCCACATGGGCGGTTCCCCCGGAATGGTGTGGGTGGTTCTGGTTCAGTGCCGCGGGCCGGGCCGCAGGGCCCGGCGCAGGCGGGCGAGCGGCCCCTGCGGGCGCTCGGGCGCGGGGCCGTGGAGCCACCGCTCCAGGGCCCGCCGCTGCTCGGGGTCGAGCGTTGGGTCGAGCGCGGGGCCGGGCTCGGGGCCGGGCTCGGAGCCGGGCCGCCCGGAGTCCGGGCGGGTGCCCGGCTCGTCGGTGAGCGCCCACGCGGCGAAGGCGCGGGCGTCGGTGCGGTAGCCGCCGGTCTGCGGGTGCGTCCGCGCGTAGGCGAGGAACAGCGGCCCGTACCGCCGGCCGAGCAGGCGGGGGAGCTCCGGGGCCACCTTGGCGGTGGTGTCCCGGCGCTTGGCGGCCAGACCGGCCGACTGGGCGCGGACCTGGGCCGGGTCGAAGCCGGGCGGGACGGGCCCGCCGGCCACCAGGGCGGTCAGCAGTTCCTCCTGGCGCCGGGCCAGCGCGGCGCGGGCGGCGGTGAGGTCGTGGGCCTCGCCGGTCGGGCCGGTCATCCGGCCCGTCCCCCGTCCAGCACGCGGCGGATGGCGTCCAGTTCGGCCGCCAGCTCGGCGGGCGGCGGGAAGTTGGCGTCCCGCTCCAGCAGGACGCCGGGCGGTGCGACCCGGTCGCAGAGCTCGGCCAGCACCTCCAGCACCGGTTCGGTGACGGGGTGGGCGTGGGTGTCGTGCCAGACGCCGTCGATCATGGTGCCACCGGCGACGTGGACGTAGGCCAGCGCCTCCAGCGGCAGGCGGTCCAGTTCGGCGGCCGGGTCCAGGCCGAGGTTGACCCGGTTGGTGTGCAGGTTGGCGACGTCGATCAGGAGCCGGACACCGGTGCGCTCGACCAGCTCGGCGAGGAACTGTCCCTCGGTCAGTTCGTCGTCCGGCCAAGCCAGCTGGGCGGCGATGTTCTCCAGGGCCAGCGGCACCGGGAGCCGGTCCTGCGCGATCCGGACGTTCTCGGCGACCACCCTGAGGGCGTCGCGCGAGCGGGGCACCGGCAGCAGGTGCCCGGCCTCCAGGCCACCGGCCCGGACGAACGCCAGGTGCTCGGTCACCAGCGGGGAGCCGAGCGCGCCGGCCGCCTCCGCGAGCCGGTCGAGCCGTGCCGGGTCGGGCCGGTCGGCGCCGCCGAGGCCGAGCGAGACGCCGTGCGGGACCACCGTCACGCCGCGGGCCCGCAGGATCCGCAGCGACTCGGGGAGGTGGTCGGCGCAGACGTTCTCCGCGACCACCTCGACCCAGTCCAGGCCGGGCTGGCGCTCCACGACGGTGTCGATCTCGCCGCGCCAGCCCAGGCCGACGCCGAGCGCGGTGGGTGCGGGACCGGCCGTACCCGCCGGTCGTTCGGCGGCCCTGGTCGGAGCGGCGGGCGTCCTGCGCCGGACGGCAGGAGAGGTCATGGGTTCGCCCCCTTCGGAGGGCTGGGTGGGAAGCCGTCGGCCGACGCGGGCATCGTCGCCAGGGTCGGGCCGGGCCGTGCTGCTGAGGATGTCCCCGGTGGGGGCGGCTGCCAAGCCCCATCCGGTCTTCTCAGAGCATTATTTGAGCTTGTCGACCCGGTGATGAGGGACTTTGGTCCCGTCCCTGTCACCGGCCCCCCGGACGGGGCGGAAATTCGGAGGCGAACCGGTCGGCGGGGCGGTTACGGTACCCGCCCATGACGACGCTGACCGTGCGTGACTTCCGCCCCGCCGACGCCGAGGCCGCCGCGGCCGCCCACCGGGCGGGCCGCGAGCACCTGCTCCTCACCCCCGAGGTCTTCACCTGGCTGAACGCCCGCCGGGCCACGGGGGAGCACTTCCGCACCTTCGTCGCCGAGCTGGACGGCGAGGTGGTCGGCTCGGTCCGGTGCGGTGTGGTCGTCGGCACCACCACCCGGGGCATCGGGTACGCCAACGGCAGTGTGCTGCCGGCCTTCCGGCGCCGCGGGGTCTTCACCGCCCTGCTGGCGGCGGCCGAGCGGCACCTGGCCGGGCACGGCGTGGTCGAGCTGCACAGCTGGGTGGACGAGGAGCCGGCGTCACGCGCCTTCGCCGTCGCCCGCGGCTTCACCGAGGGGCGGCTGGCCCACTTCGCCGGCCGGGACCTCGCCCGGCCGCTGCCCGCCGTCCCGGCACTGCCGCCAGGGGTCGAGCTGCGCCCGGCCACCGACTGGGCGGACGACCCGTACCCGATCTTCGTGATCGAGGCGGACGCGGCCCTGGACGAGCCGGGCGAGATCGCGATGGACGCCGCCGACTACGAGGCGTTCCTGACGGGGGACTGGGCCCGCCCGGACCTCGACCGCGAGCTGACCGTGGTGGCGGTGGTCGACGGCGAGCCGGCCGCGTTCAGCGCGGTGCAGACGGACGGCGCGGAACGCTACTGGTCGGCGTTCACCGCCTGTCGGCGGGCCTTCCGGGGCCGGGGGCTGAGCAAGCTGGCCAAGACCGAGTCGCTGCACCGGGCCCGGGCGGCCGGCTACCGGTGGGCCTACACCAGCAACGACGCCACCAACGCGCCGATGCTCGCGATCAACGCGTGGCTCGGGTACGAGCGGTGCGCGAGCGAGCGGAAGTTCACCAAGCGGTCGGAGGGGTGACGGGCCGGGAGGGAGCGGCCGGTTTTGGTCACTCGAAAGAGTGAATCCGGCGCACTTCCCCCGCGCTGCGCCGGGTGGACCGCCGTGTCGGGAGTCCCCGGCGTTCTGTGCGGGCATCACCTCACGGCAGACAGTTCGTGCCCGAGTCTTCCTCGGTGGGGGATGCTATGGAGATCCTGCTTCAGGTCCTGGTCGGGTTCGTTCCGGCCGTGATCGGCTTTCTCGCGGCCCGCTCCCTCGCCCGGACCAGACTGTTCCTGCGGTACGGCTTCCTCCGGGTGCTGCTCGCCCCGTACGGCCGGGTCCAGATCGTCACCCCCAGCATCGAGGCGGCGGCGTTCGCGTTCGCGAAGGACGGCCGCCCGCTGATCAGCCGGGGGCCGAAGAACGTCCTCTTCATGCCGATGGCCGAGGCCCGGGCGATAGCCCAACTCACCGATCTGCTGAGGAAGATCAACCGGAAGGCGACGATAGAACTGGTCACCGCCGGGGCGCAGGACCCGAGGATGCCGACCTTCTCGATCGGCGGACCGAGCGTCAATCCGTACGCGGCGACCGTGCTCGGCGCGGGATTCCCGGACTTCTGCATCGAGTACCCGGACGCGGCCCGGGCCCGCTGGGGCGGAATGACCTTCGAGGCGCAGTACAACGCGGCCGACGAGTTGATCCGGGACCACGGTTTCGTCTTCGTGACCCGGACGTCGCGGCAGGCGCCCTGCGTCGTGCTCTGCGGGGTCTTCGCCTTCGGCTCGGCGATGGCCGTGGAGGCGCTGGCGGCCGCCACCCGGAAGTCGCCGCTGGCGGCGATCTTCCGCGCGGGGGAGAAAGGATTCGTCGCGGTCGAGGGCCGGGTGATCGGTCTGGACACCGTCGATGTGACCGTCGAGGTCTGCCGGTTGCTGCCGGTGGTATGAGCGGACGGCGCCCCGGGTGCGGCGCCGCCGGCCTTTCCGGCAGCTCGGGGCGGCCTTCCCGTCCTGCCCCTTGAGACGAAGTGGTCCAGACCGCACGGGTGCGAAACGGGACAGGTCGGGAGGGTCTGGGGCGCGAAGTGGCTTGAATCGCCGGTGTTTTGCTTCACTGTCATCACATCATCGGCATAATCGCGCCCATGACGATCAGCCGCGCGAACGTGAGCGCGATTGCCGAGGACCTGTATGTGTGGCTTCCGCCGAAGCGCGGCTGGGGCCTGGCCAACTGCGGGCTGCTCACCTCACCGCGGACGGCGCTCTGGATCGACACGCCCTACGATCCCTCCCTCGCCGCGGAGTTCCTCGCGCAGAGCCGGCAGCGGCTGGCCGACGGGGTGGACATCGACCGGGTGATCGTCACCCACGCCAACGGCGACCACCTCTGGGGCGCCGGGGTGGTGCCCGACGCCGAGGTGATCGCCACCCGAGAGGCGCTGGAGCACATCCACTGGGAGCCGACGCCGAAGCAGCAGCACGCGCTGGTCGCGGGCAGCGACCCGGCCTCGCCGCTCGGCGGCTACCTCCGGGAGCACTTCGGCCCGTTCGACTGGTCGCAGACCGATCCCGTCCACCCGCACACCGTCTTCACCGGTGAACTGGAGCTGCGGGTGGGCGAGTACCCCGTGCGGATCACCGGGCTGCCGGCCGCGCACACCGGCGGCGACCTGCTGGTCCACCTGCCGCACCAGCGGGTGGTGTTCACCGGCGACGTGATCTTCGGCTCGACGCCCGAGCAGCCCGGAGACCACCCCTCGCACTGGGCCGGACCGCTGGAGAACATCATCGGCGCCTGCGAGCAGGCGCTGGCCACCGGCGCCGAACTCTTCGTCCCCGGCCACGGTCCGGTGCTCGACCGGTCCGGCGTGGAGGCCCACATCGGTTACCTCGGGTACGTGCGCGGCCGCGCCCACGCACTGCACCGCGCCGGGATACCGGCCCTGGACGCGGCCCGGCGGATCATCGCCGAGCAGCGCCACCCCGAACTCGGCCTGCCCGAGAGGCTGGTGCTCACCGTCGCGGCCGAGTACCGGCACCTGGACGGCAGCGCGGTGCCGAACGTCCTGGAGGCGATGGGCCAGGTCGCCCTGGTGGCGCGGGAGCTGGCCCAGGACGCGGGCCGGGTGTCGACGCCGCGCCCCCGGCGGTTCCCCTCCTCACCGGCCTGACCACCTGTCGCCGAGGCTCCGCCACCGGCACCTCCCCACCCCTTCGAGCGAGGACTTCCGAGGACTTCGATGACCCAGATCGCGCTGCTGGCCCTCGCGGTGGCCACGGTCGCCGCGCTCGCGGCGGCCGCCGTCCTGGCCCGCGGACGCGCCCGGGCACTCGCCCGGGCCACCGCCGCCGAGGCGGCCACCGTCCACAGCGAGGAGCGCACCCGCACCGCCGAGGGCCGGCTGGCCCGGGTCGAGCAGCAACTGCGCGAGGCCCAGACGGCCGCCCGGCGGGCGGACGAGGAGGCCCGCCGGGTCGAGACCAGGGCGCTCGCCGCCGAGGGCCGGGTCCGGGAGGCCGAGCAGCGCACCGCGGCCGCCGACCACCGTGCGGCCGAGGCGGAGCTGCACGCCCGGGCGGCCGAGGACCGCACCGCGGAGGCCGGCCGGCAGCTCGCGGCCGCCCAGGGGCGGTCGGCCGCGCTGCTGGCCGAGGTCGGCCACCTGGCCGAGGAGCGGGTGGCGGCCGCCGCGCTGCGGCTCAGCCACCCCAACGCGCCGGACACCGGGCCGCTGGACGCGAGGGCGGCCGGTCCGGAGGCGGTGCGCGCCCTCCAGGCCGTGCTGGACGCCTCGGTCGCGGCCGTCACCGGTGAGCGCGAGCGGGTCGACGCCGCCGCCCGGGCCGCGATGCGCGGTGCCACCTCCAAGATCCAGACCCTGCTGTACCAGATCCAGAGCCTGGTCCAGCAGCTCCAGCACGACAACGACGACCCGCGGCTGCTGGAGGTCGACTTCCGCAACGAGGTCGCGCTGCGCCGGATCCAGACCATCGCGGTGCTCTGCGAGGCCTGGCCCGGTCTGGCCCGGACCGACTCGCCGCTGGCCGAGGTGGTGGTCGGGGCGCTCTCCCGGGTGCCCGGCTACGCCCGGATCAAGGTGGCCAACCACCTGCGCGAGAACCGGCTCGCCGTGGTCGCCCGGGCCGCCGAGCCGCTCGCCATCACGATCGCCGAGCTGCTCGCCAACGCCGCGTCGTACTCGCACCCGGAGACCGATGTGCCGGTGACCGTCCAGCAGGGCGGCCGCGGCGCCCTGGTGATCATCGACGACAGCGGCATCGGGATGGAGGAGGACCAGCTGCGCCGGGCCCGCCGGCTGCTGGCCGGTCCCTCGGACGTGCTGCTGACGGAGCTCGGCAACCCGCCGAAGACCGGCTTCGCGGTGGTCGGCAAGCTCGCCCGGCAGTACGGGTTCTCCTGTCACATCGAGCCCTCGCCGTACGGCGGCATGCGGACCATCGTGCGGATCCCGGCCGCCCTGCTGACGGTCGTGGACGAGGAGCAGCCGCTCTCGGTGCTCACCCCGCTGCCGCTGCGGGCGGGCGCCGGCCCGGCTCCCGCGCCCACCGTCCAGGCGGTGCCGACCCCGCGTGCGGGATCCGATGATCCCACCGGGCAGGACGTGCCGGAGTGGCACGACGTGCCGGACGGGCACGACACGCCGACCCGGCACCCGGCGCCGGCCATGCACGTCGTGCCGCCGGTACGGGGGGTGACCCCCGAGGACAGCGGTCTGCCGAGCCGGCGCCGGCGCCGACCGCTCGGCCCGCAGGTGCCGGAGGCGGCCCGGCCCTCCGGCGGGGCGGCCGCGCCGGAGGGTGCCGCGGACGGCGCGGCGCGGTCCGCGGCCACCGGCCGGTCCGCCCGGACGCCCGAGCGGGCGGCCGCCTGCTGGGACGCCCTGCAGCAGGGCACGGGCTCAGGCCGCGCCGCCGTCGCGGAGGCGGCCGCCGCGGGCACCTCGCCCGGCGGGGCCCCGGCCCCGACCGCCACCGGAGCCGCCACCGACCCGGCGGGCACCGGCACGACGGGTACCGCCCCCACGAGCGCCGCCACCACGAGCGCCGCCCCCACGAGCACCACTCGCGCCGAGGCCACCGGAGCGGAGGCCGCCGACCACACCGGCTCCGCCGACCGCTCGGACCGGACCGGCCGCCACCCCGCCCAGACCTCCGAAGGAGCCGAGCAGTGAGCACGCCCAGCCCTACCGCCACCGATGAGATCTCATGGGTGCTGACCCCGCTGCTGGAGCTGCCGGGCGTCCTGCACGCGGTGATCGCGACCGGTGACGGCCTCGTCGAGGGCGCCTCGGCCGGCCTCGGCCGAGCCTCGGCGGAGCGGGTCGCCGCGATGACCGCCACCGTGCACGCCGCCGCCCGCGCGTTCACCACCGCCTTCACCGACGTCGAGCAGCCCCGGCTGGCGCAGACGGTGGTGGAGTCCGAGCTGGGCTTCGCCATCGTCGTCCCGGCCGGGGTGAACACCTCACTGGCGGTGTTCACCACGCCGGAGGCCCAACTCGGCAACGTGGCCTACCAGATGCAGGTGCAGGTCGCCGCCCTGGGCCGCGCGCTGGCGAGCCCGGCCCGGCAGCAGGACACCACCGCCCGGTCATGACCGCCGTACCCCGCAGGCGGATGGTCCCCGCCTACCTGGCCACCGGCGGCCGGACCAGGCCCGGCACGGCGGGCTTCGAACGGCTCACCGTCCTGTACGCGGCCGGTGCGGAGCCGCCGCAGGACGTGGAGGACGAACACCGGCGGCTCTGGGAGCTGCTGCGACCGGGCGCACTGACCGTGGTGGAGGCCGCCGCCCACCTGCGCCTGCCGGTCAGCGCCACCGTCTTCCTCGCGGCCGACCTGGTCGAGGCGGGCTGCTTACAGGCCCGTGCCCCGATCCCCCGCGCACAGCAGACCGACCGCTCCATCGTCGAGAGGCTCCTCGTTGGACTCCGCACGCTCCGGTAGCCCGACCGGCCGGACCGACCGGGTGGGCTACCTGCCAGACCGGGACCAGACGCTGATGAAGCTGGTGGTCGCCGGCCCGTTCGGCGTCGGGAAGACCACGCTGATCCGCACCCTGTCGGAGATCCCCACGCTGCACACCGAGGAGGCGATGACCGAGACCGGTGCCCCCGTCGACGACGCGGAGGGTCTGCCGGGCAAGACCACCACCACGGTGGCGGTCGACTTCGGTCGCCTGACGCTGCCCGGGCAGGTGGTGCTCTACATGTTCGGCACCCCCGGGCAGCGCCGGTTCTTCCCGCTCTGGCAGGACATCGCCCGCGGCGCCCTCGGTGCCCTGGTGCTGGCCGACACCCGCCGGCTCGCCGACTCCTTCGAGATCATGGACATGGTCGAGGAACAGGGGCTGCCCTACGCGGTCGCCGTCAACTGCTTCCCGGGCGCGCCCGCGCACCCGATCGAGGTGCTCCGGGCCCACCTGGACCTGCACGCCGCCACCCCGCTGGTGCTCTGCGACGCCCGTGCGCGCGGTTCCAGCCTCGACGCACTGATCGCGCTGACCGAGCACGTGCTGCACGGTCTGCCCGCCACACCCGACGCCGCCCCGGAGCAGCCGTGACCAGCACCGACGAAGCGACCGCCACCGACGCGGCCCCCACCGACGAGGCCCCCACGGCCGCCGGCTCCGGCAGCGCGCGCGGCACCCGGCCGGTGCCGATCTACGGCCCGGCCTTCGCCGCCGACCCGCAACTCGTCTACGAGCGGCTGCGCCGCTACGGCGCCGTCGCCCCGGTGGAGATCTCGCCCGGCGTGGAGGCCCTGCTGGTCACCGACTACCAGGCCGCGCTGGACCTGCTGCGCGACACCGACACCTTCTCCAAGGACTCCCGGGCCTGGCAGCAGACCGTCCCGCCGACCTCCCCGCTCCTGCCGGTGCTCGGCTACCGCCCCACCGCCTTCTTCAGCGACGGCGAGGTGCACGCCCGCTACCGCCAGGTGATCACCGACGGCCTGGCCCTGCTCGAACCGCACCTGCTGCAGCGCCGGGTCGCCGAGGTCGCGCACCGGCTGATCGACGCCTTCGTGGCCACCGGTTCGGCCGATCTGATCGACGAGTACGCCCGGCAGCTGCCGGTGGCCGTGTTCAACACCTGGTTCGGCGTCCCCGAGGAGCACAGCGCCCGGCTGGTGGCCGGCATCGCCGGCATGATGGAGTCCACCGAGAAGGCCGTCGCCGCCTACGGCGACCTCGTCTCCGTGGTCACCGGCATGGTCGCCGAGCGGCGCGAGCGCCCCCGGCACGACCTCACCTCGTGGTTCCTCACCCACCCGGCCGGGCTGGACAACGACGAGGTGGTCCGGCAGATCACCCTCACCATGATCGCCGGGAACCAGCCGACCACCAATCTGATCGGCAACGCGCTGATGCGGCTGCTCACCGACGCCCGGTACGCGGGATCGCTGTTCGGCGGCGCCATGACGGCCTACCAGGCGATCGACGAGGTGCTCTGGCACGACCCGCCGCTGGCCAACCTCTCCGCCCACTACCCGCGCTACGACATCACCTTCCACGGCCGGGAGATCCCCGCCGGCTCGCTGGTGCTGGTCTCCTACGGGGCCGCCAACTCGCAGGCCGCGCCGCCCACCGACGGCACCGAGCTGCGCAGCGGCGAGTCCGCCCACCTGGCCTGGGCGGCCGGCCCGCACGCCTGTCCGGCCCGGGACCCGGCGCTGCTGATCGCGATCACCGCGATCGAGCAGCTCACCAGCCGGCTGAGCGACCTCGAACTGAGCACCGGCGCCGAGGACCTCCTCTGGCGCCCGGGCCCGTTCCACCGCGCCCTGCTCCACCTCCCGGTGCGCTTCCAGCCGGTCGGCGGATAGCCGCGGGCCCGGGCGCCGAACCGGCTCCCGGGCCCGCGTGCCGTGCCCTGCTCAGCTGCCGTCGGCCGGGCGCAGCCTCAGCGAGACGCTGTTGATGCAGTAGCGCTGGTCGGTCGGCGTGCCGTAGCCCTCGCCCTCGAAGACGTGGCCCAGGTGCCCGCCGCAGCGCGCGCAGCGGACCTCCACCCGGCGCATGCCGAGCGTGGTGTCCTCGATGTACTGCACCCGGTCCCCGGCGAGCGGGGCGTAGTAGGACGGCCAGCCGCAGTGGCTGTCGAACTTGGTCTCCGAGCTGAACAGCTCCGACCCGCAGGCGCGGCAGCTGTAGACCCCGACGGTCTTGGTGTCGGTGTACTCACCCGTGAACGGGCGCTCGGTGCCGGCTTCGCGGAGCACGTGGTACTCGTCGGGGCTCAGCTCGGCGCGCCACTCGGCGTCGCTCTTCTCGATCTCGTAGCTCATCGCAGACTCCCGGTCGGCAGGTCTCGGACGTCGGTGCCAACGCTCGCGAGGTGCCGGAGGATTTCCGGCCCGAGGTTGGTGACGTCACCGGCGCCCATGGTGAGCAGCAGGTCGCCCGGGCGGGTCAGGCCCGCCAGCAGGGCGGGGGCGGCGTCGAACGCGTGCTCGGCGGTGACCTCGGCGCCGGCCCGCTTCGCCGCGTCGATGATCAGCTCGCTGGTGACGCCGGGGATCGGGTCCTCGCGGGCGGGGTAGATGTCCAGCACCACCGAGGCGTCGGCCAGGGCGAGCGCCCGGCCCATCTCCTCGGCGAGCTGCTGGGTGCGGCTGAACAGGTGCGGCTGGAAGACCACGAGCACCCGCCCGGCGCCGTCCAGGCCCTCCCGGATCGCCTCCAGGTCGGCGGTCATCTCGGTGGGGTGGTGGGCGTAGGAGTCGATCACCTGGACGCCGGCCGCCTCGCCCTTGAGCTGGAGCCGCCGCCGCACGCCGGTGTAGGCGCCGAGCGCCTTGGCGAGGTCGGCGGCCGGCACGCCCAGGGCGACGCCGGCGGCCAGCGCCGCGACCGCGTTGTGGGCGTAGTGCCGGCCGGGCACCGAGACGGTGAAGGTCAGCTCGGCGCCGTCCAGCCGGACGGTGACCTCGCTGGTCATGCCGTGCGCGACCACCGACAGCACGCGGACGTCGGCGTCCTCGGCCGCGCCGACGGTGACGACGTTCAGGCCCTCGCGGCCGGCCACCCGGGAGGTCAGCTCGCGGGCGCCGTCGTGGTCGGCGGAGACCACCAGGGTGCCGCCGGGGGCGATCCGGCCGACGAAGGTCTCGAAGGACTCGTAGATCTCCTCGATCGAGGCGTAGTTCGCGTGGTGGTCGAGCTCGACGTTGAGCACGATCGCCACCTCGGGCGCGTACTTGTGGAAGCTGCGGTCGCTCTCGTCGGCCTCCGCGACGAAGATCTCGCCGGTGCCGTGGTGGGCGTTGGAGCCGGGCGCGTCGAGGTCGCCGCCGATCGCGTACGAGGGGTCGAGGCCCAGCTCGCCGAGGGCGACGGCGAGCATGCTGGTGGTGGTGGTCTTGCCGTGGGTGCCGGCCACGGCCAGCGCCCGGCGGCCGCCCATCAGCGCGGCCAGCGCGTCGGAGCGGTGGACCACCGGGACGCCCCGCTCGCGGGCGGTGGCCAGCTCCGGGTTGTCCGCGCGGATGGCGCTGGACACGACCACGCTGCTGACGCCGTCCGGCACGTGCTCGGCGGCGTGGCCGATGTGCACGACGGCGCCGAGCGCGCGCAGCGCCAGGACGGTCTCGGACTCCTTGGAGTCGCTGCCGGAGACGCTGGCGCCGCGCACCGCGAGGATCTTCGCCAGGCCGGACATCCCGGCGCCGCCGATACCGATGAAGTGCGGGGCGTGCAGGTCGTGCGCGGCGTCGTTCAAGGCAAGGCTCCGTACGGGCGGGGGCAGACAAGGGGCAGAGCGGGTACAGCGGGTACGTCGGTCGGCGGACCAACGGGCGAATCGTCCTCGCGGACGGGCCGCAAGGACGATTCTGCACCACCGGCGGGTCGGGTCAGGAGTCGCTGGCGAACAGTCGCAGGACGGGGACACCCACCTTGTGCCGGGCCTGGGAGGCCCAGTCGCGGTGGAAGAACTCCTCCACGAAGTGCGGCGAGGTGAGCACCACGACCTCGTCGGCCCGGTGCTCCTCGACCACCGCGCGCAGCCGGTCCAGCGGCTTCTCCTCGACCAGCTCGCCGATCGCCTCCGCGCCGGCCTGGCGCAGGTGGCGCAGGCTGTGGGCGAGCGATTCGCCGGCCACCGTCGGCTCGTGCTCGGACTCGTCGTGCTCGCGCACCACCTTGTCGAGGTGGCCGAGGGCGACGTCGTCCAGCGCCCTCAGCAGCTCGTCCTGTCTGCCGCGCGGCTGCATCAGGACGACGAAGGACACCTTCTCGTCGCTGTGGAGTGTGGTGACGAGCTCCACATCGGCGTCGGAGAGCGCCTTTTCGATCATCAGTACCGTCTTGAACACGTGAGTCCCTTCCAGTGACCGGCCCCCGGGCCCCGGCATCGCATCCCATACTGCCCGGCGGGAAGCTTTCCGCATGCTGCCCCGCGACCCTGCGGGCCACGCGGGTGGAGCTCCTGAAGGAGAGCGGGATCACTGTCCGGCGGTCACGGGGGCCGGTGACGCGGCTTGCGGGTGAAGACGCAGGTAGCGGGTGAAGAGGAATCCTTTCTGCTCGATCAATGAGACCAGTCGCATCCGCTGCACGTCAGGCATTTCCGCATCGTGGATGATGCGCGGCGCGTCGCCGGCCGTGACCAGCGGTGCCACCGACAGGCACAGCTCGTCCAGCAGGTCCGCGGCGGCCAGCTGCCCCAGCAGCCGTGGACCGCCCTCGCTCAGCAGCCTCGTCCACCCCCGCTCGGCCAGGGCCGCGACCGCGGCGGGCAGGTCCACCGAGCCCTTCCCGGCCACCACCACGTCGGCCACCTCGGCCACCGCCCGGCGGCTGTGCGCCGGCGCGTCCTCGGTGGTGATCACCACCGTCCGCACCAGCGGCTCGGTGAACAGCGGCGCCGCGAGGTCAAGCCCCAGCGAGCGACTGACGATCGCGATGACCGGGGCCGGGGCCTGCCCGGCCGCCGCCCGCGCCGCGGCGAAGTCGGCCCGGGCCCGGCCCGGCCGGTACCCCTCGGCGCGGACCGTCTCGGCGCCCACCAGCACCACGTCCGACAGCGCCCGCAGCACTCCGAAGATCCGTTTGTCGGCGTCCCCCGAGAGCCCCTCGGACAGGCCCGCCAGCTTCGCCCCGCCGTCCAGGCCGGCCACCATGTTGGCCCGCAGCCACGGCCGGCCGTGATTCACCTGCTCGGGGTACGCGTAGACGGCGGCGAGCGACTCCAGCGACGCGGGATCGGCGAACGGCCGGGACAGCGGACTGATCAACTGTTGCATGCCGTCCAGTCTCGTCGCCCGGGGCCCGGCGATCCACCGGCGGCCCTCGGCCCGAGCGGTGCGCCGGCAGGCGTACCCTCTAGTACCGTGCCCGCAGCCCCACTCCCCGACGCGCCGACCGAGCCGATAGCGACCGCAGACGTGGCCACCGCTCCCCTCGCGCTCACCGACCGGCGCCCCGTCGTCCCCGCCGAGCGCCTGGTGGCCGAGATGGTCCCGCCACCGCGCTTCTCCCTCGTCAGCTTCGGAACGTACCTCCCGGACCCGAACCAGCCCAGCCAGTACGAGGCGGTCCAGGTCCTGGAGCAGTTCGCCGGCACGCTCAACGCCGGAGACGGCGGCGCCCCCAAGCGCAGCTGGTTCCGCCGTACGGCCCCCGTGCCCACGGGCCCGGCCGGCGTCTACCTGGACGGCGGCTACGGCGTCGGCAAGACCCACCTGCTGGCCTCGCTCTGGCACGCGGCCCCCGGCCCCAAGGCGTTCGGCACCTTCGTCGAGCTGACCAACCTGGTCGGCGCGCTCGGCTTCCAGCAGGCCGTCCGCACCCTCTCCGACCACCGCCTGCTCTGCATCGACGAGTTCGAGCTGGACGACCCGGGCGACACGGTGCTGGTCTCCACCCTGCTCGGCCGCCTGGTCGACAACGGCGTCAAGCTCTGCGCCACCTCGAACACCCTGCCGGAGAAGCTCGGCGAGGGCCGGTTCGCCGCCGCCGACTTCCTGCGCGAGATCCAGGGCCTCTCCGCGCACTTCCGCCCGATGCGGATCGACGGCCAGGACTACCGCCACCGCGGCCTGCCGGCCGCCCCGCCGCCGTACGACGACGAGACCGTCGCCGCCGTCGCCGCCCGCACCCCGGGCGCCTCGCTGGACGAGTTCTCCGCGCTGCTCGACCACCTCTCCGCCGTCCACCCGAGCCGCTACGGCGCGCTGCTGGACGACGTGCAGGCGGTCTGCCTGCGCGGCGTGCGGCAGGTCGACGACCAGTCGACCGCGCTGCGCCTGGTCGTCCTCGCCGACCGGATGTACGACCGCGAGCTGCCGATCACCGCCTCCGGGGTCCCCTTCGACCAGGTCTTCCCCGAGGAGATGCTGCGCGGCGGCTACCGCAAGAAGTACCTCCGGGCGGTCTCCCGGCTGGTCGCGCTGGCCCGGGACAGCGCCAAGTAGGCACCGGTTGTCAGTGGTGGGTCGTACGGTGGACACGTGCGACCCATCACGAGTATTGAGCGCTCAGAGACGCCCTTCGAGGTCGTCAGCCCCTTCCAGCCCAATGGCGACCAGCCAGCGGCGATCGCCGAGCTGGAGCGCCGGATCCGCGCGGGGGAGAAGGACGTCGTCCTGCTCGGCGCCACCGGCACCGGCAAGTCGGCCACCACGGCCTGGATGATCGAGAAGCTGCAGCGCCCCACCCTGGTGATGGCGCCGAACAAGACCCTGGCCGCCCAGCTGGCCAACGAGTTCCGGGAACTCCTGCCGAACAACGCGGTCGAGTACTTCGTCTCGTACTACGACTACTACCAGCCCGAGGCGTACGTCCCGCAGACGGACACCTACATCGAGAAGGACTCCTCGATCAACGAGGAGGTCGAGCGGCTGCGCCACTCCGCGACCAACTCGCTGCTCACCCGCCGGGACGTGGTCGTCGTCGCGTCCGTCTCCTGCATCTACGGCCTCGGCACCCCGCAGGAGTACGTCGACCGGATGGTCCGGCTCAAGGTGGGCGAGGAGATCGACCGCGACGTGCTGCTGCGCCGCTTCGTCGACATCCAGTACACCCGCAACGACCTCGCCTTCACCCGCGGCACCTTCCGGGTCCGCGGCGACACCATCGAGATCTTCCCGGTCTACGAGGAGCTCGCCCTGCGGATCGAGATGTTCGGCGACGAGATCGAGTCGCTGTACACTCTGCACCCGCTGACCGGCGAGATCATCAGCCAGGACGACTCCGTCCACGTCTTCCCCGCCTCGCACTACGTGGCCGGCCCGGAGCGGATGGAGCGGGCGGTCAACGACATCGAGAAGGAGCTGGCCGAGACGCTGGCCCGGATGGAGAAGCAGGGCAAGCTGCTGGAGGCCCAGCGGCTGAGGATGCGCACCACCTACGACATCGAGATGCTCCGCCAGATCGGCACCTGCTCGGGCGTCGAGAACTACTCGATGCACTTCGACGGCCGCGCGCCCGGCTCCCCGCCGAACACCCTGCTCGACTACTTCCCGGAGGACTTCCTCCTGGTCATCGACGAGTCGCACGTCACCGTCCCGCAGATCGGCGCGATGTACGAGGGCGACGCCTCCCGCAAGCGCACCCTGGTCGAGCACGGCTTCCGGCTGCCCTCCGCGATGGACAACCGCCCGCTCAAGTGGGAGGAGTTCCTGGAGCGGACCGACCAGACCGTCTACCTCTCGGCCACCCCCGGCGCGTACGAGCTGTCCCGCGGCGACGGCCAGGTCGAGCAGATCATCCGCCCGACCGGCCTGATCGACCCCGAGGTGATCGTCAAGCCGACCGAGGGCCAGATCGACGACCTGGTGCACGAGGTGCGGACGCGGGTGGAGCGGGACGAGCGCGTCCTGGTCACCACCCTCACCAAGAAGATGGCCGAGGACCTCACCGACTACATGCTCGGCCTGGACATCCGGGTCCGGTACCTGCACAGCGACGTCGACACGCTGCGCCGGGTCGAGCTGCTGCGCGAGCTGCGGGCCGGCCGGTACGACGTGCTGGTCGGCATCAACCTGCTCCGTGAGGGCCTCGACCTGCCCGAGGTCTCCCTGGTGGCGATCCTGGACGCGGACAAGGAGGGTTTCCTGCGCTCCGGCACCTCGCTGATCCAGACCATCGGCCGCGCGGCCCGCAACGTCTCCGGCCAGGTCCACATGTACGCGGACCGGATCACCCCCTCGATGGCGAAGGCGATCGACGAGACCAACCGCCGCCGGGCCGTGCAGCAGGCCTACAACAAGAAGCACGGGATCGACCCGCAGCCGCTCCGCAAGAAGATCGGCGACATCCTGGACACCCTCGCGCGCGAGGAGGTCGACACCGACGAGCTGCTCTCCTCCGGCTACCGGGCGGGGGGCAAGGGCAAGGCCCCGGTGCCGGCGCTGGGCGCGGACCGCAAGCCCGCCAAGAGCCTGCCGGCGGCCGAGCTGGCCGAGCTGATCCAGTCGATGACGGAGCGGATGCACGCGGCCGCGACGGACCTCCAGTTCGAGGTCGCGGCCCGGCTGCGCGACGAGGTCAAGGAGCTGAAGAAGGAGCTCCGCCAGATGCGCGAGGCGGGTATCGCGTAGGGCCGGTCGCGGCCCGCGCCGGGCTTGGCCGGATCCGGTACCGGTCAAGCCCGGCGGTGTCTCAGCCTTGCCACAAACGGGTAGACGCTGACGGACGCGGCCGACCGCAGGCCCTAGGCTGGCCTGCGGTGCCGCCCGGGACGGGCGGTCGCATCAGGGGGCCTCAGCCGGGGGACGGCAAGGGGGTGTTCCACCGTGAAGCCGGCGCGGATACCGACCGCCCGGCTGGGCAGAGAGGACAAGGCCGTGTCGGTGAACCTTGCCAAGGGGCAGCAGGTCAGCCTGCAGAAGGGTTCGGGCGAGTCGCTGACGGTCGTCCGGATGGGGCTGGGCTGGAAAGCGGCGCCCAAGCGCGGCCTCTTCGGCAGCCGGACGCGACAGATCGACCTGGACGCCTCGGCGCTGCTGTACGCCGAGCAGACCCCGTCCGACGTGGTCTTCTTCCAGCACCTGGAGAGCAACGACGGCTCCGTCCGGCACACCGGGGACAACCTGGTCGGCGGCACCGGGGCGGGCGACGACGACGAGTCGATCCTGGTCGACCTGGCCCACGTACCGGTGCACATCACCCAGGTGGTGTTCACGGTCAGCTCGTACACCGGGCAGACCTTCGCCGAGGTGCAGAACGCGTACTGCCGGCTGGTGGACGACTCGACCGGGCTGGAGCTGGCCCGCTACGAGCTGGCCGGCGGCGGCCCGCACACCGGGCAGATCATGGCGAAGGTGTTCCGCGAGCCGTCCGGCGGCTGGGGGATGCAGGCGATCGGCGCGCCGGCCCGGGGCCGGACCTTCCAGGACCTGCTGCCGGCCATCGAGCCCTTCCTCTAGCGGGCGGGGCCCCGGCCGGCGGCAGGCGCCCCGGGTAGTTCTTTACCTTCTTTACCTTCTCTTGGTTCTTCTGTTAGCCTCGTGGGAGCGGAGGGGAGTATTCCCTCGCAGTTGTCCCGTCATCACGGGCGCCCACCTGGCGGCGTCCCGGGGCGCTGGTCCGCGGGCGCCGCACATGCGCCCGGCGGGCGGAAGAGACCTCCGGCAGTGACGATGACTGTCTCGCCTACCTGCCGGAGGAGCAGTAGTGGACGTTTCCGTAAGTTTGTGGATCGGCACGATCGGTGTGCTGTTGGCCCTGATCGTGGCCGACTTCTTCATCGGCGGCCGCAAGCCGCACGAGGTGTCGGTCAAGGAAGCCGGTGTCTGGACCACGGTCTGGATCGTGCTGGCCGCCGTCTTCGGCGGGTTCCTCTGGTGGCACTCCGGCTCCAAGCCGGCCGGTGAGTTCTTCGCCGGGTACATCACCGAGAAGTCGCTCAGCGTCGACAACCTGTTCGTGTTCATCCTGATCATGGGCAAGTTCGCGGTGCCGAAGATCTACCAGCAGCGCGTGCTGATGTTCGGTGTGATCATCGCCCTGGTGCTGCGGGCGGTCTTCATCGCCGGCGGCGCGGCCCTGGTGGCGCAGTTCTCCTGGGTGTTCTTCATCTTCGGCGGCTTCCTGGTCTGGACGGCCTGGAAGCTGATCAAGGAGGCCCGGGCCGACGAGGAGGACGAGGAGTTCGAGGAGAACCGGCTGCTCAAGTCGATCGAGCAGCGCTTCCCGTCGACCGACAAGTACCACGGCACCAAGCTCTTCATCCGGGAGAACGGCCGTCGGCTGATGACGCCGATGCTGATCGTGATGCTCGCGATCGGCACCACGGACGTCCTGTTCGCGCTGGACTCGATCCCGGCGATCTTCGGCCTGACCCAGGACCCGTACATCGTCTTCACCGCGAACGCCTTCGCCCTGATGGGGCTGCGCCAGCTGTACTTCCTGATCGGCGGGCTGCTGAAGAAGCTGGTCCACCTCTCGTACGGCCTGTCGGTGATCCTCGGCTTCATCGGCGTGAAGCTGGTGCTGCACGCGCTGCACGAGCAGGGTGTGCACGTCCCCGAGATCGGCATCCCGTTCTCGCTGGGCTTCATCGTGGTGGTGCTGGCCGTCACCACGGTGACCAGCCTGATCGCCGCGAAGAAGCAGGAGCGGGCCGACGAGGCTCCGGAGAAGATCGACGCCTGATCCCCTGTTCCCCCGGGACCCCCGGGGGGCCAGGGCGGCGGGCCCGCGACCGAGCAGTGGTCGCGGGCCCGCCGTTCGTCGTACCGGGGCTACCAGCCGCGCTCGCGCCACTCCTGGAGGTGCGGGCGCTCGGCGCCGAGGGTCGTGTCCTTGCCGTGGCCGGGGTACACCCAGGTCTCGTCCGGCAGCACGTCGAAGATCTTCTCGTTGACGTCCCGGTAGAGGCTCTCGAAGGCGGCCCTGTCGTCCCAGGTGTTCCCGACGCCGCCTGGGAAGAGGCAGTCGCCGGTGAAGACGTGCGGGTGGCCCTGGGGGTCGTCGTAGACCAGCACGATGGCGCCGGGGGTGTGCCCGACCAGGTGCCGGACGGTCAGCTCGATCTGCCCGAACCGCAGCGGCTCGCCGTCCTCCAGCAGCAGCTCGGTCGGGACGTCGATGCCCTCGGCGTCGTACCGCCCGGCGGCGGTGCGGGCGCCGGTCGCCGCGACCACCTCGGCGAGCGCGCCCCAGTGGTCGTGGTGGCGGTGCGTGGTGACCACGGTGGTCAGCTCGTCACCGACCGTCTCCAGCAGCACCGGCGCGTCGGCGGCGGCGTCGATCAGCAGCTGCTCGTCGGTGGCCCGGCAGCGCAGCAGGTAGGCGTTGTTGTCGTACGGGCCGACGGCCGCCTTGGTGATGATCAGGTGGGCCAGCTCGCGCACGTCCGGCGGCCCGCCGACCTTGACCGCTCCGTGGTACGTCATCCGTCCGCTCCTCGTCGTTCCGGGGCCGCCGTCGGCATCGCCCCTGCTGCCAGCATCGTCGCGCGGCCGGGCCGCGTCTTGTGGATCTTCCCGCGCCGGGGCCCGGCCCGCTGCGGGTGCCCGCCCCGCGTCAGCCCAGCGGCGGGAGCGCGGGCAGCGCGGCGCGGCCGTCGGCGAGCTGGTCGCCGCCGCGGTGGACCTGCAGGCCGTCGCCGTCGGAGCGGCCGGAGAGCCAGGCGGCGAGCGCCCGCACCGGGCCCTCGGCGGTCAGTCCGGGCCCCTCGCCGGCGGTGCCGATCACGGCCCGGTCCTCGGTGTCGTCGGCGACCAGCTCGACCGCGGGCAGGCCCTCGGCGCCCGCCAGCCGGTCGGACAGGCGCCGGAACTCGGCCACCGCGAAGGGCTCCGGCCAGTGCGCGGGGGAGTAGCCGGCGGCCAGGTCGACGTGGTGGTACTCGACCTCCATCAGCCGCTTCCACGGGATGTCGGCGGCCGGGAAGACGTAGCCGGTGCGGTGGCGCACCGAGGCCGTCCAGGCCCCGGGCGCCAGCGCCGCGGCGGCCGCGGCGAACCGCTCGTCGGAGTCGCGCAGGTCGTCGAGCTGGACGTCGAGCGGGCGGTCGGCGCCGTCCTCGATGCCCTGGTCACGGGCCTCGTCGCTGGGGTACTGCGGGATGTCGGTGGCGGTCCGGGCGCCGTCGAGCAGATTGACCAGCGAGTCCGCGTTGCGGGCCAGGTGGGCCAGGACGTGGCCCCGGGTCCAGCCCGGCAGGGCGGAGGGCTCCGCGAGGGCCTCGGGCTTCAGTCCGGCCACGGTGTGCAGCAGGTGCCCGGTGCTGGTGGCGACCAGCCGGAGCCGCTCGTCGGCGAGGTCGGCGGCGGTCTGGGGGTCGGTCATCGGTGGCGGCCTCCGTCGGAGTGGTCGGCAGCGTTGCCCGCACGGGCACTCGCTCGTTGACGAGGGTGACGCTATCTCCGATGTCACGGCTGAGCAGGGCTTTTCTCGAACAGACCCGGTCAACGTCGAGCAGGTCTCTCACTCGATCGGGTGGACTCCGCTGGACAAGGTCGAGAATCGAACGCCTGAGCTATAGGCTGGCAGGCGCATCCTGGAAGAAGTACACCTCTCACGCAAAGCCATCTCGCCCCGGAGAAAGGCGCCAGAAGCAGTGGCCGACCGCCTCATCGTCCGCGGTGCTCGCGAGCACAACCTCAAGAACGTCTCGCTCGACCTGCCCCGCGACTCCCTCATCGTCTTCACGGGCCTCTCCGGCTCCGGCAAGTCCTCGCTCGCCTTCGACACGATCTTCGCCGAGGGCCAGCGCCGATACGTCGAGTCGTTGTCCTCCTACGCCCGTCAGTTCCTCGGGCAGATGGACAAGCCCGACGTCGACTTCATCGAAGGCCTCTCCCCGGCCGTCTCGATCGACCAGAAGTCCACCAACCGGAACCCGCGCTCGACCGTCGGCACCATCACCGAGGTCTACGACTACCTGCGCCTGCTGTTCGCGCGGATCGGCAAGCCGCACTGCCCGCACTGCGGCCGCCCGATCGCCAAGCAGTCCCCGCAGGCGATCGTGGACAAGGTGCTGGAGCTCACCGAGGGCACCCGGTTCCAGGTGCTCAGCCCGGTGGTGCGCGAGCGCAAGGGCGAGTTCGTCGACCTCTTCGCCGACCTCCAGTCCAAGGGCTACGCCCGGGCCCGGGTGGACGGCGAGACGGTCCAGCTCGCCGAGCCGCCCAAGCTCAAGAAGCAGGAGAAGCACACCATCGAGGTGGTCATCGACCGCCTCACCGTGAAGAGCAGCGCCAAGCGCCGGCTGACCGACTCGGTGGAGACGGCCCTGCGGCTCGGCGGCGGCATGGTCGTGCTCGACTTCGTCGACCTCCCGGAGGGCGATCCGGAGCGCGAGCGGATGTACTCCGAGCACCTCTACTGCCCGTACGACGACGTGTCGTTCGAGGAGCTGGAGCCGCGCTCGTTCTCCTTCAACTCGCCGTTCGGCGCCTGCCCGGACTGCTCCGGCCTGGGCAACCGGATGGAGGTCGACCCGGAGCTGGTCGTCCCCGACGAGGAGAAGTCGCTGGACGAGGGGGCCATCCACCCCTGGTCCGGCGGCCACACCAAGGAGTACTTCCAGCGCCTGATCGACGCCCTCGCCGGCGAGCTGGGCTTCCGGACGGACCTCCCCTGGGCCGGGCTGCCGGCCCGCGCCAGGAAGGCGCTGCTGTACGGGCACAAGCACCAGGTCGAGGTGCGCTACCGCAACCGCTACGGCCGGGACCGCTCCTACACCACGGGCTTCGAGGGCGCGGTGCCGTTCATCCAGCGCCGGCACACCGAGGCGGAGAGCGACAGCAGCCGCGAGCGCTTCGAGGGCTACATGCGCGAGGTGCCCTGCCCGACCTGCCGGGGCACCCGGCTCAAGCCGGTCGTGCTGGCCGTCACCGTCGAGGGCCGGTCCATCGCGGACGTGTCGGCGATGTCGATCAGCGACTGCTCGGACTTCCTCGGCGCGATGAAGCTCAACGCGCGGGACAAGCAGATCGCCGAGCGCGTCCTGAAGGAGGTCAACGAGCGGCTGCGGTTCCTGGTCGACGTCGGCCTGGACTACCTCTCGCTGAACCGCGCGGCCGGCACCCTGTCCGGCGGCGAGGCCCAGCGGATCCGGCTCGCCACCCAGATCGGCTCCGGCCTGGTCGGCGTGCTCTACGTGCTGGACGAGCCCTCGATCGGCCTGCACCAGCGGGACAACCACCGGCTGATCGAGACCCTGGTCCGGCTGCGGGACATCGGCAACACCCTGATCGTCGTCGAGCACGACGAGGACACCATCAAGATGGCCGACTGGGTGGTCGACATCGGCCCGGGCGCCGGTGAGCACGGCGGCAAGGTGGTGCACTCCGGCTCGCTCAAGCAGCTGCTCGCCAACAAGGAGTCGCTGACCGGCCAGTACCTCTCCGGCAAGCGGTCCATCCCGATCCCGGCCACCCGCCGCGAGCGGGACAAGAAGCGCCAGCTGACCGTCCACGGCGCCCGCGAGCACAACCTCAAGGACGTCACGGTCGGCTTCCCGCTCGGGACGTTCACCGCGATCACCGGGGTCTCCGGCTCCGGCAAGTCGACGCTGGTCAACGACATCCTCTACACCCACCTCGCCCGGGAGCTGAACGGCGCCCGCAGCGTGCCGGGCCGGCACACCCGGATCACCGGCACCGACCAGGTGGACAAGGTCGTGCACGTCGACCAGTCGCCGATCGGCCGCACCCCGCGCTCCAACCCGGCCACCTACACCGGCGTGTTCGACCACGTCCGGCGGCTCTTCGCCGAGACGCAGGAGGCCAAGGTCCGCGGCTACCTGCCCGGACGGTTCTCGTTCAACGTCAAGGGCGGCCGCTGCGAGAACTGCTCCGGCGACGGCACCATCAAGATCGAGATGAACTTCCTGCCGGACGTCTACGTGCCGTGCGAGGTCTGCCACGGCGCCCGGTACAACCGGGAGACGCTGGAGGTCCACTTCAAGGGCAAGTCCATCGCCGAGGTCCTGGACATGCCGATCGAGGAGGCGATGGACTTCTTCGAGGCCGTCCCGGCGATCGCCCGGCACCTGCGGACGCTCAACGACGTCGGCCTCGGCTACGTCCGGCTCGGCCAGTCCGCGCCGACCCTCTCCGGTGGTGAGGCGCAGCGCGTCAAGCTCGCCTCCGAGCTGCAGAAGCGCTCCACCGGGCGGACGGTCTACGTGCTGGACGAGCCCACCACCGGTCTGCACTTCGAGGACATCAGCAAGCTGATCAAGGTGCTCTCGGGTCTGGTGGAGAAGGGCAACACGGTGATCGTCATCGAGCACAACCTCGATGTGATCAAGACCGCCGACTGGATCGTCGACATGGGCCCCGAGGGCGGCTCCGGCGGCGGCATGGTGGTGGCCGAGGGCACGCCGGAGCAGATCGCGGCGGTCTCCGAGAGCCACACCGGCAAGTTCCTCCGGGACATCCTCCCGGGCGAGTTCACCGACGCCCCGGCGCCGGTGAAGGCCCCGCGCAAGCGGGCGGTCGCCAAGAAGAAGTAGCGCCGCGAGGTCGGCGGCACGACATCGGCCCGGCCGACCCCCGTTCGGGGGGCGGCCGGGTAAGGGCCGCATAGAATCACCGCCGACCGGCGCCGCGGGGGGACCCGCGGCGAACCGCAGCGACTCCAGGAGCGAACCACATGTCCGAGGCCCCCGAGAGCCCGCTGGGCGAGAACCCCGCCACCTCCCGCCGCACCCTGCTCTGCGGTGCCGCGGCCGTCCTCGCCGCAGGCGGCGGCACGCTGGCGGTCGCCGGCTGCTCCTCGTCGTCCTCCTCCACCTCCACCTCCTCCGGGCCCAAGACCCCGGTGGACGTCGGCCCGGCCACCGCCGTGCCGGTCGGCGGCGGCACCGTCTACCGGGACAAGAAGATCGTGGTGACCCAGCCCAACGCCGGTGAGTACAAGGCGTTCAGCGCCACGTGCACCCACGCCGGCTGCATCGTCGACCAGGTCAAGAACCAGAAGATCCAATGCCCCTGTCACGGCAGCATGTTCGCCATCACCGACGGCGCGGTGCTGGACGGACCGGCGCCCACCCCGCTCCCCGCCTACTCCGTGGCGGTCGAGGGCGGCAACCTCAAGGTGACCCCGAGCTGAACCAGTTGATCTCCCCTCCGCAGCCCCGGCCCGACTCGGTACGGTGGACCCATGGCTGACCCGTCCACCTACCGCCCCGCACCGGGCGCGATCCCGACCTCGCCGGGCGTCTACAAGTTCCGCGACGCCCACGGGCGGGTCATCTACGTCGGCAAGGCCAAGAGCCTGCGGCCCCGGCTGTCGTCCTACTTCCAGGACCTCGCCGGGCTGCACCCGCGGACCGCGACGATGGTCACCACGGCCGCCTCGGTGGAGTGGACGGTCGTCGCCACCGAGGTCGAGGCGCTCCAGCTGGAGTACTCCTGGATCAAGGAGTTCGATCCCCGCTTCAACGTCAAGTACCGCGACGACAAGAGCTATCCGGAGCTCGCGGTCACCCTCGACGAGGAGTACCCGCGGGTCCAGGTGATGCGCGGGGCGCACAAGAAGGGCGTGCGCTACTTCGGCCCCTACGGGCACGCCTGGGCGATCCGCGAGACGGTCGACCTGCTGCTGCGCGTCTTCCCCGTCCGCACCTGCTCCAACGGCGTCTTCAAGCGGGCCCGCCAGGTCGGCCGGCCCTGTCTGCTCGGCTACATCGGCAAGTGCGCCGCGCCCTGCGTCGGCAAGGTCTCGGCCGAGGAACACCGCGAGCTGGCCGAGGACTTCTGCGACTTCATGGCCGGCCGCACCGGCAACTACCTGCGCCGGCTGGAAGAGCAGATGCGGGAGGCCGCCGCCGACCTGGAGTACGAGAAGGCGGGCCGGCTGCGGGACGACATCGGGGCGCTGAAGCGCGCGATGGAGAAGAACGCCATCGTCCTCGCCGACGCCACCGACGCCGACCTGCTCGCCCTCGCCGAGGACGAGCTGGAGGCGTCCGTCCAGATCTTCCACGTCCGCGGCGGCCGGGTCCGCGGCCAGCGCGGCTGGGTCACCGACAAGGTCGAGGACGTCGACACCGCGGCCCTGGTCGAGCACGCCCTGCAGCAGCTCTACGGCGGCGGCGACGGCGCCGTGCCGCGCGAGGTGCTGGTGCCCGCGCTGCCGGAGCCCGCCGAACCGGTCCGGGAGTGGCTGACCGGCCTGCGCGGCAGCCAGGTCGACCTGCGGATCCCGCAGCGCGGCGACAAGAAGGACCTGATGGCCACCGTGCAGCGCAACGCCCAGCAGGCGCTGGCGCTGCACAAGACCAAGCGCGCCTCCGACCTCACCACCCGCAGCCGCGCCCTCCAGGAGATCGCCGACGCGCTGGAGCTGGACTCCGTCCCGTTGCGGATCGAGTGCTTCGACATCTCGCACCTCCAGGGCGAGGACGTGGTCGCCTCGATGGTGGTCTTCGAGGACGGCCTGGCCCGCAAGAGCGAGTACCGCCGGTTCCAGATCAAGGGCTTCGAGGGCCAGGACGACGTCCGCTCGATGCACGAGGTGATCGGCCGCCGGTTCCGCCGCTACCTCCAGGAGCGCGAGCAGACCGGGGAGTGGGCCGTTCCCGAGGCGGACGACCCCGGCGCGCCCGCGGAGGCCGGCGCACCCGGGCCGCACGGCGCCGCCCGCGGGTCCGACGACCCCGACGGCCCGGAGGTCGTGGTCGGCCCGGTGGACCCGGAGACCGGCCGCCCGCGCCGCTTCGCCTATCCGCCGCAGCTGCTGGTCGTCGACGGCGGCCAGCCGCAGGTCGCCGCCGCCAAGCGCGCCCTGGACGAGCTCGGCATCGACGACGTCGCCCTCTGCGGCCTGGCCAAGCGGCTGGAGGAGGTCTGGCTGCCCGGCGAGGAGGACCCGGTGGTCCTGCCGCGCAGCAGTGAGGGCCTCTACCTGCTCCAGCGGGTCCGCGACGAGGCGCACCGGTTCGCCATCACCTACCAGCGCAGCAAGCGGTCCAAGCGACTCACCGCCGGGGAGCTGGACTCCGTCCCCGGCCTCGGCGAGACTCGCCGCCAGGCGCTGCTCAAGCACTTCGGCTCGCTGAAGAAGCTCCGGCTGGCCACCGTCGACGAACTCTGCGCCGTCCCCGGCATCGGACGCCGGACGGCGGAGACTGTTGCGGCGGCGTTGTCGTCCCGTCCATCCGCGACACCCGCCGTGAACACCGCCACCGGCGAGATCATCGATGACGGCGCCGTCCCGGCCGGCCCGGCGGCCGGCACCGGGACCGACGCCGCACCCCAGACCGCACCATTCCAGGAGACGCCATGACGGCCGACGCCGTCCGTCAGCCGGCGCGCCCCGCGTTCACTCGCCCGAGTGAGCAGGGGAAGCGTGGCCGTGCCGCGCGCGTTCTCCACAGCAGAACCACCGAGAGCGGGGAACCGAAGTGACGATGTCCGACGATGGCGGCACCGCCCGGCCACTGGCCGCGGGCGAGAACGTGCCGGAGCTGGTGATCATCTCCGGGATGTCCGGAGCCGGCCGGTCGACGGCGGCCAAGTGCCTGGAGGACCTGGGCTGGTTCGTGGTGGACAACCTGCCGCCGGCCCTCATCCCGACCATGGTCGACCTCGGCGCCCGTTCCCAGGGGAACGTCGCCCGGATCGGCGCCGTGGTCGACGTCCGCGGCCGCCAGTTCTTCGACGACCTGCTCACCTCGCTGGACGAGCTGGAGAAGCGCGGCGTCCGGCTGAGCGTGGTCTTCCTGGACTCCTCCGACGACGCCCTGGTCCGGCGCTTCGAGAGCGTGCGCCGCCCGCACCCGCTCCAGGCCGATGGCCGGATCGTGGACGGCATCGCCCAGGAGCGAGACCTCCTGCGCGAGCTGCGCGGCGAGGCCGACCTGGTGATCGACACCTCCAACCTCAACGTGCACCAGCTGCGGGCCAAGTTGGACGCCCAGTTCGCCGACCACGACGAGCCCGAGCTGCGCGCCACCGTGATGTCCTTCGGCTTCAAGTACGGCCTCCCCGTCGACGCCGACCTCGTGGTGGACTGCCGCTTCCTGCCGAATCCGCACTGGGTGCCGGAGCTCCGCGCCCGGACGGGCACCGACGCCGACGTCGCCGACTACGTGTTCCAGCAGCCCGGTGCCAACGAGTTCCTCAACGGCTACGCGGAGCTGCTGCGCATCATCACCGAGGGGTACCGCCGCGAGGGGAAGCGTTACATGACCCTTGCCGTAGGCTGCACCGGTGGCAAGCACCGCAGCGTCGCGATGTCCGAGCGGCTGACCAAGCGTCTGATCGCGGACGGCGTCGAAACGGTGCTGGTCCACCGTGACATGGGACGGGAGTAGCCGCCTCACGCCCTGCCGGGCCGCCGGTGGAGGCCGGCGGCGGGCAAGAGGAACGCGAGGTAGGTGTGACGGGATACGTGCCCGGGCGGCAGCTGCAGAACAAGACCGCCGACCGGACGGGGGTCCCGTCACGCGGCGCGTCGCCCAACCGGCCGCGGACCGGCCAGGTCCGCACCAGCCCGGCCCGTACCAACCAGGCACCCCGCGGCAACCAGGCGCCCCGGATCGCCGCCCTCGGCGGCGGTCAGGGGCTCTCGGCCTCGCTCTCCGCCCTCCGCCGGCTCACCACCGACCTCACCGCCGTGGTCACCGTCGCCGACGACGGCGGCTCCAGCGGCCGGCTGCGCGAGGAGCTCGGGGTGCTGCCCCCGGGCGACCTCCGCAAGGCGCTGGCCGCGCTCTGCGGCGACGACGACTGGGGCCGGACCTGGTCCGAGGTGATCCAGCAGCGCTTCACCGGCTCCGGCGGCCTGGGCGGCCACGCCGTCGGCAACCTGCTGATCGTCGCGCTCTGGGAGAAGCTGGGGGACCCGGTCGCCGCCCTGGACTGGGTGGGCCGGCTGCTGAACGTCCAGGGCCGGGTGCTGCCGATGTCGGCGGTACCGCTGGACATCGAGGCGGTCGTGCGCGGCCACGACCCGGCCAGCCCGGGCGAGCTGTCCGCCGTCCGGGGCCAGGCGAGCGTCGCCGTGACGCCCGGCACCGTGCAGTCCATCCGGCTGCTGCCGGACGGGCCGCCGGCCGTCCCGGAGGCCGTCACGGCCGTCCGGGAGGCGGACTGGGTGGTGCTCGGGCCCGGCTCCTGGTTCACCAGCGTGCTGCCCCACCTGCTCGTCCCCGAGCTCGCCGAGGCGCTCACCGAGACCCGCGCGCGCCGGCTGCTCACCCTGAACCTGGCCCCCCAGCCCGGCGAGACGGAGGGCTTCACCCCGCAGCGCCACCTGGAGGTCATCGCCGACCACGCACCCGCCCTCGCGGTGGATGCGATCCTGGTGGACGAGCGCGCCGTCACCGGCGGCGCCTTCGGCCAGGCGGACCTGGCCGGCCTGGAGAAGGCCGCGGAGCGGATGGGCGCGGCCCTGGTGCTCGGCCGGGTCGCCCGTACCGACGGCACGCCGCGACACGACCCGGAGCTCTTGGCCGCCGCGTACGACCGGATTTTCCGGACACATGGAAGGATCGGGCCATGGCGATGACTCCAGCGGTGAAGGACGAGATCAGCCGGCTCCCGGTCACCCGGGCCTGCTGCCGCAAGGCGGAGGTCTCGGCGATCCTGCGTTTCGCGGGCGGGCTGCACATCGTGAGCGGCCGCATCGTGATCGAGGCGGAGCTGGACACCGGGGCGGCAGCGCGACGCCTGCGCAAGGACCTCCTGGAGATCTTCGGACACTCCTCGGACCTGGTGGTGATGGCGCCCGGCGGTCTGCGGCGCGGCAGCCGCTACGTGGTGCGGGTGGTCAAGGACGGCGAGCTGCTGGCGCGGCAGACCGGTCTGGTGGACGGCCGCGGCCGGCCGATCCGGGGCCTGCCCCCGGCCGTCGTCTCCGGGGCGACCTGTGACGCGGAGGCGGCCTGGCGGGGCGCCTTCCTGGCGCACGGCTCGCTCACCGAGCCCGGCCGCTCCTCCTCGCTGGAGATCACCTGCCCCGGCTCCGAGGCGGCCCTCGCCCTGGTCGGCGCGGCCCGCCGGCTCGGCATCCCGGCCAAGGCCCGCGAGGTGCGCGGCGTCGACCGGGTGGTGATCCGGGACGGCGACGCCATCGGCGCGCTGCTGACCCGCCTCGGTGCCCACGAGTCGGTGCTGGCGTGGGAGGAGCGGCGGATGCGGCGCGAGGTCCGGGCCACCGCCAACCGCCTGGCCAACTTCGACGACGCCAACCTGCGCCGCTCGGCCCGGGCCGCGGTCGCGGCCGGCGCCCGGGTGCAGCGCGCGCTGGAGATCCTCGGCGAGGAGGTGCCGGACCACCTGGCCGCCGCCGGCCAGCTGCGGATGCAGCACAAGCAGGCCTCGCTGGAGGAGTTGGGCGCCCTGGCCGACCCGCCGCTGACCAAGGACGCGGTGGCCGGCCGGATCCGCCGGCTGCTGGCGATGGCCGACAAGCGCGCCTCCGAGCTCGGCCTGCCGAGCACCGAGGCCAATCTGACCGACGAGATGGCGCTCAACTAGCGATCACAGCCAGTGACGACAGACCAGCCGGTGTCCGGATTCCGGGCACCGGCTGTGCCGTGTCCGGACGGTGCGGCCGGGGGGCTCCGGACCGGTCCGCGCGGGCCGTGACCAACTGCCCCCGACGGCAAGGACGGAAGCCCTGCTCGCACCCTCTTGACACGCCACGCCAAGGCGTCCGACCCGGCCTGATGTGCCCTCCCAGGCCTTGGAGAGGTAGGGTCATAGGCGGTCGGGGACCTCCCAAATTCCACCCCGTCGGCATAGCTCCGGCGTACCTAACGAGGAGATCGGTTCGTGACGATCCGGGTAGGCATCAACGGATTCGGCCGCATCGGCCGCAACTTCTTCCGTGCGGTCAAGGCTCAGGGCGCGGACATCGAGATCGTCGGTGTCAACGACCTGACCGACACCAAGACCCTGGCGCACCTGCTCAAGTACGACTCGATCCTGGGTACCTTCCCGGGCGAGGTCTCGCACACCGAGAACAGCATCACCGTCGACGGCAAGACCTTCAAGGTCATCGCCGAGCGTGACCCGGCCAACCTCCCCTGGGGCGAGCTGGGCGTGGACATCGTGATCGAGTCCACCGGCATCTTCACCAAGGCCGAGGCGGCCAAGAAGCACATCACCGCCGGTGCCAAGAAGGTCATCATCTCGGCGCCCGCCACCGACGAGGACGTCACCATCGTGATGGGCGTCAACGACGAGAAGTACGACGCCGCCAAGCACGACGTGATCTCCAACGCCTCCTGCACCACCAACTGCGTGGCGCCGCTGGCGAAGGTGCTCAACGAGAACTTCGGCATCGTCAAGGGTCTGATGACCACGGTGCACGCGTACACCAACGACCAGGTCACCCTGGACTTCCCGCACAAGGACCTGCGTCGCGCCCGCGCCGCGGCCCTCAACATCATCCCGACGTCCACCGGTGCCGCCAAGGCCACCGCGCTGGTCCTGCCGGAGCTGAAGGGCAAGCTGGACGGCACCTCGCTGCGCGTCCCGGTCCCGACCGGTTCGATCACCGACCTGGTCGTCACCCTTGAGCGCGACGTCACCGTCGAGGAGGTCAACGCGGCCTTCCAGAAGGCCTCCGAGGGCTCCCTCAAGGGCATCCTGCAGTACACCGAGGACCCGATCGTCTCCTCCGACATCGTGAACTCGCCGTTCTCCACGATCTTCGACTCGCTGATGACCATGGTCCAGGGCAACCAGGTCAAGGTCTTCGGCTGGTACGACAACGAGTGGGGCTACTCGAACCGCCTCGTCAACCTGACCACCCTCGTCGGCGGCCAGCTCTGACGCAGCGGGAGCTGACGTGAAGTAGGGGGGAGGGCCCGGACACCGCACGCCGTCCGGGCCCTCCGTCTGCGCACCCTCGAAACTCAACTCCCAGGCGGCCCGCCGTTGTGCCGCTGCCAACAGCGCAACCATCTCCCCAGGAGACCGAAGACCGTGAAGACCATCGAAGACCTCGACGTCGCCGGCAAGCGCGTGTTCGTCCGCGCCGACCTCAACGTCCCGCTGTCCGACGGCACGATCACCGACGACGGCCGGATCCGCGCCGTCGCCCCGACCATCGCCAAGCTCGTCGAGCGCGGTGCGAAGGTCGTCGTCGCCTCCCACCTCGGCCGCCCGAAGGGCGAGCCCGACCCGCAGTTCTCCCTCGCGCCGGTGGCCGCCCGCCTCGGCGAGATCCTCGGTACGCCGGTCTCGTTCGCGACCGACACCGTGGGCGAGAGCGCGAAGGCCACCGTCGCCGCCCTGGCCGACGGCGAGGTCACGCTGCTCGAGAACCTGCGCTTCAACACCGGTGAGACCAGCAAGGACGACGCCGAGCGCGGCGCCTTCGCCGACGAGCTGGCCGCGCTGGCCGAGCTGTACGTCGGCGACGGCTTCGGCGCCGTGCACCGCAAGCACGCCTCGGTGTACGACCTGCCGGCCCGCCTGCCGCACGCCGTCGGCGACCTGATCGCCGCCGAGGTGGCCGTGCTCAAGCGGCTCACCGAGGAGGTCGAGCGACCGTACGTGGTCGTCCTGGGCGGGTCCAAGGTGTCCGACAAGGTCGGCGTGATCGAGAACCTGCTCGGCAAGGCCGACCGCATCCTCATCGGCGGCGGCATGGCGTACACCTTCCTCGCGGCCCTGGGGCACGAGGTCGGCATCTCGCTGCTGCAGAAGGACCAGATCCCGGTCGTCCTGGACTACCTGGAGCGGGCGAAGGCGAACGGCGTCGAGTTCGTGCTGCCGGTGGACATCGCGGTCTCCGGGTCGTTCCCCGACACCAAGACCCACAAGCCGGTCGAGGACTTCGCGGTCGTCGACGCCGACAAGATCCCCGCGGACAAGGAGGGCCTGGACATCGGCCCGAAGACCCGGGAGCTGTTCGCGGCGAAGCTGGCCGACGCCAAGACGGTGTTCTGGAACGGTCCGGTCGGTGTCTTCGAGCACCCGACCTTCGCCGAGGGCACCAAGGCCGTCGCGCAGGCCCTGCTCGACAGCGACGCGTTCACCGTGGTCGGTGGCGGCGACTCCGCCGCGGCCGTCCGCATCCTGGGCTTCGACGAGACGAAGTTCGGGCACATCTCGACCGGCGGTGGCGCCAGCCTTGAGTACCTGGAGGGCAAGACGCTCCCCGGTCTCGCCGCCCTGGAAGGCTGAGGCAATGACTGAGCGTCTCCCGCTGATGGCGGGCAACTGGAAGATGAACCTCAA
Organism: Kitasatospora sp. NPDC022856; assembly: GCF_055561235.1. NCBI lineage: Bacteria > Bacillati > Actinomycetota > Actinomycetes > Kitasatosporales > Streptomycetaceae > Kitasatospora > Kitasatospora sp. NPDC022856. The sequence continues at coordinate 168,377 of NZ_JBVHHE010000004.1, read as the reverse complement.
CCACCTTGAGGCCATCCAGCACACCCAGAAGCTGGCGTTCGCGCTGGCCGACAAGGACTACGAGTCGGTCGAGGTCGCCGTTCTGGTGCCGTTCACCGACCTGCGCTCGGTGCAGACCCTGGTCGACGGCGACAAGCTGAAGATCAAGTACGGCTCGCAGGACATCTCGCAGCACGACTCCGGTGCCTACACCGGCGAGATCTCCGGCCCGATGCTGTCGAAGCTGAAGTGCACCTACGCGGTGATCGGCCACTCGGAGCGCCGCCAGTACCACGGCGAGAACGAGGAGATCGTCAACGCCAAGGTCAAGGCCGCCTACCGCAGCGGGGTCACCCCGATCCTCTGCATCGGCGAGCCGCTGGAGATCCGCAAGGCCGGCACCCACGTCGAGTACACCCTGGCCCAGCTCGACGGCGCCCTGCAGGACGTCCCGGCCGACCAGGCCGAGTCCGTCGTGGTCGCCTACGAGCCGGTCTGGGCGATCGGCACCGGAGAGGTGGCGACCCCCGAGGACGCCCAGGAGGTCTGCTCGGCCATCCGCAAGCGGATCGCCGAGCTGTACGACGCCCCGCTGGCCGAGAAGGTCCGGGTGCTCTACGGCGGCTCGGTCAAGTCCTCCAGCGCGGCCGGCCTGATGGCCAAGCCGGACGTCGACGGCGGCCTGATCGGCGGTGCCTCCCTGGACGCCGACGAGTTCGTCAAGATCGTGCGGTACCGTGACCAGGCAGTAGGCTAACGCCGCCGCAGCAACGTAGGCTTTGGGGCCGGACCGCATCGTGCGGCCCGGCCCCTTCGCCGAAGATACGAGAGAGTTGGTCCCGCCGTGGTTCTCGGGTTCTCGATTGCCCTGATCATCTTCAGCCTGCTGATGATCCTCCTGGTGCTGCTGCACAAGGGGAAGGGCGGCGGCCTGTCCGACATGTTCGGTGGCGGCGCGATGTCCACCGGCGGCGGCTCGGCCGTGGCCGAGCGCAACCTGGACCGCATCACGGTCATCGTGGGTTTCGCCTGGTTCGCGTGCATCATCGTGCTCGGCCTGGTGCTCAAGTACAAGAGCTGACGTATCTCTGACGCCCTGTCGCCCCGCGGCCTATGCTGGAACGGTCCGGGGCGGAGTCGGTGACGGTGCATCCTTAACTCCTGCTTACACTAGGACGACTTTAGCCACCGACGCGCACCGCGGCGGGTCGGCGCACCAGCACGCAGGGAGTCAGACCGTGGCAAGTGGCAACGCCATCCGTGGCAGCAGGGTCGGAGCCGGCCCGATGGGCGAGGCGGAGCGCGGCGAATCCGCCCCCCGCAACCGGATCTCCTTCTGGTGTGCCAACAAGCACGAGACCCGTCCCAGCTTCGCCGCGGAGGCGGTCATCCCGGACACCTGGGACTGCCCGCGGTGCGGGTTTCCGGCCGGTCAGGACGAGCACAACCCGCCGGCCCCCTCGCGCAACGAGCCCTACAAGACCCACCTCGCCTACGTCCGTGAGCGGCGCACCGACGCCGACGGCGAGGCGATCCTCGCCGAGGCGCTGGCCAAGCTGCGCGGTGAGATCTGAGCACCTGACCGACGCCGAAGGGCGCCACCGTGGAGAACGGTGGCGCCCTTCGTCATGCCGTCGGGCCGAACGCGGTCAGGCCGAGGCCGGCGGGTACAGCTGCGGCGGGAGCTGAGCCGCCGCCGCGCGGTCCAGCAGCCACAGGGTCCGGCTCCGTCCGTGGGCGCCCGAGGCGGGCGCCTGGAGCTCGCCCGGGCCGGACAGGGCCAGTGCCACGGCGCCGGCCTTGTCCTCGCCGGCCGCCAGCAGCCAGACCTCGCGGGCCGCCCGGATGGCCGGGAGGGTGAGCGAGATCCGGGTCGGCGGGGGCTTGGGCGCACCGCGCACGCCGACCACCGTGAGCCCGGTCTCCCGGACGCCCGGGTGCTCGGGGAAGAGCGAGGCGACATGGGTGTCCGGGCCGACGCCGAGCAGCAGCACGTCGAAGGCGGGCACGCCGAGGCGGTCACCCGGACCGGCGGCCTTGGCCAGCTCCTCCGCGTACCGGGCCGCGGCGGCCTCGACGTCCGAGCCGTCGACGCCGTCCGAGGCGGGCATCTCGTGCACCCGGGCCGGGTCGAGCGGGACGGCGTCGAGCAGTTCCGCCCGGGCCTGGACGGCGTTGCGCTCGGCGTTGTCGGCGGCGACGAAGCGCTCGTCGCCCCACCAGAGGTCCAGCCGGGCCCAGTCGACCGCGTCCCGGGCGGGGGAGGCGGCGATGGCGGCGAGCAGCGCGTTGCCGTTGCGCCCGCCCGTGAGCACCACCGAGGCGGTGCCGCGGGCGGCCTGGGCGTCCACGATCCGGGTGATCAGCCGGGCCGCGGCCGCCTGGGCCATCAGCTCCTTGTCCCGGTGGACGACCAGCTGCGGGGTCGCCGCCGTCACGAGGACGCCTTCTTGCCGGTGCGCTTGGCCGGGGCCTTCTTCGCCGGGGAGGCCTCCCCGGCCGGCTCCGACGCGTCCTGGACCTTGGCGGTCACCCGGGTCGGGTTGGCCACCGCGGCCTCGGAGACCACCGCCCGGGTGGCCTCCTCGGCCGCCTCGGTCTCGGCGGTGTCCGGCTGGCTCAGCCGCTCGACCGGCGTGCGGACGGCCGTCGCGTAGATGTCGTCCGGGTCGAGCCGGCGCAGCTCCTCCGCGATCAGCTCGGACGTCTCGCGACGCTTGAGCGCCACCTGGCGGTCCGGCGAGCCGGGCATCGACAGGGTGCCCATCAGGCCGTCCGGGCGGTCCAGGGTGATGTCCCCGTCCTTGGTGCGCAGGTGCACCGCGGTGATGCCCGGGCCGCCGGTGACGACCCGCTCGACCGGCACGTGCAGCCGGTTGTGCAGCCAGAGGCCGAGCAGCTCGACGCTGGGGTTGTACGACTCGCCCTCGACCACCGCGGAGGTGACCTCGGAGGGTCGCTGGTCCAGTGCGGCGGCCAGCATCGAGCGCCAGCCGGTGATCCTGGTCCAGGCCAGGTCGGTGTCGCCCGGGGTGTAGCTCTGGGCCCGCTGGGCGAGCTGGCCCACCGGCGACTCGGCGGTGACGGCGTCGGTGATCCTGCGCTGGGCGATCGAGCCCAGCGGGTCCTGTGCCGGGTGCAGCGGCGCATTCTCGGGCCACCAGACCACCACCGGGGCGTCCGGCAGGAGCAGCGGCAGGACGACCGACTGGGCGTGCGCGGCGAGCTCGCCGTGCATGCGCAGGACGACCGTCTCGCCGGAGCCGGCGGCGGTGCCGACCAGGATCTCGGCGTCCAGGCGGGTCTCCGCGCGCGCCCGGGGCGAGCGCCCGGCGCGCTTGATGACCGCCAGGGTGCGCGAGGGGTGCTCGCGGGAGGCGTCGTTGGCGGCCTTGAGGGCGTCGTAGGCGCTGCCCTCGTCGGTCACGATCACCAGGGTGAGCACCATGCCGGCGGCGGTGGAGCCGCTGGCCCGGCGCGCCTCCATCAGGGCTGCGTTGATCTTGCTGGACGTGGTGTCCGTGAGGTCGATCTTCATGGCCGGCGCCAGCTCCTGCCGTCTCGTGCGAGCATCTCGTCGGCCTCGACCGGACCCCAGGTCCCTGCCGGGTACTGGGCGGGCTTGCCGTGGTCGTCCCAGTACTTCTCGATCGGGTCGAGGATCTGCCAGGAGAGTTCGACCTCCTGGTGGCGCGGGAACAGGTTGGCGTCGCCGAGCAGCACGTCGAGGATGAGCCGCTCGTAGGCCTCCGGGCTGGACTCGGTGAAGGACTCGCCGTAGGCGAAGTCCATCGTGACGTCCCGGACCTCGAAGGAGGTCCCCGGCACCTTGGAGCCGAACCGCACCGTCACGCCCTCGTCCGGCTGGACCCGGATGACCAGGGCGTTCTGCCCCAGCTCCTCGGTCGCGTAGGAGTCGAACGGCAGGTACGGGGCGCGCTGGAAGACCACCGCGATCTCGGTGACCCGGCGGCCGAGCCGCTTGCCGGTGCGCAGGTAGAACGGCACCCCGGCCCAGCGCCGGTTGTTGATCTCCAGCTTGATGGCCGCGTAGGTGTCGGTCTTGGAGTCCGGGTTGATGCCGTCCTCGTCGAGGTAGCCGAGCACCTCCTCGCCGCCCTGCCAGCCGGCCGCGTACTGGCCGCGCACGGTGTGCTTGCCCAGGTCGGCCGGGAGCTTGACGGCGCTGAGCACCTTGAGCTTCTCGGCCACCAGCGCCTTGGGGTGGAACGAGGCCGGCTCCTCGATGGCGGTGAGCGCCATCAGCTGGAGCAGGTGGTTCTGGATGACGTCGCGGGCCGAGCCGATGCCGTCGTAGTAGCCGGCCCGGCCGCCGATGCCGATGTCCTCGGCCATGGTGATCTGCACGTGGTCGACGTACGACCGGTTCCAGATCGGCTCGAACATCTGGTTCGCGAAGCGCAGCGCCAGGATGTTCTGGACGGTCTCCTTGCCCAGGTAGTGGTCGATCCGGAAGACCTCGTCACGGGGGAAGACCTCGTGGACGATCCGGTTCAGCTCCTGGGCGCTCTCCAGGTCGTGGCCGAAGGGCTTCTCGATGACGGCGCGCCGCCAGGAGCCCTGGGGCGGGTCGGCCAGGCCGTGCTTCTTCAGCTGCTGGACGACGGTCGGGAAGAACTTCGGCGGTACCGAGAGGTAGAACGCGAAGTTGCCGCCGGTGCCCTGGGCCTTGTCGAGCTCCTCGATGGTCGCCCGGAGCTTGTCGAAGGCGTCGTCGTCGTCGAAGGTGCCGTGGACGAAGCGCATGCCCTTGGCGAGCTGCTGCCAGACCTCCTCGCGGAACGGGGTCCGGGCGTGCTCCTTGACCGCGTCGTGGACCTCCTTGGCGAAGTCCTCGTCCTTCCACTCGCGGCGGGCGAAGCCGACGAGCGAGAAACCCGGCGGCAGCAGGCCGCGGTTGGCCAGGTCGTAGATGGCCGGCATGAGCTTCTTGCGGGACAGGTCGCCGGTGACCCCGAAGATGACCAGGCCGGACGGCCCCGCGATGCGCGGGAGCCGCCGGTCGGTGGGGTCACGAAGCGGGTTGACGGGAGCGGCGGGAGCGTCGCTCGGGTCCGAGTCCGACGTCAACTCAGGGAAATCAGTGCTCACTGGATGTGCTCCGCTTTCGTGCGCTGGCTGTGAGCAGGGGTCACTTCTCGTCGGCGAACGAGGCGAGCGAGGCGGTGACGGTGTCGAGCAGCTCGTTCCAGGACTGCTCGAACTTCTGGACGCCCTCGTCCTCCAGGACCTGGACCACGTCGTCGTAGTCCACGCCGGCGGCGGCGATGGCGGCCATCACCTCGGTGGCGTCGGCGTAGTTGGCGACGATGGTGCCGCCGGTGATCACGCCGTGGTCGCCGGTGGCCTCCAGGGTGGCCTCGGGCATCGTGTTGACGGTGCCGGGGGCGACCAGCTCGGTGACGTAGAGGGTGTCCGGCAGGGCCGGGTCCTTGACGCCGGTGGAGGCCCAGAGCGGGCGCTGCGGCTTGGCGCCGGCGGCCTCCAGGGCCTTCCAGCGGTCGCTGCCGGCGGTCTTGCCGTCGACGCTGCCGAAGACCTCCTCGTACGCCTGGTAGGCCAGGCGGGCGTTGGCCAGGGCGGCCTTGGAGCGCAGCTGCTTGGCGTCGCCGCCGACCTCGTCGAGGCGCTTGTCGATCTCGGTGTCCACGCGGGAGACGAAGAAGGAGGCGACCGACTCGATCTGCGAGAGGTCCAGGCCCTTGGCCTTGGCGGCCTCCAGACCGGTCAGGAAGGCGTCGATCACCGCGCGGTAGCGCTCCAGCGAGAAGATCAGCGTGACGTTGACGCTGATGCCCTTGCCGATGACCTCGGCGATCGCGGGCAGGCCGGCCTTGGTGGCGGGGATCTTGATGAAGACGTTCGGGCGGTCGACCAGCCACCAGAGCTGCTTGGCCTCGGCGACGGTCGCGGCCGTCTCGTGGGCCAGCCGCGGGTCGACCTCGATGGAGACCCGGCCGTCGCGGCCGTTGGAGGCGTCGTAGACCGGGCGCAGCACGTCGGCGGCGTCCCGGACGTCCGAGGTGGTGATCATGCGGACGGCTTCGTCGGTGGTGACCTTGCGGACGGCGAGGTCGCGCAGCTGGCCGTCGTAGGAGGAGTCCCCGCCGCCGATGGCCTTCTGGAAGATGGTGGGGTTGGTGGTGACGCCCACCACGTGCTTGTTCTGTACCAGCTCGGCGAGGTTGCCGGTGTTCAGTCGCTTCCGGCTGAGGTCGTCCAGCCAGATCGCCACGCCTTCGTCGCTGAGGCGCTTCAGTGCGTCAGTCATGGTGCTCAGTCCTTCTTCTGTCTTCATCTGTCTGTGGGGTCGTCAGACGGGCCGCGTACCCGCTGTGCGGGCGGGCACGCGGCCCAGGCGGTACTAGCGGTTGACGGCTTCGAGCGAGCGCAGGGCGTTGTGCGCCTCCGCGACGACCCGCTCGGCGGTCAGACCGAACTCCTCGAAGAGCACCTGGTAGTCGGCGGAGGCGCCGAAGTGCTCCAGCGAGACGATCCGGCCGTGGTCGCCGACCAGCTCGCGCCAGCCCTGGGCGATGCCGGCCTCGACCGAGACGCGGGCCCGGACCGACGGCGGCAGCACGCTGTCGCGGTAGGCCTGGTCCTGCTCCTGGAACCACTCGAAGGACGGCAGCGAGACCACGCGGGTCGCGACGCCCTCGGCCTCCAGGACCTCGCGGGCCCTGACGGCCAGCTGGACCTCGGAGCCGGTGGCGAGCAGGATCAGCTGCGGGTCGCCGGTCGACGCCTCGGCCAGGACGTAGCCGCCCTTCGCGGTGCCCTCGGCGGAGCCGAAGACCTCGCGGTCGAAGGTCGGGACGTTCTGGCGGGTGAGCGCCAGGCCGACCGGGCCCGGGTGGCTGCTGTGCCGCTCGACGATGGTGCGCCAGGCGACGGCCGTCTCGTTGGCGTCGGCCGGGCGGACCATCGACAGGCCCGGGATGGCGCGCAGCGAGGCGAGGTGCTCGACGGGCTGGTGGGTCGGGCCGTCCTCGCCGAGGCCGATCGAGTCGTGCGTCCAGACGTAGGTGACCGGCAGCTTCATCAGCGCGGCCAGGCGGACGGCCGGGCGCATGTAGTCGGCGAAGACCAGGAAGGTGCCGCCGAAGACCCGGGTCCCGCCGTGCAGCGCGATGCCGTTCATGGTCGAGCCCATGGCGTGCTCGCGGATGCCGAAGTGGATCGTCCGGCCGTAGGGGCTGGCCGACTTCAGCGGGTTGCCCTCGGGGAGGAAGGAGCTGTCCTCGTCGATGGTGGTGAGGTTGGACTCCGCGAGGTCGGCCGAGCCGCCCCACAGCTCCGGGATCACCGCGCCGAGCGCCTTGAGGGTCTCGCCGGAAGCCTTGCGGGTGGCGACGTCCTTGCCGGCCGCGAAGACCGGGACGGCCTTCTTCCAGCCGTCGGGGAGCTCGCCGGCCTGGATGCGGTCGAACTCGGCGGCGCGGTGCGGGTGGGCGGCGCGCCAGGCGTCGAGGGAGCGCTGCCACTCGTCGCGGGCGGCCTTGCCGCGCTTGATCACCTGGCGGGCGTGCTCGATGACCTTGTCGCTGACCTCGAAGGTCTTCTCCGGGTCGAAGCCCAGGACCTTCTTGGTGGCAGCGATCTCGGCGGCGCCGAGCGCGGAACCGTGCGCCTTGGCGGTGTTCTGCGCGTCCGGAGCCGGCCAGGCGATGATGGTGCGCATCGCGATGATCGACGGGCGGGAGGTCTCGGCCTTGGCCGCGGCCAGCGCCTCGGCCACGAGGGCCACGTCGATGTCGCCGTTGGACTTCGGGGCGACCCGCTGCACGTGCCAGCCGTACGCCTCGTAGCGCTTGAGCACGTCCTCCGAGAAGGCGGTCTCGGTGTCGCCCTCGATCGAGATGTGGTTGTCGTCGTAGAGCGCGACCAGGTTGCCCAGCTTCTGGTGGCCGGCCAGCGAGGAGGCCTCGGCGGAGATGCCCTCCTCCAGGTCGCCGTCGGAGACGATGGCCCAGATGGTGTGGTCGAACGGCGACTCGCCGGCGGGGGCGTCCGGGTCGAACAGGCCGCGCTCGAAGCGGGCGGCCATCGCCATGCCCACGGCGTTGCCGATGCCCTGGCCGAGCGGGCCGGTGGTGGTCTCGACACCCGCGGTGTGACCGTGCTCGGGGTGGCCCGGGGTGCGGCTGCCCGCGACCCGGAACGCCTTGAGGTCGTCCAGCTCCAGGCCGTAGCCCGAGAAGTAGAGCTGCGTGTAGAGGGTCAGGCTGGTGTGCCCGGGAGAGAGGACGAAACGGTCGCGGCCCACCCAGGCCGGGTCGGTCGGGTCGTGGCGCAGGAAGCGCTGGAAGATCAGGTACGCCGCCGGGGCCAGCGACATGGCCGTCCCGGGGTGTCCGTTGCCGACCTTCTGGACCGCGTCCATGGCCAGGACGCGGGCGGTGTCGACCGTCCGCTCGTCCAGCTCGGACCACTCGAATGCATTCGTCGGCGTCGTGCTCACCCTGTCTCAGGGCTCCTTCCGTTGTGAAGAGTGACCCCGTGAAGGGGACCGGGTCGGCCACGTCGATGGGGCCGGACGCTGGGTGGTGCCGGTCACGGAGGGTAGATCCCGCTTCTCGGTGCGAGCCTACCGTCCGGGTCGGGGATCACCCTCCGTGCTGAGACAACGGGCATTTCCGTATGGCGATTCCCACGAGGGTTCGAAGGGTTCTTTTGTCCCAGCCTCTCCCGGTTTCACGGCCTCTGCCCGTTCGGGGGCCGGGACGGGGGACCGGTATCGCAGCAGGTCGGCTTCGTGTGTTCGCCCAGGGGTTCACCCAGGGGTGTGCGTTCCGCCCCGCCCGGGGGACCCCGGAGCCGGTGGGGAGATATGGAGCGTCTAAGGTGGCGTGGTACGCGCAGAGCGGACGATTCGGGAACATCGTTCCGGTGGACGCCTGCGAAGATTCATCTTCAGTTGGGGTGTTAGTGACCGCCGTCGAATCCCGTCCCGCCGGGGTCACCGGGGCGACGCCTGCGCACCGGCCGTTCGGGGCCCGTGTCGGCGCATTCGTCGCACTGACCAAGCCTCGGATCATCGAACTGCTGCTGATCACCACCGTCCCGGTGATGTTCCTGGCGCAGCGCGGTGTCCCGGATCCGCTGCTGGTCCTCAAGGTGGTCATCGGCGGCTACCTGTCGGCCGGTGGCGCCAACGCCCTCAACATGTACATCGACCGCGACATCGACGCGGTGATGTCGCGCACCGAGCGGCGGCCGCTCGTCACCGGGATGGTGTCACCGCGCGAGGCGCTGGTCTTCGGCATCGCGCTGGCGGTCGGTTCCACGCTCTGGCTCGGATTCCTGGTCAACGCGCTCTCCTCGCTGCTGGCGCTGTCGGCCCTGCTGTTCTACGTGTTCGTCTACACGCTGGGGCTGAAGCGGCGCACCGCGCAGAACATCGTCTGGGGCGGGATCGCCGGCTGCATGCCGGTCTTCGTCGGCTGGGCGGCGGTCACCGGCTCGGTGTCCTGGTCGGCGCTGGTGCTCTTCCTGGTCATCTTCTTCTGGACGCCGCCGCACTACTGGCCGCTGTCGATGAAGGTGCGCGAGGACTACGAGCGGGCCGGCGTGCCGATGCTCCCGGTGGTCAAGGGCAACCTGGCGGTCGCCAAGCAGATCGTCCTCTACTCCTGGGTGATGGTCGCCGTCTCGCTGGCGCTCTGGCCGCTGGCGGAGACCAGCTGGCTGTACCCCGTCTCGGCGGTCGTGCTGGGCGCGGCCTGGCTGAAGGAGGCGCACGGACTGTACGCCCGGGCCAAGGCCGGGGTGGTCGGCGCGAAGCTCAAGGAGATGCGCCTCTTCCACTGGTCGATCACCTATCTGACGCTGCTGTTCGTGGTGATCGCGGTGGATCCGTTCGTGAAGTAGCCGCCGACGCGGAGAAGGGGCCCCGGTCTTCGGACCGGGGCCCCTTCCGCGTCTCAGTGCGGGGGCAGTTCGGAGGGTCCCACCCGGTCGTCCAGCCAGTCCCGCAGGGGCTGGGAGGCCCGCAGGAAGCCGGTGATCCGGTCGTGGGCGGCCCGGGTGCCGAGCCACGCCGCCGGCGGCCACTCCTGCCAGGCGACCAGCCCCTTGTGGCGGAGCAGCTCGATCCGCGGGTGGTCCCGGGGGTAGCCGCGCGGGGCGGACCTGAGGCTGTCCCGGCCGACCACCTCCGGCCCGGCCGCGCGGACCCGGGCGATCACCCGCTCCAGCTCGGCGCCGCCGACCTCCTCGGCGACGGCGGCCCGGTAGCGCGCCAGCTGGTCCGGGGCGAGCCGGTACAGCCCGTTGCCGCAGGCCAGGCCGTCGGCGGAGAGCTGGATGTAGCCGCCGCTCTCCAGGTGGGCGCCGATGTGCGTCTTGTAGGGGGACTTGTCGGCGCTGAACCGGACGTCCCGGTTGGGGCGGAAGATCTTGCCCGGCCCGAACCCGGGTTCCAGCTCGGCGAGCAGTCGCTCCATCGGCTCCCGCACGGCGTGCTCGTACCGGTCCTTGTGGGACTGCCAGAAGGTCCTGGAGTTGTCGGTCTCCAGGTGCTCGTAGAACTCTAGGGCCTCGGCCGGCCAGCCTTGGAAGGTCACCGCTCCAGTATGTGGTCCGGTGCACAGCCCGGTCCCGTCGCCAGCTCCGCTACCGATCGGTAGCATGCGGGCATGAGCAGCGCAGAGACCGCCACCCCCGCCGCGCCGGACGCCCGCGTCGAGCGCCGCGCCAAGCGCATCGCCAAGCACCTGACCGCCTTCGCCAAGCAGCACGGCGGCAGCGCCGACGGCGTCGTCGAGTACGTGGGCACCGTCGCCACCCGGATCGTCGTGGTCGGCGCGGACGGCGCCTGGGGCGACCAGGTCGCCCCGAGCTACGCCGTCGGCCGCCGGGCCGCCGAGCTGGCCGGGGTCACCCTGCACGACAGCTTCGAGGGCGAGCTGGGCCTGAAGGTCAGGACCGGCCCGTACGAGTGGAAGCGGATGGCCGGTATCCAGATCGGCGGCTGAGGCCGCGCCGAGTACGCGAGAGGGGCCCCGGGTTTCCCCGGGGCCCCTCTCGCACGCTCAGACCGCGGCGGTCCGCGGTGCCTGGGCGGGCAGCGGCGCGGTGGGCGCGGCGCCCTCGCGCACGCGCAGCGCCAGCGGGATGCGCAGGACGGCGATCCAGGTGAGCGTGGCGCCCAGCATGTGGATGCCGACCAGCAGCTCCGGGACGTCCGTGAAGTACTGGACGAAGCCGAGCACGCCCTGGAGCAGCAGCACCGCGAGCAGCTCGCGGGCCCGCGCGCGGGCGGCCGGCGGGGCCTTCACGGCGGCGAACACGAAGAGCACCGCGACCGCCAGGCCGACCGAGACGAACGCCAGGTCGGCGTGCACCTGGGCGAGGCGGTCGTAGTCGAGGGGGATCCGCGGCACCAGCTTGTTGTCCTTGGGCGTCCCGGGGTGGTGCCCGGCGCCGGTCACCAGCGTCCCGGCCGCGACCAGCAGGCCGATCACGGTGACCAGGACGTAGGAGAGCCGGACGATCGGACCGGCCACGGCCGGCCGCGGCGGGCCGTCGCCCTCGCGCGAGCGCTCCCACATCAGCAGCGCGACCCAGACCAGGGCCATCGCGGAGATCAGGTGGACGGCGACCGTGTAGGGGTTGAGGCCGGTCAGCACGGTGATGCCGCCGATCACGGCGTTGCTCATCACCAGCCAGAACTGGGCCCAGCCGAGCCTGCTCAGACCACGCCGCCAGGGCCGGTGGCAGCGGGCGGCGAGGATCGCCCAGCCGACCGCGGCGCTCAGCACGTAGGTCAGCATCCGGTTGGTGAACTCGATGATGCCGTGGAGGCCCATTTCGGGCGTCGGCGTGATGCTCTCGCCGGTGCAGCGGGGCCAGGTGGTGCAGCCGAGGCCGGAGGCGGTGAGCCGGACGGCTCCGCCGGTCACGACGATCACCACGCTCATCACCAGCGCGGCGAACGCGGCGCGCCGGACCATGGCGGCGGACGGCTGCCAGCGGTCGGCGAGCAGGGAGAAGGGGGTAGGCACGGGGTCAATCGTAGGCGGCCTTACAGCCGATCTTGGGGCGGGGCGGGGTCGCGCCGGGCGGGCGCCGTCCGGCCCGTCGCCGGTCCGTCGCCCCGGGGGCCGTCCGACGGGCCCCGGGGCGGGCCGTTCGGCCCGAACGGGACTGTTCGGGCAAGGCGGACATTGGTCTTGACCAATCACTCGGTTGGCCGAAAGAGTGCGGCTTGGTCCATACCTTTTTCCGGGACCGCTCCCACCCCCGCACGTAAGCGGAGATCCTGCACATGCGCATACCCACACCCGCCGCAGCGCTCGCTCTCGGCGGATCCCTCGCCCTGGCCGGTCTGATCGCCCCGGCCGCGCACGCGGCCGAGCCCGGCCGGCAGTGCCAGAGCCTCGGCGTCGCCAATCTCTACGGGGAGTTCATCGAGGGCGACGACACCCACACGCCGGACGCCGAGGGCGCGGTGGCGGTCGGCGGCAACGCGGACTTCACCGGCGGCTTCTCGGTCGGCCAGGAACTGACCGCGGACCAGGTCGCGGCGCTTCCCGGCGGCAACGCGCTGGTCGTCGCCGGCAAGATCACCGGGCACAACACCCAGGTGATGAAGGGCAACGGCGTCTACGGCTCGAAGGCCCCCGGCGCCGTGGTGGACGCCCACCAGGGCAAGATCAGCCAGGGCGCCTCCCCGATCGACTTCAAGGCCGAGTTCGCCAAGCTCCGCTCGGCCGCCACCGCCCTCGCGGCCGGGGCGCAGACCGCCGGCGCCAAGGTCGAGGCGAAGGGCGCGCAGCTCTACCTGAGCAGCGCCGACGCCACGCTCAACAGCTTCACCGTCAGCGCGGCGACGCTCCAGGGCGCCACCGACGTCTTCGTGAAGGTGCCGGTAGGTTCGGTCACCGTCGTCACCGTGACCGGCGACAGCTACGACATGGCCGCCGCCCGGACCACGGGCTTCCACCTGTGGGACGAGGGCAAGAAGGCCTACGTCCTGGACGACAAGCTGCAGAGCGCGTCGGGCGGGGCGGTCCGGGCCAAGCTGCTCTGGAACTTCCCGACCGCCACCAAGGTGGTCAAGAACAGCCAGGCCGCCTGGGCCGGCACCGTGCTGGCGCCGAACGCCGCCTTCGACCTCGGCAGCGGCGGACCGGTCAACGGCTCGGTGATCGCCAAGTCGCTGACCGGCAAGGGCGGCGCGGAGACGCACCACTACCCGTTCACCGGCTGCCTGAACACCGAGGTGCCGCCGACCACCGTGCCGACCGTGCCGCCGGTGGTGCCGAGCGGTTCGCCGTCGCCGTCCTCCACGCCGAGCGCGTCGGTGACCCCGAGCACGCCGGCGACGCCCGGCGCCTCGGTGACCCCGGGCGGCTCCGGCAGCCCGTCCGCCCCGACGACCGGCACACCGGGCCCGGGCGCCACAGGCAGCCCGGCGGCCTCCGCCTCCCCGTCGGCGGCGGTGGTGCCGAGCGCCTCGGCCGGCCCGTCGGCGGAGGCGACCACCGGAGGCGGCCTCGCCCACACCGGCTCCGGCCCGGTCGTCCCGCTGACGATCGCCGGCGCCGTCGTGATCGCCGCCGGTGGCGCGATCGTGGTGGCCACCCGTCGCCGGGCGGCCAGGAAGGCCTGACGGCCCGCCGGGCGACCGTAGTGCTGCCCCCGGTGGTCGGATTCGACCGCCGGGGGCAGTGCGTTTGCGCCACTGTGACGGAATACGTTCAAGTTCGCCGAACGGGTGTCGTGCGAGGTCGCCGCCGTGATGGGCTGCTCCTTGCACAACCGAGGCCGGACGGACAGTCGAAATCCGGTCGTACGGCGGGGTGTGGGGAGGTGAGGGTGTGCCGGTAGAGTCCCCCGGACAGTCGTGGCGGGCCACCGCGAGCCTTTCAACAAGCCTGCTGCGCAAGACCGTTCGGAGGGGACAACGAAATGGCGCGACAGCGGCGGCAGATCGGCATCAGGAACGCGGCACTGGCGGGGACGGCGGCAGCCGCCGTCCTGCTGCCCTTGGCACTGGCGACCAGCGCCTCGGCGCACGCGCCCAAGTGGCAGGTGACCTGCGACAAGATCGTGATCGATCTGACCAACTACAGCGACGCGAGCGGTGTGAAGAACGTCGTCAGCCTGACCGTCGACGGCGAGAAGGTGCTCGACCAGAAGCCGTTCGGCAAGGAGTTCCACGGGACGTTCCCGGTGAAGGACCACGCCAAGCCGGTCAGCGCGACCTTCGTGGTCACCACCACCGAGGACCCGAAGAACGCCGACTGGAACAAGACGGAGACCAAGACGATCGAGGTCTGCCAGACCCCGACGCCCACCCCGACCCCCACCCCCACCCCCACCCCCACCCCCACGGCGACCCCGACGCCGACGCCCACCCAGACCCCTACGCCCACCAGGACCCCGACGTCGACCCCGACGCCGACCCCCACCAAGACCCCCACGGCGTCGCCCACCGCGACCCGGACGCCCACCCCGGCGCCGAGCACCGCCACCCCGGGCCCGGTGCTCGCCCAGACCGGTAGCAGCGACGCCACCCCGATCATCGCCGCGGCCGGCGGCGGCGTCGTCCTGCTCGGCGGCGCGCTCGTCCTGCTGGCGCGCAAGCGCCGCAGCGGCGGCAGCGAGAGCTGACGCCCGCGGCCGATCGCACGGTGGCCCCCGCTCGCACGACGAGCGGGGGCCACCGTGCTCCGTGCTGGGGCCCGCGTGGCCTGCTAGCCCGGGGTGACGGTCGCGAAGACGCCCCGGGCGGGTGTGCCGTCCGGCCAGGTCCACCCGGCGACCAGGCGCGCGGCAGGGCCCTTCGCGGCATCCGCGGCCTCCGTGGGCCGCAGGACGCGGTTGAGCCGGACGTCGAACGCCTCGGCGGCCGGTGCGCCGTGCACGGTGACGCCGGGGTCGGGGGTGTCGCTCAGGCTCTGGTGCTGCGGGACGGCCCCGCCGCGCAGGAGTGCGCGCGACTGCGCCGTCACCACCGGGTCGTGGGCGCCGTCGTAGATCCAGCGGGTGCCGAGCACCCCGTGCTCGGAGGTGCCGATCAGCGCCTCGGCGGGGGCGTCCGCCAGCGCCGTACCCCGGTAGGCCAGCGGCACCAGGTACGCGACCGGTTCCGGCGCGGAGGTGTCCACCACGACCATGAACTCGATCCCGACCTCGCCCGCCGGATCGTCCAGCCGGAACCCGCCGGCCGTCGTCAGTTCCGGGGCGCCTGCGGTGCCCACGTACCAGCTCTGCTTCGGCAGCCAGCCGGTGAGCAGCTCCAGTTTGGCGGGCTTCATGGTGGTGCGGTGGATGGCGGCCATGACTTCCCTCGCGCGTAGATCCGGGCCCGTCCTGCCACGGGATGCGGTCGAACGTACCGGACGGCATCACCCGGTGCGGGCGGGGGCGGTGCCCAACCGGGCCGGGCGCTCGGCGCCGGGCCGAACAAAACGGATTGCCGCCCCTGCGGGGGTGTGCCACTGTTCGGCCGGGACCGAGCAGTTGATCAACGTCGGCAGGTCGGTCGGGCCCCGGGGAATTCGCCGACGGGGCACAGGGAATCACGGGAATCGGTGCCATGGGGAATCAGTACGAGGACGAGTGTCGCCGGGCGTTGGCCGGGGAGCAGGCGAAGAGCCTTGCCGAGACCGACCACTGGGAGCACGTGGACCGGGACCGGGTCCACCAGGACTGGGACGTGCTGTACAAGGAGATCGCGGCCGTTCTGGAGGGCTCCCTGCCCGGGGACCCGCAGATCCAGGAGTTCGTCGGCAGGCACTTCGACATCGCCTGCCGGTTCTACGTCCCCACCAGGAAGGCCTACGTCGGCATGGCGCTCTTCTACGCGGAGAACGACGACATGAGGGACTTCCACAACTCCTACCACCCCAGGATGGTGGAGTTCCTGGGGGAGGCGATGGGCGTCTTCGCCGAACGCGGGACCGGCTTCGCCCCGTAGGGCGGGACCCGCCGGTAAGGCCGCGTCGCGGGCTCCCGCCGACGGCCGGGCGGGCTACGCTCGCAGCCAGCACGGGACCGAGGAGATCCGAGGAGGGCGCGACGGCCCGGACCAGCCGCGAACGCGTCATCAGAACGCTGACGTTCTGGCTTCGCCCGGCCTTCGCCCTGCGCTGCGTCAGCCGTTTCCAGAAGCTCGTGGGCTTCGACCGCTCGATGGCCCTCGCCGCCGGCGCGCTGGCGGCGACCGTCCCGCTCTCGATCCTCACCGGCGGCGTCCTGGCGCGCACGGGGCACGCGGACACGGCGGAGCGGATCATCGGCCGCTACCAGCTCACCGGGGAGGGCGCCGATGCCATCCGGCAGGTGTTCGCGCCCTCGTCCGGCACGGCCGCGACCATCGGTGTCTTCGGAGCGGTGTTCCTCGTGATCTCGGTGCTGAGCTTCGCCCGGGCGGTCCAGCGCCTGTTCGAGCAGACCTGGGAGCTCAGACCGCTCAGTGTGCGCAACACGCTGAACGACCTGTGGTGGGTGGCCGGTCTCACCGGCTACCTGATGGCCACCGGTCTGGTCTACGGCTTCCTCGGCCGGGGGCGCCTGCAGCTGGGGGCGGCCGCGGCCGAGGCGCCGGTGACCGCGGCCTTCCTCGTCTGGGGCGGCTGGATCCTCACCGCGCGGCGGGTCGCCTGGCGGGCCCTGCTCCCGTTCGGTGTCGTCGGGGGCGTCCTGGCGGCGGTCTACTCGGTGGGTGCGACGGTCTACCTGCCGCACCTGTTCAGTTCCTCGGCCGCCCGGTACGGCGCCGTGGGCGCCGTCTTCGCGACGCTCTCGGGACTCTTCGGCGCCATGCTCGTCACCGTCGGCTCGGCCGCGCTCGGGCGGGAGGTGCGTGACGAGCTCGTCGGTATCGCCCGGGGTGAGCGTCCGCCCGACGACGAGATCCGCCGCGAGTGGCACACCGTGATCGAGCAGGCGCGGTCGCGGTGGCACACCACCCGGCGGCAGATCGCCCGCTACCGCCGGTCCAAGGACCCGGACGAGCCGGGCGGGCCCTGACCCTCGGGGCGCGCCCCGAGGGTCACTCCCAGCGGAAGAAGCGGGCGGCGGCGGCCAGGGCCACGACCGCCCAGGCGCCCAGGATGCCGAGGTCGGCCCAGGGCACACCGGCGCCGGTCTGGAGGACCGAGCGGAGGCCGTCCGACAGCGCGGCGATCGGGAGCAGCTCCAGCACCGACTGGACGGCGGCCGGGAACCTGCTCAGCGGCACGATCACGCCGCCGGCCAGCAGCAGCAGGACGAAGACCAGGTTGGCGGCGGCCAGCGTGGCCTCCGCCCTGAGGGTGCCGGCCATCAGCAGCCCGAGGCCGGAGAAGGCCGCGGTGCCGAGGACGAGCAGGGCGACGACGCTGAACGGGTCGCCGTGCGGGGACCAGCCGAGGGCGAGCGCGATCACGCTCAGCAGGGCGACCTGGAGCGCCTCGGTGACCAGCACGCAGCCGGTCTTGGCGGTGAGCAGCGCCCAGCGCGGCAGCGGGCTGGCGCCGAGCCGCTTCAGCACGCCGTAGCGGCGTTCGAAGCCGGTGGCGATGGCCTGCCCGGTGAACGCGGTGGACATCACGGCCAGCGCCAGCAGGCCGGGTGCCAGGAAGTCGACGCGCTTGCCGGGGCCCTCGACGGCGACGATGTCGACGGCGGAGAAGAGCACGAGCAGCACCGTCGGGATGATGACGGTCAGCAGCAGCTGTTCGCCGTTGCGCAGCAGCATCTTCGTCTCGAAGGCGGTCTGCGCGAGCAGCATCCGGCCGACCGGGGCGGCGCCGGGCGCGGGCGAGTAGTCGGTGGTCGTCACGAGCGGAGGTCCCGTCCGGTCAGGTCGAGGAAGACGTCTTCGAGGCTGCGGCGCTGCACGGCGAGCCGCTCGGGGAGGATGCCGGAGGCCGCGCACCAACCGGCGACGGTGGCCAGCAGCCGCGGATCGACGGGCGCCTCGATGCGGTAGCTGCCGGGCGAGGCCTCGGTGGCGGTGGCGCCGTCGGGCAGCTCCTTGAGCAGCGGGGCGAGGTCGAGCCCGGGCGGGCCGTCGAAGCGCAGCGAGGACTCGGCGCCGCCGCGGCAGAGCTCGTCCGGGGTGCCCTCGGCGATCACCCGGCCGCGGTCGACGACGGCGACCCGGTCGGCGAGCTGCTCGGCCTCGTCCATGTGGTGGGTGGTGACGACCACGGTGACGCCGTCCCGGCGCAGGTCGCGGACCAGCTCCCAGGTGGCGCGGCGGGCCTGCGGGTCGAGGCCGGCGGTCGGCTCGTCCAGGAAGACCAGCTCGGGCCGGCCGACCACGGCCATCGCCAGGGCGAGCCGCTGCTGCTGGCCGCCGGAGAGCCGGCGGTAGGTGGTCCGGCCGCAGGAGCCGAGGCCGAGGCGTTCGACCAGGGCGTCCACGTCCAGCGGGTGGGCGTGCAGCTTGGCGGTGTGCCGGAGCATTTCGACGGCGCGCGCTCCCGCGTACACGCCGCCGGACTGCAGCATCACGCCGATCCGCGGGCGGAGCTCGGCGCCCTGGGCGACCGGGTCGAGGCCGAGGACGCGGACGGTGCCGGCGTCGGGGCGGCGGTAGCCCTCGCAGATCTCGATGGTGGTGGTCTTGCCGGCGCCGTTGGGACCGAGCACGGCGGTGACGGCGCCGCGCGCGAGGGTCAGGTCGAGACCGTCCACCGCCGTCTTGGTGCCGTAGCGCTTGACCAGCCCGGTGACCCGGACCGCGGGTTCGGAATGCATACCGGCGAGTGTATGAGGCGCGAACGCGGCGGCCCGGAGCGGGAGGCCGCGCCGGGGGCGGACGCGGCACCGGACGGGCGGCCGAAGGGGTGGTGGGTGGAGCGGTCGACGGCCTGGTCGGCGGGCCGTCCGGAGGGCCCGCCGAGGGGCGAGGAGGGCCGGAACGACCGCCGGAACCGGTGCCAGGTGATCGTTTTCGCAGGTCAGGTAAGGCTTACCTGCGTGACAGATGACACGAGTGAGGCCTGCATCACGGCTTGTCCCGGCGGAAGTAATTACGCAACAATCGTGTTGTGAAAAACATGCGCGAGCACTCCCCGCAGCAGGAGGCCGAGTCGGCCCCCGGCTGCGCCGTGCCCGCGAACGCGACCGAGGTGCTGCTCGACGGTCACCGCGCGACCCGGGACCGGGTGGCCCGGTCGATCCTCGACCACGGTCCGTCCTCCGCCGCCGACCTGGCGAACCGGCTCGGTCTGACGACCGCCGCCGTCCGCCGTCACCTGGACGGCCTAGCCGCCGCAGGACTGGTCGACGCCCGTGAACAGCGGGTCTACGGCAGCCGCGGCCGGGGTCGCCCGGCCAAGGTCTTCGCCCTCACCGAGTCCGGTCGGGACGCCTTCTACCAGGCGTACGACCAGCTCGCGGCCGACGCGCTGCGCTGGATCTCCGACGCGGTGGGCGGCGGCGCGGCGGGCGAGGAGGCGGTCGCCGCCTTTGCCCGCGCCCGGTTCGGCAAGCAGGGTGAGAAGTACCTGGACGCCCTGCGCCAGGCCGAGGCCGGTGAGCGGACCGAGGCACTCGCCCGGGCGCTCAGCGCCGACGGGTACGCTGCCACGGTGCGGCGGGTTCCGTCGGCCGCGGCGAAAGCCCCGGCGGGCGCCCAGCTCTGCCAGCACCACTGCCCGGTCGCGCACATCGCCGAGCAGTTCCCGCAGCTCTGCGAGGCGGAGACCGAGGTCTTCTCCCAACTGCTGGGCACCCATGTGCAACGGCTGGCCACCATCGCCCACGGCGACGGGGTCTGCACCACCTATGTGCCGGCACCCGGTGCCGCATCGTCGCCCTCCCTGCGCAGCGCGGGTCCGGGTTCCGGTGCAGTGCCGACTGCCGGTACGTCCACCGAAGATTCAGCGTCCGCGCGTTAGGAAGCTCGCATGACTGACACCGTTTCGCACCCGGAGCTCGAAGGCCTGGGCACCTACGAGTACGGCTGGGCGGACCCGGATGCCGCCGGCTCCGTCGCCAAGCGCGGGCTCAGCGAGGACGTCGTCCGCGACATCTCGGCGAAGAAGAGCGAGTCCGAGTGGATGCTGAACCTGCGGCTCAAGGGCCTCAAGCTGTTCGGCAAGAAGCCCATGCCCACCTGGGGCTCGGACCTCACCGGCATCGACTTCGACAACATCAAGTACTTCGTGCGCTCGACCGAGAAGCAGGCCGAGTCCTGGGAGGACCTGCCCGCCGACATCAAGGCGACGTACGACCGGCTCGGAATCCCGGAGGCGGAGAAGCAGCGGCTGGTGGCCGGTGTGGCCGCGCAGTACGAGTCCGAGGTGGTCTACCACCAGATCCGTGAGGACCTGGAGGAGCAGGGTGTCATCTTCCTGGACACCGACACCGCGCTGAAGCAGCACCCGGAGATCTTCGAGGAGTACTTCGGCACCGTCATCCCGGCCGGCGACAACAAGTTCGCCGCGCTGAACACGGCGGTGTGGTCGGGCGGCTCCTTCATCTACGTGCCGAAGGGTGTCCACGTCGACATCCCGCTGCAGGCCTACTTCCGGATCAACACCGAGAACATGGGCCAGTTCGAGCGGACGCTGATCATCGTCGACGAGGACGCCTACGTCCACTACGTCGAGGGCTGCACCGCGCCGATCTACTCCTCGGACTCGCTGCACTCCGCGGTGGTGGAGATCATCGTCAAGAAGGGCGGCCGCTGCCGCTACACGACGATCCAGAACTGGTCGAACAACGTCTACAACCTGGTCACCAAGCGCGCCGTGGCGTACGAGGGCGCGACCATGGAGTGGATCGACGGCAACATCGGGTCCAAGGTCACCATGAAGTACCCGGCCGTCTACCTGATGGGCGAGCACGCCAAGGGCGAGACCCTGTCGATCGCCTTCGCCGGTGAGGGCCAGCACCAGGACGCCGGCGCCAAGATGGTCCACATGGCGCCGAACACCTCCTCCAACATCGTCTCCAAGTCGGTGGCGCGAGGCGGCGGCCGCACCTCCTACCGCGGTCTGATCGAGATCGGCGAGGGCTCCAAGGGCGCGAAGTCCAACGTGCTCTGCGACGCCCTGCTGGTCGACACCATCTCCCGCTCGGACACCTACCCGTACGTGGACGTCCGCGAGGACGACGTGTCGATGGGCCACGAGGCGACCGTCTCCAAGGTCAGCGAGGACCAGCTCTTCTACCTGATGAGCCGGGGCATGACCGAGTTCGAGGCGATGGCCATGATCGTCCGCGGCTTCGTCGAGCCGATCGCGCGCGAGCTGCCGATGGAGTACGCGCTGGAGCTGAACCGGCTGATCGAGCTGCAGATGGAGGGCTCCGTCGGCTGACGCACAGCCGCACGCAGTCCAGCCACCAACTTTGAGGAAGAGAGCACTACGACAGCCATGGCTGACACGCCTTTGAATGTCGCTGGGACCACCGCCGGTTCCACCACCGCCGGTTCGATCGAGGTCGGCACCGCCGGGGCGGGCGCGCAGCTCGCCGGCCCCGGCACCGGCCGCGCGACCGTCCAGCAGCCGATCGACGCCCGCGTCGCCGTCAAGCCCTCCTTCGAGGTCGGCGACTTCCCGGTGCCGACCGGCCGCGAGGAGGACTGGCGGTTCACCCCGCTGCACCGCCTGAAGGGCCTGCACGACGGCAGCGCCGCCGAGGCGGAGAAGGGCGCGGACAAGGTCGAGCTGAGCCTGCCGGACGGCGTCACCGCCGAGACCGTCGGCCGCGACGACGCCCGCCTGGGCAAGGCCGGCAAGCCGGTCGACCGGGTCGCCGCCCAGGCGTTCAGCGCCTTCGAGCAGGCGCTCGTGGTCACCGTGCCCAAGGAGACGGTGCTCACCGAGCCGGTGAAGATCGACGTGCACGGCGAGGGCGGCACCCGCTTCGCCCACGTGGTGATCGACGTCAAGCCGTTCGCCGAGGCCGTCGTGGTGATCAACCACACCGGGACGGGCACCCGCGCGGCCAACGTCGAGCTGCTGCTCGGCGACGGCGCCAAGCTGACCTTCGTCTCCGTCCAGGACTGGGACCGCGACGCGGTGCACACCGCCCAGCAGACCGCCCTGGTCGGCCGGGACGCCTCGCTGAAGTCCGTCGTGGTCACCTTCGGCGGCGACGTGGTCCGCATCCACCCGCGGGTCTCCTACTCCGCTCCCGGCGGCGAGGCCGAGCTGTTCGGCCTGTACTTCGCCGACGCCGGCCAGCACCTGGAGCACCGTCTGGTCATCGACCACGACACCCCGCACTGCCGCTCCAACGTCGTCTACAAGGGCGCGCTGCAGGGCCAGGACGCGCACGCCGTCTGGGTCGGCGACGTGCTGATCCGCGCCGCCGCCGAGGGCACCGACACCTACGAGCTCAACCGCAACCTGGTGCTCACCGACGGTGCCCGGGTCGACTCGATCCCCAACCTGGAGATCGAGACCGGCGAGATCGTCGGGGCCGGCCACGCCTCCGCGACCGGCCGCTTCGACGACGAGCAGCTCTTCTACCTGCGGGCCCGCGGCATCCCGGCCGACGAGGCCCGCCGTCTGGTGGTGCGCGGCTTCTTCGCCGAACTGGTCCAGCAGATCGGCGTCGCCGAGATCCAGGAGCAGCTCATGGAGAAGATCGAGGCCGAGCTGGAAGCGGCGGTCTGAGGCCGATGAGTTTTCTCCGTGCCTGCGCGCTGAGCGAGCTCCAGGAGGACGTGCCCCGGCGCGTCGACCTCAACGGCGTGCCCGTCTCCGTCGTCCGCACCGACGAGGGGGTGTTCGCGATCAGCGACACCTGCTCGCACGCGAACGTCTCGCTGTCCGAGGGCGAGGTCGAGGACTGCATGATCGAGTGCTGGCTGCACGGCTCCAGCTTCGACCTGCGCACCGGCAAGCCCTCCGGACTGCCCGCCACCAAGCCGGTCGCTGTCTACCCCGTAAAGATCGAAGGGGACGATGTGCTCGTCTCCGTCAACCAGGAGTCCTGAGTACATATGGCAACCCTTGAAATCCGCGACCTGCACGTCACCGTCGAGGCGGAGAACGGCCCCCGGGAGATCCTGAAGGGCGTCGACCTGACCGTGAAGCAGGGCGAGACCCACGCGATCATGGGTCCGAACGGCTCCGGCAAGTCGACCCTGGCGTACTCGCTGGCGGGACACCCCAAGTACACCGTCACCAGTGGCTCGGTGCTGCTGGACGGCGAGGACGTCCTGGAGATGTCCGTCGACGAGCGGGCCCGGGCCGGTGTCTTCCTGGCCATGCAGTACCCGGTCGAGGTCCCCGGCGTCTCGGTCTCCAACTTCCTGCGCACCGCCGCCACCGCCGTCCGCGGCGAGGCCCCGAAGCTGCGGCTCTGGGTCAAGGAGGTCAAGGCGGCGATGGCGGCCCTCCAGATGGACCCGGCCTTCGCCGAGCGCAACGTCAACGAGGGCTTCTCCGGCGGTGAGAAGAAGCGCCACGAGATCCTCCAGCTGGAGCTCCTCAAGCCGAAGATCGCGATCCTCGACGAGACCGACTCCGGTCTGGACGTCGACGCGCTGCGGGTCGTCTCCGAGGGCATCAACCGGGTCCGCTCGACCGGCGAGGTCGGCACCCTGCTGGTGACCCACTACACCCGCATCCTGCGCTACATCAAGCCCGACCACGTCCACGTCTTCTCGGCCGGCCGCATCGTCGAGTCCGGCGGCGCCGAGCTCGCCGACAAGCTGGAGGAAGAGGGCTACGAGTCCTACGTGAAGGGTGGCGCTTCCGAGTGATCCATACCCCCGAGACGAGTGGCCCCGCCACGGGCCTGCCGGGTCTGCTCGACACCGACGCGATCCGCAAGGACTTCCCCGTCCTGCAGCGCCTGCTGCACGACGACAAGCCCCTGGTCTACCTGGACAACGCCGCCACCTCGCAGAAGCCGCGCCAGGTGCTGGAGGCGCTGAACGCCTACTACGAGCGGCACAACGCCAACGTGCACCGCGGCGTCCACGTGCTCGCCGAGGAGGCCACGGCGCTGTACGAGGGCGCCCGTGACAAGGTCGCGGCCTTCGTCAACGCGCCGAGCCGCAACGAGGTGGTCTTCACCAAGAACGCCTCGGAGTCGCTCAACCTGGTCGCCAACATGCTGACCTGGGCGGACGAGCCGTACCGGGTGGACGCCGACTCCGAGATCGTCATCACGGAGATGGAGCACCACTCCAACATCGTCCCGTGGCAGCTGCTCTCGCAGCGCACCGGCGCGAAGCTGAAGTGGTTCGGGCTGACCGACGAGGGCCGGCTCGACCTGTCCAACATCGACGAGCTGATCACCGAGAAGACCAAGGTCGTCTCGTTCACCCTGGTCTCCAACCTGCTCGGCACGGTGAACCCGGTCGAGGCCATCGTCCGCAAGGCCCAGGACGTCGGTGCGCTGGTCGTCATCGACGCCTCGCAGGCCGCGCCGCACATGGTGCTGGACGTGCAGGCGCTGGAGGCCGACTTCGTCGCCTTCACCGGCCACAAGATGCTCGCCCCGACCGGCATCGGCGTGCTCTGGGGCCGCCAGGAGCTGCTGGAGGACCTCCCGCCGTTCCTCGGCGGCGGCGAGATGATCGAGACCGTCACCATGGGCTCGTCCACCTACGCCCCGGCGCCGCACAAGTTCGAGGCCGGCACCCCGCCGATCGCCCAGGCGGTCGGGCTCGGCGCGGCCATCGACTACCTGTCGAACATCGGCATGGACCGGATCGCCGCGCACGAGCACGCCATCACCGCGTACGCGGTGGAGCGGCTGCTGGAGGTCCCGGACCTGCGGATCATCGGTCCGCGCACGGCCGTGGACCGGGGCGCCGCGATCTCCTTCACGCTGGGCGACATCCACCCGCACGACGTGGGCCAGGTGCTGGACGAGCAGGGCATCGCCGTGCGCGTCGGCCACCACTGCGCGCGGCCGGTCTGCCTGCGGTACGGAATCCCCGCGACCACGCGGGCGTCGTTCTACCTGTACTCGACGCCGGGCGAGGTCGACGCCCTGATCGACGGCCTGCACCACGTCCGGAACTTCTTCGGCTGACGGGACGGCCCACGACATGAAGCTCGACTCGATGTACCAGGACATCATCCTGGACCACTACCGCAACCCGCACGGCAAGGGGCTGCGGGACGGCGACGCCGAGGTGCACCACGTCAACCCGACCTGCGGGGACGAGATCACCCTGCGGGTGCGGCTCGACGGGGCCACGGTCGTGGACGTCTCGTACGAGTCGCAGGGCTGTTCCATCAGCCAGGCCAGTGCCTCGGTGCTGAACGACCTGGTGGTCGGCAAGACCGTCGGCGAGGCGCAGGCCGTCCAGGAGGCTTTCCTGGAGCTGATGCAGAGCAAGGGCCAGGGCGAGGGGGACGAGGAGGTGCTGGAGGACGCGGTCGCGTTCGCCGGCGTCTCCAAGTACCCGGCCCGGGTCAAGTGCGCGCTGCTCAGCTGGATGGCCTGGAAGGACGCCACCGCCAAGGCCCTGGCCGAGCAGCCCGCCGTGCACGACCTGAACGACTGAAGCAGAAGAGGAGGACAGACACATGAGTGACACCGAGACGCCCGCCCCTTCCGCTGAGGAGGGTCCGACCGTCATCGTCGGCACCACCGCCGGCACCGTCTCCGTCGAGGACCTGACCGAGGCCCTGATGGACGTCGTCGACCCCGAGCTGGGCATCGACGTCGTGAACCTGGGCCTGATCTACGGCATCCACATCGACGAGTCCGACGTGGCCACCATCGACATGACGCTCACCTCGGCGGCCTGCCCGCTGACCGACGTCATCGAGGACCAGGCGAAGACCGCCACCGACGGCCTCGTCCAGGACCTGCGCATCAACTGGGTCTGGATGCCGCCGTGGGGCCCGGACAAGATCACCGACGACGGCCGCGAGCAGCTCCGCGCCCTCGGCTTCAACGTCTGACGGACGTCCTGCGTCAACCCACTGCCGCGCGAGTCTCCCCTTCGGGGGAATCATTCGCGCGGCAGTGGTATATCTGCGAGCGGGCGGCCACGCTGGTGCCGCGACCGCGAAGGGAGCGACGGGATGGCTGTGGAAGCGATCGGGCACTGGACGTTGCCCGCCTCGCCGTATGCCATGTGGGTCCGGGGAGAGCTGGAGGCGTACCTGCGCATCCCGGACGACGGCACACGGGTCGAGGTGATCGGAGGGGAGTTCGTCGTGTCACCGGCGCCTGTGTACCTGCACGCGGGGATTCTTACGGACATCCAGGAGGCGGTGCTGTCCGCCGGAGTGCTGGATGCGGCCTTCCCCTGGCGGGCCGTGCAAACCGTCAACCTCGACCTGGTGGAGATCGGCGACGGCTACGTCCCCGACATGGTGGTCGTCCACCAGGACACCGATGCCAGGAGCAGGGCGGAGGACGTGCTCTTCCTGCAGCCGCAGGACCTCGACCTGGTGATCGAGGCGACCTCTCCGTCCGATGCCCGCAACGACCGCCGTCCGCTGCTCGGCCGTCGGCTCAAGCCCACCAAGTGGAGCGGGTACGCGCGGACCGGAGTGCCGTACTACCTCCTGGTCGACCGTGACCCGCGTCAGCCGGGCGTCACCCTGTTCGGTGAGCCGGACCGGAGCGAGGGGAGCTACCGGGTGCTCGGCGAGTGGAAGTTCGGTGAGCCGCTCCGGCTCCCGGAGCCGTTCGGGTTCGAGGTCTCCACGGAGACCTGGAAGCCCTGGGCGGAGTAGGGCTCGAGAACGCCGCTGCCCGGTACGGATCCCGTACCGGGCAGCGGCGTTCCCGTCGGTCAGGCGGTGCGGGGCCGGCGGGCGACGGCGACGGCCAGGGCGACGCAGAGGACGGCGGCGAGGCCGACGAAGCCGCTGGTCGCCGGGAGCAGGCCGTAGCGCTGGACGAGGGCGCCGACGCCGACGATCGGCAGCGAGCTGCCGAGGTAGACGATGACCCAGAGGGAGCTGAGCTCGGAGCCCCGGCGTTCCGGGTTCATCGCGGCCACCGCGCCGGTGAACAGCGAGCGGAAGGCGACCCCCTGGCAGGAGCCGCCGAGGACGCTGCCGATGAACAGCAGCGCCGGTGTGCCGGTGTACTGGGCGGTGACGACCAGGCCGAGGCCGGTCGCCAGACCGGTCATGCCGAGGGCGATGACCAGCCGGTCGGCGGTCGGCGGGACGAGCAGCTGGGCCACGGCGGAGGAGCCGAGCAGCAGCGCGGCCACCACGGCGCCGGTCAGCCGGGAGTCGGTGTGCAGCAGCTTGGCGGAGAAGGCCGGGGCCAGGCTGAGGTAGACGCCGAAGACCGCGTAGGAGATGAACCCGGCGGCCGAGGCCAGCAGGAACGCCCGGCGGCCGGTGGACGGCAGGGCGAGGCGCTGCGGGCGCAGGTGCGCCGGGGTGGTGATGCGCGGCGGGGAGGCCGGCGGGCGGCTGCGGCCGGGCATCCGGGGGTGGACCAGGGCGAGCGGCACACAGAGCGCGAGCAGGGCGACGGCGTGCAGCAGGAAGGGCGTCATCAGCGGGTCGGAGCCGCCGGCCAGCAGGGCGCCGACCACCGGGCCGATCGCCACGCCGCCCGCCGAACAGGCCAGGGTGAGCTTGGCCGCCAGCGTGGGGTGGTCGGGCAGCAGGTCGCCGAGGGCGGCTCCGGCGGCGCCGGTGGACAGGCCCACCGCGACGCCTTGGACGGCGCGGCCGAGGGCGAGCTGCCAGAAGCTGCCCGAGGTGGCGAAGACGACGTCCCCGGCGGCGGCCAGGGCCACGGCGGGCAGGATCAGCGCGCGCCGGCCGAGGTGGTCGGACCAGTGGCCGACCGCGGCGAGCACCGGGACCAGCGCGAACACGTACACCGTGAAGAGGATCGTGGTGTCGAGCGCGGTCAGCGAGAGCCGCTGCTGGAGCAGCGGGTAGATCGGCGTGGCCAGGTTGGCACCGATCAGCATGAGGAGGAGGGCGCCGGCGACGAGGCCGACGCGGACGCCGCGGAGCGCGTTCCATCGGCTGATCGCGGCGAGCTGGAGCTGGGCGCGCGGGGCGAGCTCCAGGGGAAGCAGGGCCTCCGACAGTCGGCGTCCGTCGAACTGCGCGGTGCGCAGGCCGGAGCCGGCAGGGGAGAGGTCCGCCATGGCAGGGGTCTCCTGTGGCCGGGCACCACCAAGGTCGGCGGGGTGTGCCGGCGCGCCCGTCCGGTGGCGCTGTGGTGGTGGCCTCGGTGCGGGGACTTCCTGGTGGAGCGGGTGAGCATGGGACCCTCCGTCCCGGAGCCGGGCGAGGAGGGTGGAGGGGCTTCGTTGCCCGGTGGCCCGCGCGGGGTGTGCACGGTGCCGATTCGAAGGATAAGGGGTGGGCGCACGGTTGCGGCGCGCGCCCCTGGAGGCCGGGCATCGGGGGTGCCCGGCCTATACGCTGAGGTAGTGGACCGGCACAGGGAGCTGATCCACTGCGGCCGGAACGGATCGGCCGACCGCTGGCTGTAGGGAGAACGCGCGACAATGGCCGGACGACGTCGTAAGAACGCTGGGGCTCCGTCGGCGGGTGCGCCGGACGAGGGGGCGGTCGGCGCTGTGCTGCCCGCCGACCTGGAGCTGCAGGACCTCTATGGGGCGTTCGCCGCGCACGGGCTGGACGACGAAGACCTGGACGACGCCGCCGTGCTGGTGCCGCCGGTGCGGCTGCCGGCCGAGTCCGAGCTGGCCGACCAGGCGAAGGCCGTGCCGATGTTCGGGTACGCGCTGAAGCTGGCCCGCTGGACGGCCCCGCACCGGGAGGTGGACGAGTTCGGCGACCTCACCGGTCCGGACCGGGCGCCCGCCGCCCGGCTGCTCGGCCTCGCGCCCGAGCAGGGGGAGGCGCCGGAGGAGGCCGTGGTCGAGGCGATGCGGGCCTGGTCGCTGGCCTGCGACCTGGACCTCATCGAGATCGGCACCACCGCCGCCGGTGAGCACGTGGCCATTCCCGGGCCGGACCTGGAGCCGGCCGAGCGGGGGGACGCGGAGACCGTCCTGGAGCTCTGGCTGACCGCCGCCGGGATCGTCCGGGAGCTGGCCGTGGAGGCCGACTCGCTGCCGGAGGAGGAGGCCGCCGAGGAGGCGGCCGAGCGCGCCGGGGCCGTGGGGGAGCCGGAGCCGGAGTCGGAGGATGACGACGACGAGGAGCGGCTGGCGCGGGTCGAGGAGGCCCGGGAGGAGGCCGCCGAGCTGCTCGACGAGGCGCTCCAAGTGCTCTACGAGACGACCGCCTTCGCCGACCCGGGCACCGAGACCGTGCCGCTGGGCGTGCTGGCCGCGCTGCTGGTCGTCCCGGAGGGCGAGGAGCCGAGCGAGGAACTGCTCGGCGACATCACCGACGTGATGGTCGCGCTGGACCCGATGCTGAACGACCTCGCCGAACTCGGCGTGCTGGACTACCGCCCGATCGACCCGGAACTGTTCGACGAGGAGGAGGGGCAGGAGCCCCTCGGCGGCGGGGTCGGCGACGAGCCGCTGGACGAGGAGGAGTCGGCCCGCTTCGGCCTGGTCCGGCTCACCCCGCTCGGCCAGTACGGCATCCGGCAGTGGCTGCTGGAGGACGGCTACGACGCGCCGCTGGTCGGCGAGCTGGCCCAGGGGGATGCCGCCGAGCTGCTGCGCGGGATCTGCGAGGCCGCCAACGTGCTGCCCGAGGAGGAGCTGCAGGTCTGGGTGACCGACCGGGAGCCGGTGGACGCGGCCCGCGAGCTGCTCGCGGCGTCGCGCGGCAACGACGCGTACGCCCCGATGCGCCGGATGCTCAGCCGGCTGGCGCTGGGCATGATCGGCCGGCCCGCCGAGCCCGCCGTCCGGGAGGTGCTGGACGACCCGGAGCTGGGCGGGGCCGCGCGGGCCTGGCTGGTGGATCTCGGCGCCGCCGATGTGCCCGCGCCGGAGCGGGGGATGGCGCTGTGGACGGTGATCGACACCTTCGCCGCCCAGCTGCTCGACACCGGCGGCGACGCCGAACTGCTTCGCGAGCTGATCGCCGACCTGCCGGTGACCGGCAACCCGGCGAGCTACTTCGGCGAGCTCTGGCGGGTCGACCACCCCTACACGGCGGACGTGCTGGAGGCGGTCGGCGAGCTGCACCTCGACCGGACGGTGGCCAAGGAGGCCCGCAAGGCGGCCTTCAAGGCGCGTTCGAAGAGCTGAGGGCCCGGGGGGCGTGCGGGGCCGGGCCGGCCGGGGCGGGACGCCCGGCCGGTCACGGCAGGTCCAGTGAGCCCTCCGCGGTGAACGGGAAGAACGGGTTGTGGGCCAGCTCCCACAGGTGGCCGTCCGGGTCCTCGAAGTAGCCCGAGTAACCGCCCCAGCTGGTCGCGGTCGGGGGTTTGACCACCGTGGCGCCCGCCTCGACGGCCGTCCGCAGGGCGGCGTCCACGCGCTCGGTCGACTCCAGGTTCACCGCGAGGGTGACGCCCCGGAACGACGGCTCGCCGAGGGCGGGGACCCCGGCGTCGGCGGCCAGCTCGTCGGTCGGGAAGAGGCCGAGCACCGAGTCGGCGGTGCGGAACCAGACGATCTCCGGGCTGGAGACCGACGAACGGCGCCACCCGAGGTCCTCGTAGAACCGGGCGCTGCGGTCGAGATCGGTCACCCCGAGGGTGACGATGCTGATGCGGGCGGGAAAGTCCTGGGTCGCTGTCATGCCCGACAGCGTAGGAAGCGGCACTGACAAACGCGCGTCCTGACACGACGGCGCGGGTGGCGATCCGTCCGGCGGGGCAAAGGAGCTGATGACCCGGCAGGTCGGGCCACGTATCGTGTCCCGCAGGCGGTGTGCGGGCGGCGAGGACACGGGGGTGCGGCGCGGGATGACGCGGGAGAGCGGTGGCAGGCAGGACGGTCTCCGGGGGGACGGCGCGCGGTGGATGGACCCGCGCGGACGGGAGGACCGCTTCACCGACCAGGAGGAGTTCTCCCGCCGCACCCTGGCCGCGGCCGGCTTCCCGGTGTACGGCGTCGTGCGCGGCGCCGACCCGGGCGGCGACGCGCTGACCGCGTTCGAGACCTGTGACGGCCGGCTGTCCTGGGTCGAGGTCTGCTCCGGCGACTGGACCTCCGCCGACGGCCCGTACGTCACCGTGCGCACCTACCGTCCCGGGGCCGACCGGCCGGGCGCGCTGCCCGAGCTGGAGGACGTGGTCGAGGACGAGCGCGACCGGGTCTACGAGCAGCTCGGCGTCGACGAGGGCGACTGCCCCGGCCGGGTCCGGGCGCTGCGCGAGTGGATCACCGTGGACGGCGAGCCGTGCGCGGTGGAGGTCCACGAGGACCTGCGCGACCCCTGGGACCGGCCGGACGCCCCGCTGCCCGGCCTCGGCGCCACCCCCGGTGCCGGCCCGGTCTGGGCGGGCCGGTTCCGGGTGGACGGGCTGACCGTCACGGTCTGCGGGCGCGGCGTGGTGCCGGGCAGCCTCGAACTGGCCCCGATCGAGGACGTCGAGCGGCATCTGCGCGGCCGGACGGCGCTGCTGCGCGGCCTCGCCGCCCGCCGGGCCCGGTACGTCCCGGTCGAGGAGCGCGAACTCCCGCCGACGGTCGGGCTGGAGGCGCACCGGGCGGTGATCGAGCACGGCATCGCCGAGTCCGCGGCGATCGAGGCGCAGGTCCGGGCCGGGCGCACGCCGCGGCTGCCGCGCGGGCTGCGCGGCGAGACCGGCGCGCTGCGCTGGGAGGCCGCGGTCCGCCAGCAGATGCGGCTCGGCTCGGAGAGCCGGGAGGAGGCGGTCGCGGCGGTCACCGCGATGGTCAACCACCTCAACCGGCTGTCCCGGCAGACCCAGTGGGTGGTCGGCACGGTGGAGGGGGTGGCCGCGGTCGAGGAGGTCATCCGCTACACGGTCTTCGCCAGCGAGGTGGCGAGCCTGCCCGCGCAGCGTGCCTGGGAGCAGCTCTGGCGGGACCGGGCGGACGGTGCCGGCGCGGCGGGCGACGGCTGGGAGGAGGAGCGGATCGGCGAGCAGCTCTGGCTCGCGGCCTGGGAGCAGTGGCGGGCGGCCCGCGCGGGGCGGTGAGCGCCGCCGACGGACCGCCGCGCCCGGGTGCCGCTCGGCTCCGCGGCTGTCCTCCGACTCCGTTTCCGCGGCTGTTCGATGGCGCTGTTCGGTGGGCGCTGTTCCGTGGCACTGTTCCGCGGTTCTGTTCTGCGGCGCGGCCGTGACCTGCGGTGCACGGGGCAAAGAACGGGTCATGGATTCGAATACGGTCGGCAAATGAACACCCTGACGCGGTGTCCGCTTCACCGGGCGTTCATCACACCGGCGGAGTCTGCAGGCGTCGACGAGCTACCTCGACACCTCGCACGCCACGTACCGGGCTCCGCTCCGGTCGGCGCCCCACCTCTCAGGAGTGACTCACATGTCGCTGTCCCGTCGGGACTTCGTCAACCGTTCCACCCTCGTCGGGGCCGGCGTGCTGATCGCCGGTAGCGCCGAGGCGCTGGCCAGCGCCCCGGGCGCGATCGCCGCCCCGGTCGGCGGCGAGGTGCGGGACGCCGCGACCGCCGACGCCGAGCGTGCCGCGGTCGGCTACGGCGCGCTGGTCAAGGACCCGGAGAACCTGCTCGCGCTGCCCAAGGGCTTCAGCTACAAGGTGGTGAACCGCGCGGGCGTCACCAAGCTGCGCACCGGCGAGTTCACGCCCAGCAACCACGACGGCACCTCCGCCTTCGAGGACGAGCGCGGCGGCAACCTGCTGGTCGTCAACCACGAGCTGAGCGGCGCCCGCTCCGGCTGGGCGTACCCGGTGCCGCTGACCGAGGGCCACGTCTACGACCCGGGCGCGGCCGGCGGCTGCACCATCGTGCACGCCAAGCGCAACGGCACGGTCGAGCAGTGGGTCGGCATCGCCGGCACCTCCACCAACTGCGCCGGTGGCGTGAGCCCGTGGGGCACCTGGCTGTCCGGCGAGGAGACCGAGGACAAGGCCGGCAAGAACGGCTTCACCAAGGACCACGGCTACATCTTCGAGGTCGACCCGTTCGACGACGAGTACAACCTCGACCCCAAGCCCGTGAAGGCCTTCGGCCGCTACGCGCACGAGGCCGTCGTGGTGGACCCGAAGCGCGGCCACGTCTACCTGACCGAGGACGCCTCGAACCCCAACGGGCTGCTGTTCCGCTGGACCCCGCCGGCCGGCTTCAAGCACGGCCGCTACCAGCTGCGCAAGCTGGCCGACGACGCCGGCACGCTGGAGGCCTTCAAGGTCTTCGACGCGCAGGGCAAGTTCATCGACGACCTGTCGCGCGCCACCAAGGTCGGCACCACCTACGGCGTGGACTGGGTCAAGGTCCAGGACCGCGACGCCAGGACCGTCTCCGTCCGCAAGCAGTTCAAGGACGGCGAGGTCACCCGCGCCCGCAAGCTGGAGGGCATGTGGTGGGGTGACGGCGGCTTCTACTTCGTCTCCAGCTTCGCCCGCTCGGAGAGCCCGCTCCAGCACGACGGCCAGGTCTGGTTCTTCAACCCCGTCCGCCGCACCATCACCCTGAAGGTGCTGCTCGGCGTCAACACCGACGTCTGGGGCGACCACGACAACTTCGACGGCCCGGACAACATCACCGTCTCGCCGTACGGCGGCATCGTGATCGCCGAGGACGGCGAGGGCGTCTCGCACCTGTTCGGTGCCACCGAGGACGGGCTGACCTACCCGATCGCCCGCAACGAGCTCAACATCGGCTCCGCCGAGAAGCCGGAGTTCAGCGAGTTCACCGGCGTCACCTTCTCGGACGACGGCAAGACGCTGTTCGCCAACATCCAGACCCCGGGCATCCAGCTGGCCATCACCGGCCCGTGGCACCGCCTGAACGAGCACAAGCGCGGTCAGGGCTACGGCGCCTGATCAGGCTGAGGCCGGGAGGGGCCCGCTCCGGCGGGCCCCTCCCGGCCTTCCCGGTCGTGCTTTCCCGGTCGTGTTTCCCCGGTCCGGCTTTCCCGAGCCCCCGGACGCGGGCGTCACTCCTCCGGCAGGCGCAGCTGGAGCATGGCCAGCAGGCGCTGCTGCGGCTGCGCGAGGTCGACACCGGTGAGCTGCTCGGCCCGGCGCACCCGGTACCGCAGGGTGTTGGGGTGGATGTGCAGGGCGTCCGCCGCGACCCGGACCTCGCCCAGCGCGTCCAGCCAGGCCAGCACCGACTCCGCGAGCCGGGTGCCGTGCCGGCGGTCGTACGCGGTCAGGGCGGTCAGCCGCGGGTCGCGCAGGCCCGAGCGCTCCTGCAGCAGGGCCAGCATCTCGCTGACCAGGACCTCCGCCTGGACGTCGATCAGTGCGGCGACCTCCAGGTCCACCCCGCCCCGGCCCATGGCGTCCAGGATCCGGTCCGCCTGCGCCCGGGAGTCGGGCACCTGGGCCAGGCCGTCCACCGTGGAGCCGATCGCCGCCCGCAGCGGGACGCCCAGGTGGTCCCGGGCCGCCTCCACCACCTCCTGCGCCCAGTCGCGGACCGTCGTCATCGGCAGGCCGGCCGGCAGCTCGGGCAGCAGCACGTAGACCCGGGACTCGATCGGGGCGAGCAGCGCGCTGCGGTGGCGGGCGGCGGTGTGCACCGAGATCAGGCCGGTCACCTCGGCGCGGGTCAGCGCCTCGGTGGTCGGCGCGCTGTACGCCAGCACGGTGGCGGGCCGGCGCAGGTCCAGGCCCAGGTGGGTGGCGAGCGACTGCGGCCCGGTCGAGCCCTCCAGCAGGCCGGTGAGCAGGGTGCGGGTCAGCCGGACGTCCGCCGACAGCTCCCGCCGCCGCCGGACCAGCTGCGCCGCCGCCACCCGGGCCGCGCCGACCAGCGCCTGCTCGGCGAGCGGCGCCAGCGGCTGGGCGCCCTCCTGCACCCAGATCGTCCCGAGCGGCTGGGCGCCGGTCCGGATGCCGATCGCCAGGCGCCGGCGCAGGCCCAGCTCCGGGTGCGGGTCCACCGCGATGGCCGAGTCCGAGGTGCGCAGGTGCTGGAAGATGCCCCACTCGCGCAGCTTGGAGAGGTAGGGCTCGGGGCCCTGCCAGCCGAGGATGGAGAGCCGGCGCAGGTCGTCCACCTCGTCGGAGTCCGAGGAGCGGGAGTAGGCCAGCACCCGGCTGGAGGTGTCCTCGATCGAGACGATGCCGTGGGTGAGCACGGCGACGGTCTGGGCGAGCGAGAAGAGGTCGCCCGCGTTGTGCTCGGGGGCGCCCGCGGCGTCCGCGGTGTCCGGGCCGGCGATGATCGCCCGGGCGAGCGAGTCCAGGTGCTCCCACCGGGTCTCCCGGCGGACCGAGAGCAGCGCCACCCCCGCCTCGGTGGCCGCCTCCCGCAGCGCGTCGGCCTGGCCTGGGCCGTCCAGCTTCACCGCGACCGCGGCGGCGCCCGCCCGGCCGGCCGCGCGCAGCGCGGGGAGCGCGGCCCGGCCCCGGGCGCCGATGGCGAGCACGAGTTCGCCGGGAGCGGCGGTGGGAGGGTCCTCCGGGTCGAGGATCGCGACGTCGCGCACCGCGACGTCCAGGCCCAGCGGGGCGGCCTGGAGCTCGACCAGCGGTTCGCCGAGGGACATCAGCAGCTGACGGAGCGGGAGGCCGGCGGGCTGCGACACCGGAGGCTCCTTCACGCTCGTGCGAACCGGGGCGGATCAGTGCGAGTGGTGCGGACGGACCGTCGAGCATCGTGCGAACGGACCATCGCGTACCGCCGATTTTAGCGGGGCGGACAGGCCTCGGGAGTGGGCGAGCGGCCCGGCCGGCGGCCGGCGGGTCCGGTGGCCCGCCCGGCGGTGGCCGTGACCGCGCCGTGACCCCTTCGTCGGGCCGGACAACGCCGTACGGGGGACTTTAGCCGCCCGGCCAATCAAGTGGAGCCCGGTGCAGGAATAGCGTTCGTCCTGTGGCCGACGTGCGACCCGCGTCGGCATCCCCCGCATGAACCGAAGGAGAGCGTGCGCTCATGGATGCTGTGACCCAGGTCCCCGCGCCGGTGAACGAGCCGGTCCACAGCTACGCCCCCGGCAGCCCCGAACGGGCCCGCCTGGAGGCCAAGCTGAAGGAGCTGGGCGGCCAGGAGCCGGTCCAGCTGACCATGACGATCAACGGTGAGCGCCGCCTCGGCGGCGGCACCGAGATCCACGTCGTCCAGCCGCACAACCACGCGGCGAGGCTCGGAACGCTGCGCAACGCCACCCAGGCCGACGCGCAGGACGCCATCGACGCTGCCCTCGCCGCCGCTCCGGCCTGGCAGGCGCTCTCCTTCGACTCGCGCGCCGCGATCTTCCTCCGGGCCGCCGACCTGCTGGCCGGCCCCTGGCGCGAGACGCTGGCCGCGGCCACCATGCTCGGCCAGTCCAAGACCGCGCAGCAGGCCGAGATCGACACCCCCTGCGAGCTGGTCGACTTCCTGCGCTTCAACGTGCACTTCGCCCGGCAGATCCTGGCCGAGCAGCCGATCTCCTCGGACGGGGTCTGGAACCGCAGCGACCACCGCCCGCTGGAGGGCTTCGTCTACGCGATCACCCCGTTCAACTTCACCGCCATCGCCGGCAACCTGCCGACCGCGCCGGCGCTGATGGGCAACGTGGTGCTCTGGAAGCCCTCCCCGACCCAGCAGTTCTCCGCGCACCTGCTGATGCAGCTGCTGGAGGAGGCCGGGCTGCCCAAGGGCGTCATCAACATGGTGACCGGCGACGGCCTGGACGTCTCCGCCGTCGCGCTGAAGCACCCGGCGCTGGCCGGCATCCACTTCACCGGCTCCACCCCGACCTTCCAGCACCTGTGGCGCACCGTCGGCGAGAACATCTCCGGCTACCGCACCTACCCGCGGATCGTCGGCGAGACCGGCGGCAAGGACTTCCTGGTCGCCCACCCGTCCGCCGACCCGGCCGTGCTGAAGACCGCGATGACCCGCGGCGCCTTCGAGTTCCAGGGCCAGAAGTGCTCGGCGCTCTCCCGCGCCTACGTCCCGGCCTCGCTCTGGGCCGGCCTCAAGGACGCCTTCCGCGACGAGGTCGAGGGCCTCACCATGGGCGACGTCAACGACCTGTCGAACTTCATGTCGGCCGTCATCGACGACCGCGCGTTCGCCAAGAACAAGGCCGCGATCGACCGGGCCCGGGCGGACGACTCCGTCGAGGTGCTGGCCGGCGGCACGTACGACGACTCGGTGGGCTACTTCGTCCGCCCGACCGTGCTGGTCTGCGCGGACCCGGCGAGCGAGTACTTCAAGGACGAGTACTTCGGCCCGATCCTCGCCGTCCACGTCTACGAGGACGAGAAGTACGAGGAGATGCTGGCCCAGATGGAGTCGGTGTCGCCCTACGGCCTGACCGGCTCGATCATCTCCCAGGACCGCGCGGCCGCCCAGGACGCGATGCACAAGCTGCGGTTCGCGGCCGGCAACTTCTACATCAACGACAAGCCGACCGGCGCGGTCGTCGGCCAGCAGCCCTTCGGCGGCGGCCGGGCGTCGGGGACCAACGACAAGGCCGGCGCCAAGCAGAACCTGGCGCGCTGGACCTCGACCCGTTCGGTCAAGGAGACCTTCGTCCCGCCGACCGACTACCGCTACCCGCACATGGGCTGAGTGCCCCGCCGACGCCCGGTCCCGCAGCCGGGCGTCCCCGCGGGGGCGGGCGGCCCCACCCCCTGGCCGCCCGCCCCCGCCACCCCCTTCTGCCACCCTTAGAAGCACCAGCTCCAGGAGTCACGATGCTCCGTTCCGCCCTTCTCGCGGCCTCCCGCTCCCCGCAGGTCCGCACCGTCGTCGAGAAGTTCCCGCCGACCCACGCGATAGTCGAGCGGTTCGTCGCCGGCGAGGCCCTCGACGACGCCGTCACCGCCTGCGACGACCTGGTCGCCACCGGCCGCAAGGTCACCCTGGACCACCTCGGTGAGGACACCAAGGACGCCGCCCAGGCCGCCGGGACCGCCGAGGCGTACGAGCACCTGCTCGCCGCGCTCAAGGACACCGGCCTGGCGGCCGGCGCCGAGGTCTCGGTGAAGCTGTCGGCCGTCGGCCAGTTCCTGCCGGTGGACGGCGAGAAGATCGCGCTGGAGAACGCCCGCCGGATCTGCGAGGCGGCCGCCGACGCGGGCACCACGGTGACCCTCGACATGGAGGACCACACCACCACGGACTCCACCCTCGCCATCGCGCGGGAGCTGCGGGCCGACTTCCCCTGGCTGGGCGTCGTGCTCCAGGCCTACCTGCGCCGCACCGAGGCCGACTGCCGCGAGTTCTCCGGCCCCGGCTCCCGCGTGCGGCTCTGCAAGGGCGCCTACAAGGAGCCCGAGTCGGTCGCCTTCCAGGGCAAGCACGAGGTGGACCTCGCCTACGTCCGCGCGCTGAAGATCCTGATGGCCGGCGAGGGCTACCCGATGATCGCCTCGCACGACCCCAACATGATCAAGATCGCCGGCCAGCTCGCCCGGTGGAACGGCCGCGAGCGCGACTCCTTCGAGTACCAGATGCTGTTCGGCATCCGCCCCGAGGAGCAGCTGCGCCTGGCCGGCGAGGGCAACACCATGCGGGTGTACCTGCCGTACGGCGAGGAGTGGTACGGCTACTTCATGCGCCGCCTCGCCGAGCGCCCGGCCAACCTGACCTTCTTCCTGCGGGCCATGGCGACCCGCGGCTGAGGCCCCTGCTGTACGGACGGCCCGCACCCCTGGTGGAAGGGGGGTGCGGGCCGTCCGTCGTCGGGTGCGGCGGGGCGGCCTAGGATCGGGGGCGGTGAAGTGTGGTCGGTTCGCGTCGAGTTGGGCAGGTGGCTGAGGTGCTGAAGGCCTTCGCGGAGTTGTCGACGCCGTTGGTGGCGGATGCGTGCGTGCGGGTGGGGGTGGGGTTGCGGGTGGCGCCGGCGGGGGTCGGGCCGGTGGTGGCGGGGCGGCGGGTCGCGGGGCGGGTGCTGCCGGTGCGGCACTACGGGAGCGTGGACGTGTTCCTGGAGGCGTTCGGCGCGGCCGAGCCCGGGGACGTGCTGGTGGTCGACAACGGCGGGCGGGTCGACGAGGCCTGCCTCGGGGACCTCGCGGTGCTGGAGGCGAAGGCCGCCGGGGTGGCCGGGGTGGTGGTGTGGGGCCTGCACCGGGACACGCCTGAGCTGGTGGAGATCGGGCTGCCGCTGTTCAGCTACGGCGCGCTGCCGCTGGGCCCGTTGCGGCTCGACGAGCGGGAGCCGGACGCGCTGGTCACCGCCCGGTTCGGGACGCACCTGGTGAGCGCCGGGGACGTGGTGTTCGGGGACGCCGACGGCGTGCTGTTCGTGCCGGCCGCCCGGGTCGAAGAGGTGCTGGAGGTGGCGGGCGGGATCGCGCGGACGGAGCGCGCGCAGGCCGAGCGGATCCGCTCGGGCGACACGCTGCGCCGGCAGACCGCGTTCGACGACTACCTGGTGCGGCGGGCCGCCGATCCGTCGTACAGCTTCCGGCAGCACCTGCGGCGGGTCGGCGGCGCGATCGAGGAGTAGCGGGCGGCGGGCCGGAGTTCAGAGCGCGCGGTGCATGACGTGCAGGCCGACGTACCCGTGGACGGGGTGGCGGAAGCCCTCGGGGAGGGTCCCCAGGATGTCGAAGCCGAGCGACCGGTACAGCCCCACCGCGCGCTCGTTGCTCGCCACCACGGCGTTGAACTGCATGGCGCGGTAGCCCGCCGCACGCGCCCATTCCAGGGTGTACTCGGTGAGCGCGCGCCCGACGCCCCGGCCGGAGTGCGCCGGGTCGACCATGTAGCTGGCGCTCGCGATGTGCGAGCCGTTGCCCTGGTGGTTGCGGTTCATCTTGGCGCTGCCGAGGACGGTGCCGTCCTCGGCGACCGCGACCACGGTGCGGCTCGGGGCGGGCAGGAGCCACCACTCACGGCCCTGCTCGAAGGTCAGGTCGAGCGGGTAGGTGAACGTCTCGCCCGCGGCGGCGATGACGTGGAAGAACGGCCAGATGGACGGCCAGTCCTCGGGGGTGGCTTCCCTGATCAACATCCGGACAGGATGGCACGCCGACCGGACGCCGGCCAGCGTTTTCGGGTGCCCGGGCGGTGGGCCCGGGCACCCGGGGGGTCAGAGCATCGAGGCGGCGGGCTTGACCATGGCGCGGGCCGTCTTGGCGTCCACGTACTCGCCGATCGCGGTCATCACCCACTCGCCGGAGTACTGGCGGACCAGCTTGCACATCACCACGCCGGTGTGCGGCTCGGACTGGGTGAGGTCGAAGCGGACCAGCTCCTGGTCCGAACCGGCGTCCACCAGGCGGCAGTAGGCGTTCTTGACGTCGGTGAACTTCTGGCCGGAGAAGGAGTTGACCACGAAGACCAGGCCGCAGACCTCGGGCGGCAGGCCGTCCAGGTGGACGGTGATCGACTCGTCGTCACCGCCGCCCGCGCCCGTGAGGTTGTCGCCGGAGTGGGCGACGGCGCCGTTGAAGATCCCCAGCTTCATGAACCACGCGGTGTCCAGCTTCTCCCGCTTGGCGTCGAAGGCGATGCAGGAGGCGTCCAGGTCGATGTTGCGGCCGCGGCCGGCGGGCTCCCAGCCGAGTCCCATCCGGACGGAGGAGAGGAAGGGCTTGCCGTTCTTCTCCAGGGAGACCGAGCCGCCCTTGGTGAGGTTCACCCGGCCCTTGTCCAGGGTGATCTTGGTGAGGGTCGGCGGGGCGGCGGGCGCCGCGGGCGGGGCCGGCGGCATCGGGGGAGCGCTCTGCGGCAGCGGCGGGGCGACCGGGGCCGGGGCGGGAACCGGGGCCGGGGCGGTGACCGGCGGGGCGACCGGGGTGGCGGTGGCGGCCACCGGGGCGGGCTCGTCCTCCACGGTGACGCCGAAGTCGGTGGCGATGCCGGCCAGGCCGTTGGCGTAGCCCTGGCCGACCGCCCGGACCTTCCAGGCGCCGCCGCGCTGGTAGACCTCGACCACGATCAGCGCGGTCTCGCGGCCCAGCTGGGGAGCGGTGAAGGTGACCAGGACCTGGCCGGAGTCGGCGTCCCGGACCGTCGCGGTCGGCTCGATGCCGGCGAAGGTGGCGCCGGCCTCGTCGGGGCTCGCCGTGACGACGATCTTGGTGATGCCGGCCGGGACGGCGGCGGTGTCGATGGTGATCGCGTCCGGGGTCCCGCCGGAGGCCGGGCGGTGGGTGACACCGGGGCCGTGCGGGGCGTTGAAGAACACGAAGTCGGCGTCCGAGCGGACCTTTCCGGCCTCGGTCAGCAGCAGGCCGGAGACGTCCAGCGCCTTGGGTGCGGTGACCTCGACGGTCACCCGCGCGGCGGTCAGCGGGGCGTTGCCGCCTTGGGTCAGGACCGTGGACACGAACTCCTCCTCGGATGCGGTGGCACGGCGTGCGGGACCCGAGTCGGGGGCGCCGTGCCGAGTGGTACCCACAGTAACGAACGGGGTTGTCGAGACGAGCCCGATCAAGGTGGTGACCTGTCGGGTTGT
Source organism: Kitasatospora sp. NPDC022856 (assembly GCF_055561235.1). Taxonomy (NCBI): domain Bacteria; kingdom Bacillati; phylum Actinomycetota; class Actinomycetes; order Kitasatosporales; family Streptomycetaceae; genus Kitasatospora; species Kitasatospora sp. NPDC022856. Next base: position 127,109 of record NZ_JBVHHE010000004.1, on the reverse strand, counting down.
CGGACGGTCGGTCAGTTCGGTCCGACGGCGAACGCCCCCAGCGCGGCGACGGCCCGCGGGTGGTGGATGCCGAACGCCGAGGCGCTCCAGCTCTCGGCCGGGGCGGCCTTGCCGGGGCCGGTGGGCACGCTCTCCCCGCGCCCCGGTGCGGCCGGTGCGGGCGCGGCCCCGGGGACGCCGGTGGTGGGCGCGCCGGTGGCGGGCGCCCCGGCCGGGCGGGTGTGCCGGACACCGAAGGTGTAGCGGCCGGGCGGGACGTCGGTGCCGGGCGGGGTGGTGAAGCGGTAGACCAGGGTGCCGCGTTCGTGGTGGGTGGTGACCACGGCGCCGGCCAGGTCGGTCCAGGCGGTGCCGGAGGGGGCGGCGGCGTCCGGTGCCGGACCGCCCGGGGCCGTCGCGTCCGGCGCGAGCCGGAGTTCGGCCTGCAGCGCGGTGAGCGGCTCGGTGACGGTCAGGGTGAGGACGTGCCGGGTGCCGTCGCGGCCGAGCGACTGGACCAGTGCGGCGCCGGTGAGCGCGTGGTCGACCGTGTCGTCGGGGTCGCCCGGGCCCGGGGCGGTACCGCCGGTCGGGTCCTTGGGGACGGTGGTCGGGTCCTGCGCGCCGGGCGGCAGGCCGGTCCAGCCGTCGGTGGGGTCGGTGGGCGGCCGGACGCCGGGCGCGCCGGGCGCGGGCGCGGGCTCGGGGGCGAGCGGCTTGGGCGGCTCGGGCGATCGGGCCGCGAGCGGTTGGCCGGACTCCACGGGCTCGGGCCGCTGGTAGGACGGCCCGTCGGTGGGCGGCGGCGCGGTGGCGGCGGTCGGGCCGTCCTGCTGCGGGGAGGGGCCGAGGGCCTGGGTCGACGGGGTGTCGGAGGCGCTCCGGCCGCCGGTCCGGCCCTCGGCGAGCGGCACGGCCGAGCCCGGGGCGGGCGAGCGGGGTGCCGGGACGCCGGAGACGGGCGGGTGCGAGGCGTGCGACTCGGACGTGGCGGGGCCGGCGGGGCGGACGGAGGGCCGCCCGGACGGCAGCGGCGCGGCCGGCGCCTGCGAGGAGTCGGGCGCGGAGGCGGCGTCGGCCCGGTCGGCGCCGGGGGTGGGCGGCGGGCTCGACCCGACCTGGGCCACTCCGGCGCGGCGTCCGACGCCCTGCTGCTCGTGGAGCAGCCAGGTGGTGGCGATGCTGATGCCGACCACGGTGGACATCGCCATCGCGGCGCCGGAGAACCGCAGGGTGGGCAGCCGGAGCCGGCCCCCGAACGGCTTCGGCCGGCCGTGCCGGCCGTGCCGCTCGCGCGGCAGGTCGCGCTCGTGCCGCGCGTCCGGCCCGGTCTCCTCGCGCAGAGCCACCCGACCCTCCCTCCCCGAAGCCGTCGCTGAGTCGCCGCATTCTCCCATGCGCTGCCGACAGGCCCGAATCGCCGTCATGGGCGGACTGCCGCCGGTTCACCCGGGTTCGTCCGGGGTCGCTCGTGCGGGTCCGCCGGTGGACGCGCAGGAGCCCGCGCCGGCAGGGGGACGAGCGTACCAGCGGCTGCCCGGGCCCTGGCCAGCCCTCGTGCGGGATCGATCAACTCCGTGGACGGCCCTTCCCCGAACGGAAGTTGACGGTCCGTCTGACAAGGCCTGCGCGGCCCGGGCCGTCGGTGCGCGGATTATTGCAACCTCCTTGCAACCCTTGCCGGTCCGGCCTCCGGTGGCGCAAGGTGGGGGAATCCCACGCCGTCCCGGAGAGCCCGTCATGCCGTCCGACCCGTTGTCAGCACCCTCCAGTGCCCCTCTCGCCGCCACCCCCACGGGCGGCGATGAGGCAGGCTCCACCGCCGCTCCGGCGGCGGTGGAGGAGGTGCTGACACTGCGGATCTCGCTGGGCGAGGAAGTCGTCGGCGAGGTGCGGACGCGATTCCGGTTCGATGCCGAGCGTCCGTACGAGGTACTGCTGACGTTCCATCTGGGGCGGCCGGACGAGGCCGATTGGGTGTTCTCGCGTGATCTGCTGCGCGACGGCCTGCGCTCGCTGAGCGGCCAGGGCGACGTCAAGCTGTGGCCGGCCTACTGTCCGTGCCACGGCTCGACGTTGCACCTGGCCCTCGAATCCCCCCACGGCAGTGCCCTGTTGGAGGTCTCCAAGCCCAGGGTTCAGGCGTGGCTGGACCGGACGTACGCGCTGGTCTCCGAGGAGGCCGAGCAGGCCTACGGCCCGACCGACGCCCAGTTGTCCGCGTTGCTGGCCGGCGGCTGAGGCCGGGACGCCGGGGCGACGTCGTCGCCCGGGGTGCGCGGGGCCGGCAGCGGGGGACCGCCCGGCAGCCGGACGGCGCCCGCGGCCAGAGCCGCCCGCAACCGGCGCACGGCCGGCGCGGAGGAGACCGGCAGCAGGTCGTACGGGTCCTCCGGTCCGTCCACGGTGACCAGGACCGAATCGGCGAACCGGTACGGCCGGTGGGCCAGCAGGCCGCCCAGGTACCGCCGCAGCCGGGAGAGTTCGGCGCGGACCGTCACCGTCCGGGCCGGGTCGCCGAAGAGCGCGTCGGCGAGCTGCGCCGCGCTGTGCCCGGAGCGCTCGGTGGCGAGCAGCAGCAGCAGTTCGGCGTGGCGCGGGCTGAGCGCGTGCGACCAGCTGCCGGCGGCGCCGCGCACCGACAGCTCGGGGCGGTCCGGCCGGCGCAGGTCGAGCCGGAGCCGGGCACCCTCGGCCTGTTCGGCGGTCACCGCGGCGGCGCCGTCCGCCGTCCGTTCGTCTCCCAGCGGCCGGACCAGCCAGCCGTCGGCGAGCGGCTCGACGGAGCACTCGCCGATGCCGGGCAGCCAGTGCACCGCGGCCGGGCTCCAGCCCTCGGCGGGCAGCCGCAGCCGGACCGGTGGCGGCAGGCCGGCCGCGCAGGCGATCCAGCCGGCCGCGTCGACCACCAGGGCCGGGCCGTCCACCCGGGCCAGGAGCGGGGCGGCCAGGGTGCGCAGGTGGTGCAGCGACTCCAGGCGGCGGGCGCGCAGTTCGGTCTCGGCGAGCCGGGCGGCGGTGGCGGTCAGCTGCAGCAGGTACGGGCGGACGTTGTCGGCCGGGCCGCTGAGGTTGATCGCGCCGACCAGCCGGCCGGTGCCCGGGTCGTGCACGGGGGCGGCGACGCAGGTCCAGGAGTGGTGGCTGCGCAGGTAGTGCTCGGCGGAGTGGACCTGCATCGGCCGCTGGGCGCGCAGGGCGGAGGCGATGCCGTTGGTGCCGACGCTCTCCTCGATCCAACGGGCGCCGGTGAGGAACCCGATCCGGTCGGCGCTGCGGCGCAGGCTGCGCTCGCCCTCCTGCCAGAGGATGTGGCCCTCGGCGTCGGCGATGGCGAGGATCAGCGGGACGTGGTCGGCCGGGGCGAGCAGGGTGTCACGCAGCACCGGCAGCAGGATGTCGAGGCCGCTGGCGCGGCGGCGGTGCTCGACCTCGGCCGGCCCCAGGTGGACGGTGGCGGCGCCGGCGTCCGGGTCCAGGCCGAGGCGGCGCAGCCGGGCCCAGGAGTCGCCGATCTCCGGGCGGGGCCCGGGCAGCGGGTCGGTGCCTCCCGGGCCGGCCTCCCGGGCCGGTCCGTGGGTGACGGGTTCGGCCAGGGCGCGGTCGTGCAGCCTGGCGAGCTCCGCCGGGCTCGACGGACTTCGGGGCTCTGGCCGTCGGTTCTGCCGTCCGGTCTGCCGCACTCGGTTTGCTCCTCGCCGCCGATCGAGGGCGCGTCGGGGCCGACGCGCTGACGAAAGCGTACGGGGGCCGCCCGGTCCTGGGGACGGGGTCGGCCAACTAGGGCCGGTCACCGGTATCGGAGTGGACATGCCAACAAGTTATGAGTGCCGCGCGGCCGAAAATCGACCACCGGGGCGGTGCGGTCCGGGGGAGTGGAGCAGGGCGCGGGCCCGGACGCGGAGGACTCGGAGGTGGAGGGCGCGGAGGTGGTGCGCGAGGGCGTGCGGGCGGCGGGTCTCCCGAGCAGCCTCGGGGCGCGCTCGGCGCATGGAGGCGCGCAGGGGGCGCATGTCCACATGCTGGGCGGTGGGGCGGCGGGCCGGCCGGGCGGCGAGGAAGGGCAGCGGCAGCGGCACCCGGACGGTCAGGATCGCGGGGTGACCGGCCCGGTGGCGCCCCTCGGGCCCGCGCTCCCGTCCGGGGGTCCGTCCCCGCCGGTGTCGGCCCTGGCGCCGGTACCGTCGCCGCCGCCGAGGAGCTCGCGCAGCAGCCGCTCGTCCTCGCCGGAGAGGTCGGAGACGAAGCGGGCCAGCACGGTGGACCGGTCCGCCTCCCGCCCCAGCTCGGTGTGCATCCGGCGGGCGGCGAGCCCGGCCCGGTCCTGGACGGTCGGGGTGTACGCGTAGGCGCGCCCCGCCCGGGTGCGTTCCACGGTGCCCTTGTCGTGCAGCCGGGCCAGGATCGTGGCGACGGTGGTCCGCGCGAGGCCGCAGCCGAGGGCCGCCTGGACGTCCTGCGGCGTCAGCGGCTCGCGGGCGGCCCAGAGGGCGGCCAGCACCTCGGCCTCCAGCTCCCCGGCGGGCCGGCGGGCCGGCGGTACGTCGGACATGGCGGCGGTTCCTCCCCGATTCGTCTACAGTCATGTAGACCGTCTACGGCACTGTAGACGATCGAGGGCGGCCGCGCCGCCCTCCCGTACGGGAGGTCCGCCGGCCTTGTTCCAGTCGTCCGCCACTCCGGCCGTTCACGCCCTCGCGGTGAACCCGCTGGACGCCTCGTCGCTGCTCGCCGCCTTCGGGGCGCTCGGGATCGCCGTCGTGCTCTTCGCAGAGACCGGGCTGCTCGTCGGGTTCTTCCTGCCCGGCGACTCGCTGCTGTTCACCGCCGGTCTGCTCTGCGCCCCCGGCGGCGCCGACGGCCCGCGGCTGGAGCTCGCCCAGGTCCTGCCGGCCGCCCTGGCCGGTGCGCTGATCGGCGCCCAGGTCGGCTTCCTGATCGGCCGGCGCGGTGGCCGCGCCCTGCTGCGGCGGACCGAGCGGCAGAGCCTGCGGCACGGGGCCGAGCGGGCCGAGGAGCTGCTCGTCAGGTACGGGTACGGCAAGGCGATCGTGCTCGGCCGCTTCATCCCGGTGGTCCGGACGGTGCTCAACCCGCTCTGCGGCGTGCTGGAGGTGCCGGTGCGCACGTTCACCCTCTGGCAGGTGGTGGGCGGCGTGGTCTGGACCGTCGGCGTGGTGCTGGCCGGGTACGCGCTCGGCTCCTCGGTGCCTGATATCGACCGTTACCTCCTCCCCATCATCGGTCTGGTAGTAGTTGTCTCCGTGATCCCGATCGTTCTGGAAATGTTCCGCGCCCGGAGGGCCCGGCGCCGTGGCGGTGACACCCGGTGACGCCCTCCCGTGCGCTGGCCGTCTACGACGGCAGCGGCATCGACGGCGGCCTCTACAGCCGGGTGATCGGGTGGGCGGACGCCGCGCCCGCCTGGCTGGACCAGGTGATCCGGATCTGGTCCGCGCTGGGGCTGGGGCTGTTCGCCGTCGTCATGCTCCGGGCGTGGTGGCGGGCGCGCGACGCCGGTCCGGCGGTGATGGCGCGGGTGCTGGCCTCGCCGCTGATCGTGGTCGTCGCCTTCGTCCTCAACTCCGGGTTCAAGGGCGTGGTCGAGGAGGTGCGTCCGTGCACCCAGCTCGGTGTGCCCGGCACGCTGGAGACCTGTCCCGGCGCCGGTGACTGGTCCTTCCCGAGCAACCACACCGTGATCGCCTTCGCCGCCGCGACCGCGCTCTGGTTCGCGGACCGGCGGCTGGGCGCGTTCGCGGTGGCCGCCGCCGCACTGATGGGTGCCTCCCGGGTCTGGGTCGGCGTCCACTACCCGCACGACGTACTGGTCGGTGCGCTGGTCGGCGTTCTGACGGCGCCCGCGCTCGCGCTGGCCGCCGGCCGGGCCGCACCGCTGGTCGACCGGGCCCGCCTGGGCGCGCTGCGGCCGCTGCTGGGCGCGGGCGACGTCGCGCCGGCGGCCGGCGGCGGGCCGTCACCGGCGACCCAGCGGCGCCGGGTTCCGTGACCTGCCCGGTCCTTGTGCGGCCGGGGTGGCGGGGAGAGCATGCGAGCCGGGCGCGGGCCTTTCGGACGGGCACCCGCCTGCGGGCGACCGTGGTGCGCTGACCCGGCCTCCCGCCGGCGGGCCCGGCCGGGGCGGGCGCGGCCCGGACCGCCTGAGCAGTGTTGGCTGTACAACTTTTCGGTCGGTTCACCTGCGCGCCGCCGTTCGGACTTCCCTCGGACACCTCGCGGCATCAGCCTGGCCGCATGAGAGTCATCGTCGTAGGAGCAGGCGTGCTCGGCAGCATGCACGCCTGGCAGGCCGTCGAGCGCGGCCACGAGGTCGTCCACCTGGAGCGCGAGTCCGAGGCGCGCGGCGCCTCGGTGCGCAACTTCGGGCTGGTCTGGGTCAGTGGCCGGTCGGGCGGTGAGGAACTGGACACCGCGCTGCGGGCCCGCGAACTGTGGGAGGAGATCGGCGCGAGGGTGCCCGAGCTCGGCTTCCGGGCCAACGGCTCGCTCACCGCGATCCGCACCGAGGCCGAACTCGCCGTCGCCGAACAGGCGCTGACCCGGACGGACGCCGCCGCGCGCGGCTACCGGCTGCTCGACGCGGCCGAGACCAGAGCCGCCAACCCGGCCCTGCGCGGCAAGCTGCTCGGCGCGCTGCGGTGCGACCGGGACGCCGCCGTCGAGCCGCGCACCGCCCAGCCCGCGCTGCGCGCCGCACTGCGGGCCGGCGGTCGGTACACCTTCCTCCCCGGGCGGGAGGTCCGCGAGGTGATCGGTGAGAACGCCGTCCGCGACGACCACGGCGACGTCCACACCGGTGACCTGGTGATCCTCTGCACCGGCGCCTGGCTGGGCGGGCTGGTGCGCGAGCTGGCGCCCGAGCTGCCCGTCCGCAGGGTGCGGCTGCAGATGATGCAGACCGACCCGCTCGGCGAGGAGCTCACCACCTCGGTCGCCGACGGCGACAGCTTCCGCTACTACCCCGCCTTCGCCGGTGACGCGCTGGAGCGGCTGAAGGCCGCGCAGCCGCAGCCGCCGGTCGCCGCCGAGCACAAGATGCAGCTGCTGATGGTCCAGCGCAAGGACGGCGGCCTCACCATCGGCGACACCCACGAGTACGACCACCCGTTCGGCTTCGACGTCGTCGAGGACCCGTACGACCACCTGGTCGGCGTGGCCGAGGAACTGCTCGGCCGGCCGCTGCCCCGGGTGCGCCGCCGCTGGGCCGGGGTGTACGCGCAGTGCGTGGACACCACCCGGGTGGTCCACCGGGAGCGGGTCCGGGACGCCGTCTGGCTGGTCACCGGTCCCGGTGGCCGCGGCATGACCTGCTCGCCGGCCATCGCCGAGACCACCGCCGAACTCGCCAACCTGTAAGGAAAGTGAACATGTCCGCTGACATCCGCCTGATCGTCCTCGACATGGCCGGCACCACCGTCGCCGACGACGGCCTGGTCGAGCAGGCCTTCCGGGCCGCCGCCGGTTCGCTCGGCGTCGAGGCCGGCAGCCCCGAGCACGCCCGCATGCTGGAGCACGTCCGGCTCACCATGGGCGAGTCCAAGATCTCCGTCTTCCGCCACCTGTTCGGCGCGGAGGAGAAGGCGCAGGCCGCCAACACCGCCTTCGAGGCCGCCTACCACGACCTCGTCGACGCGGGGCACTGCGCCGCGCTGCCGGGCGCGGCCGAGGCCATCGCCGAACTCCGGGGCCAGGGCCGCAAGGTGGTCCTCACCACCGGCTTCTCCCGGGCCACCCAGGACCGGATCCTGCGGGCACTCGGCTGGGAGTCGATCGCCGACCTCACCCTCTGCCCGGCCGAGGCCGGCCGCGGCCGCCCGTACCCGGACCTGGCGCTCACCGCCCTGCTGCGGACCTCCACCGACTCCGTCCGCCAGATGGCCGTCGCCGGGGACACCGGCTACGACATGCTGACCGGCACCCGGGCCGGCGCCTCGGTGGTGGCCGGTGTGCTGACCGGGGCCCACGACGAGGCCCGGCTGCGGGCCGACGGCGCGACGCACGTCCTGAAGTCGATCGCCGACCTGCCGGGCGTCCTCGCGGGCTGAGCGTGCGACGGCCGGGCGGGGTGCGCCGACCCGCCCGGCCGGCTTCTCCCCGGGGTGATCCCGCGGTGGGCCCGGGCTCAGTGGGCGGCGAGCAGGCCGGGCAGTTCGCGCATGTCGTGGAAGACGACGGTGCCGGGGCCCGCGAGCCGCTCGGCGGGGGTCAGGCCGCCGGCGTAGCCGAAGGCGCGCATGCCGGCGGCGCGGGCGGCCTCGACACCGGGGCGGCTGTCCTCGACCACCGCGCAGGCGGCCGGGTCGATGCCCGACCGCCGGGCGGCGTGCAGGAAGAGGTCCGGCGCGGGCTTGCCGCGGTCGACCTCGGTGGCACTGAAGATCCGGCCCGCGAAGTGCGCGTAGAGGCCGGTGCGGCCCAGCGTGTGACGCATCTTCTCGTGCGAGCCGCTGGAGGCGACGCAGGTCGGCAGGGTGAGGGCGGCCAGCGCCTCGGGGAGCCCGTCGACCGGGGCCAGCCCGGCGTCCACCTGCTCGCGGTGGAGCTGCTCGAAACGACTGCTCCAGAGCGCCGCGGTGGCCTCCCCGAGCCGGGCGGCGACCTGCTCGCCGATCGAGGCGTGGGAGCGCCCGATGAACCGCTCGACCACCTCCGCCTCGGTGAGCGGCCAGCCCAGCTCCGCGCCCAGGGCGACCTGGACGCGGGCCGCGATGCGCTCGCTGTCGACCAGCACGCCGTCGCAGTCGAAAATCACCAGTTCTATCGGCTTGATCATCCCCGCAGGATAGGGGGCGCCTTCGCCCGCCGGGCGGGTCAGTGCAGGGTGCCCGCGTAGCGCTGGGTGAAGCGGGTGCCGGTGGGTGCGGTGACGGCGCCGACGAAGCGGCGGACGAAGCCGTCGGGGCCGTGGACGGTGAAGTCGTACCGGCCGTCGGTGGTGGCGGCGTCCCAGGTGCGGGTACGGGTGGCGCCGGGGGCGACGGTGGAGGGCGGGCCGGCGAAGGCGTACACGATGTCGGGGTGGACGGTGTCGGGGAGGGGGGACAACTCGCCGTCGATCGCAGGCCGTTGACGAGCGGTGGAGTCGCATCCGGCGCGCCCGGCACACGCGTCGCGGCTACGGCGAAGAGCCACGGCGCCCGCCCCGCCGCCGTGCGCGCGGGGCGGGCGCCGTGGCTCAGTGGGTGCCCTTCAGGTTGAGCACCACCACGCCGACGATGATCAGGGCCAGGCCGAGCCACTGGAGCCGGCCCAGCGACTCGCCGAAGGCGATCACGCCGATGCCCGCCACGGCGGCCGTACCGGCGCCGGACCAGACGGCGTAGGCGACCGAGACCGGTATGTGCTTCAGGGCCCTGCCGAGCAGGGCGAAGGAGAGCACGTAGCCGACGGCGACGCCGAGGCTCGGCCAGAGGCGGGTGAAGCCCTCGGTGAGCTTGAGGGCGCTGGTGGCGCAGACCTCACTGACGATGGCGAGGGCGAGCAGGAGATAGGGCATGGCCGGTCACACCGCGGGTGCGGCGCCGAGCTTCCCCAGCAGCGCGAGGTCGGCGTTCACCAGGCTGTCCAGCAGGGTGACGCGCGATCCCCGGGGGATGGGCGTGGCGGTCGAGGGGACGGCGAGCACCGCGCAGCCCGCGGCGGCGGCCGAGGCGACACCGGTCGGGGTGTCCTCGACGGCCACGCAGTCGGCCGGGTCGAGGCCCAGCCGCTCGGCGGCGGCGAGGTAGGGGTCGGGCGCGGGCTTGGTGCGCGGGGTGTCCTCGGCGGCCAGCGTCACGGCGAACCAGTCGCGGCCGATGGTGGACAGCACGAGGTCGACCACCCGGCGCGGGGAGGCCGACACCAGCGCGGTGGGCACCCGGGCGTCCCGGAGCTCGGCGAGCAGGGCGAGCGCCCCCGGCCGCGGGACGGTCTGGGCGGCGACCTTGCCGGCGAAGGACTCGCCGAGGCGGTCGGCGAGTTCGGCCTCGCTGAGGCTCGTGCCGCTGACCCGGTGCAGGTGGGCGGCGGTGTGCTCGATGGCCTGGCCGAGCACCTCGGGCGCGTCCTGGTCGGTGAGCGGGCGGCGCAGCTCGTCGGCGAGTTCGGCGGCGGCCTGCCACCAGAGGTGCTCGGTGTCGACGAGGGTGCCGTCCATGTCGAACAGGACGGCGGCGGGCGCGGCGGATCCGGGCTTCGCCGGGTCGGCCTTCGTGGGGTCGGGCCGGGCCGGGGCCGGCTGTGCGGAATCGGGCTGTGCGGAATCGGGCTGAGCGGTATCAGGCATGGCGGTACCTTCGGTGGTTCGTCGGACGAGCGGACAGGTCAGACCGTACGACGGTCGACCAGGACCGGGCGCTCCGGCAGCGACAGCGCGGCGCGCGTGCCGACCGGCAGGAGGGCGGCGGCGTCGGTCGGCAGGTCGGCCTTGACCTCGGTGCCGTCGTCGAGCCGGACGGTGAGGCGGGTGACGGCGCCCAGGAAGGACGCGGAGACCACCAGCGCCGGGCCGTTCAGGGCCGGGACCAGCGACACGTTCTCCGGCCGGACCAGCACGTCGAGCGAGCCGTCCGCCGGCGCGGCCCCGTCCACCGCGTGGCGGCGGCCGAGCACCTCGACGCCGTCGGCGGTGCGGGTGCAGGGGATGCGGCTCATGGTGCCGACGAACTCGGCGACGAAGGCGGTGGCCGGGCGGGCGTACAGCTCGGACGGCGTGGCGCACTGCTCCAGCCGGCCCGCGCGCAGCACCGCGACCCGGTCGGCCATCGAGAGCGCCTCCTCCTGGTCGTGGGTGACGAACAGGGTGGTGATCCCCAGCTCCTGCTGGAGGCGGCGGATCTCCTCGCGCAGCGAGAGGCGGACCTTGGCGTCCAGGGCGGAGAGCGGCTCGTCGAGCAGCAGCACGCGCGGCCGCAGGGCGAGCGCGCGGGCGAGCGCGATGCGCTGCTGCTGGCCGCCGGACATCTGGTGCGGGTAGCGGTCGGCGTGCTGCGGCAGACCGACCAGCTCCAGCAGCTCCTGGGCGCGCCTGCGGCGTTCGGCCTTGCCGGTGCCGCGCATCCGCATGCCGAAGGCCACGTTGTCGGCGGCGGTCAGGTGCGGGAACAGGCTGTAGGACTGGAACACCATGCCCGCGTCGCGCCGGTGCGCGGGGATGCGGGTGATGTCCTCGCCGTCCACCAGCACCTGGCCGGAGTCGTGCTGCTCGAAGCCGGCCAGGATGCGCAGCGCGGTCGTCTTGCCGCAGCCGGACGGGCCGAGCAGGGCGAGGAGCTCGCCGGGCCGGACGGTCAGGTCGAGGCCGTCCAGCGCGGTGGTGGCACCGAACGAGCGGCGCAGGCCGAGGAATTCGACGGTCGCGCCGCCGGGTGCGAGGTGGGTGCCGGCGACGGGGGCGGTAACCGTGGTCATGATGGGGATCGCTCCGGGGGCTTCAGGAAGTGGTGGTCTTGTGGCGGCGCTCGCGGCCGACGGTGGCCAGCAGGAGCAGCAGCAGCCAGGTGATCAGCAGGCTCAGGATGGAGACCGCGACCGACATGTGGGCCTGGCTGTTGCCGACCGAGTAGATCCACACCGGGAAGGGCTGGTAGCCGAGGATCGAGGCGGCGGTGAACTCGCCGAGGACCAGGGCCAGGGTGAGGAAGGAGGCGTTCAGCAGCGCGCCGCGCAGGTTGGGCAGCACCACGGTGAACACCGCGCGCGGCCAGCTCGCGCCGCAGTTGCGGGCGGCCTCGACCAGGGTGCGCAGGTCCACCGCGCGCAGACCGGCGTCCAGCGCCCGGTAGGCGAGCGGGAGCGACATCAGCACGTAGGCGATGACCAGCACCAGCGGGAAGTCCGGGTCCTGGATGAACACGAAGGTCTGGAAGAACGGCGTGTCCATCAGGTAGTCCGGGCCCCAGCGCAGCACGCCGATCAGGCCGGCGGTCAGCGCGACCGGCGGGACGACCAGCGGCAGGGTGCAGAGCACGTCGATCACCGGGCGCAGCCTCGGCGAGCCGAGCCGCACCGCGATCAGCGCCGGTACCAGCAGGAGCAGCAGCACCAGGACGGTGACCACGGCCAGGCCCAGGGTGAGCCAGAGGCTGTCCAGGAAGCCGGGGGCGCTGAGCAGTCCGGTGTACGCCTCGAAGGAGTAGCCCTTCGGGTCGTCGATCGAGAAGTAGCCGGCGGCGGCCAGCGGGACGACGAAGTAGACGCCCGCGAGCAGCAGGACGGCGCCGCGCCACCAGCGCACCTTGCGGCGCGGCGAGGAGGGGCGGGCGGAGGTCAGCTGAGCCATCGGGCACTCCGGCGCTGGAGGGGGAGGTACACGGCCATCACCAGGACGGCCACCACGATCATGTTGAGGCTGAGGGCGAGCGCGAGGTTGCCCTGGCCGACCAGCACGTTGCCGGAGAGCGCGTCCGCGATCGAGCGGCTGACCAGCGGCACGGTCGCGCCGACCATGGCCGCGGCGGTGGCGTACGCGGCGAAGGCGCTGCCGAACAGCAGCACGAAGCCGCCCAGCAGGGAGGGCAGCAGGATCGGCAGCGCGACGTGCAGCCAGTACTGGACGGTGGTGGCCCGGTTGTTGTGGGCCGCCTCGCGCCACTGCACCCGCAGGCCGTCCAGGGCCGGGGTGATGGTGAGCACCATCAGCGGGATGAGGAAGTACAGGTAGACGATGGTCAGGCCGGTGAAGGAGTAGAGCGACCAGCCGTGGTCCGTCAGGTGGAGCAGTTTGGTGACCTCGCCCGCGTTGCCGAGGGTGGCGACGAACGCGAAGGCGAGCGGCAGGCCGCCGAAGTTGGCGAGCACGCCGGAGGCGGTCAGCACCGCCTGGCGCAGCCAGGTCTGCCGGGAGGTCACCACGGCCTGCGCGATCGGCAGGCCGATCAGGGTGGCGAGCAGCGCGGTCAGCGCGGACAGCTTGAGGCTGCTGAGCATCGCCGTCCAGTACGCGCCCTGGACGGAGTCCCTGATGTTGTCGAGGGTGAACTGGCCGCCCCCGCCCTCCGCGTCGCTGGAGGTGGTGAACGCGCCGATCACGATGGCGACGGCGGGGAGGCCGAAGCCGATCAGGAAGAAGAGGAAGAGCGGCACCGTGGCGAGCCAGGATCCGCCGCGCGGGCGCCGGCGGGTGGGCCGGTCGGGGGTGGGGGTGGGAGCGGTGGCGGACGCCCCCGCGCCGCCACCGTGAACGGTGGCGGCGGGGGTGGTCGGCACCGGGGTGGGAGCCGTGGTCATGAGTGGGATCAGCCCGTTTCGGGTTGCTGCGGCCGGGTGTCAGCCTGCGATGGCCTTGGTCCAGTTCTCGGTGACGACCTTCTTGGCGGCCGTGATCTGGTCCTGGGTCGGGAAAGTGGTGAACGGCTTCTCGACGGCGGGCAGCTTGGCGGCGGCCGCGGTGTCGAGGGTGCCGTCCTTCTTCAGGGCCTCGAAGGTGGAGGGGGTGGCGTAGCCGCCGAGGAAGAGGTTCTGGCCCTCGGCGCTGAACAGGTACTCCTGCCACAGGCGGGCGGCCGCCGGGTGCGGGGCCCACTTGTTGACGGCCTGGTTGTAGAACTGGGCGTAGCTGCCGTCGGAGGGGACGGAGACCTTCCAGTCGACGCCCTTCTCCTTGAACTCGTCGGTGTAGCCGGCGTTCAGGTACGACCAGTCGATCGAGATCGGGGTCTCGCCCTTCTCGATGGTGGCCGGGGTGGACTCGACGGGGTTGAAGTTGCCCGTGGCCTTCAGCTTGCCGAAGAAGTCGATGCCGGGCTGGATGTTGTCCAGCGAACCGCCGTTAGCGAGCGCGGCCGCGTAGACGCCGCCGAACGCGGAGCCGGACTTGGTCGGGTTGCCGTTCAAGGCGACCTGGCCCTTGTACTCGGGCTTGAGCAGGTCCGCGAAGGTCTTCGGGCAGTTCGGGATCTTCTTGGCGTCGCAGCCGATGGAGACGTAGCCGCCGTAGTCGTTGACGGCGGCGCCGTTCGCGTCCTTCATGGTGTCCGGCACCTTGTCGAAGGTGGCCACCTTGTAGGGGGCGAGCAGGCCGTCCTTGACCGCCTGGAGCGCGAACGCGCTGCCGAGGTCGACGACGTCGGGGGCGCGGTCCTGGCCCTTGCGGGAGGTGATCGCGTTGATCTCGTCCTGGCTGGAGCCGTCCGGGTTCTCGTCCTCGATCTCGATGCCGTACTTGGCCTTGAACGAGTCCATGATCTTGCCGTAGTTGGCCCAGTCCCTGGGCAGCGTGATGACGTGCAGCTTGCCCTCCTTCTTGGCGGCGGCGACGAGGCCGTCCAGACCGCCGAAGTCGGCGAGCGAGGTGGCGTCCTTGGCGTCCTTCGCGCCGGCCTTGGCGGCGTCACCGGACTTCGGGGCGGTCGAACCGGCGGAGCCGCAGGCGGTGAGGGAGAGCGCGGCGGCGGTCAGTACGGCCGCGAAGGCGGCGGCGCGGGCACGGTGCACGGTCACGGGTCAGTCTCCTGATCAGGGGCGTACTGCGAGGGGTGCGTTTCGCGGGGGTGCGTCTCGCTGAGAGGTGCTTCTTCACAAGGGCGGGCCAGGCGATCAGTCGTTCGGAACCGTCCGAGTTGACTAGCCAACTTCGCCTGACGGAGGTAAGTACGCCGGAGTCCGGTGACGGGAAGGTGAACGGATGGCCCAGAACCGGGGGCGGCTACGGGAACGGTCGAATCAGGGCCTCGGTCAGTGATCGACCGAATGCGATGCTTCGAAGGCGCAGCGGGATAAAGTCGGGCTGTCCGGGCCGGTACGGCTGCGCAGGACACCGCCCCAGGAGGGACATTGACTGACGTGGCACTGGAGCCCGACCGCCCCGCGGTCCCTGCGGCACCCGCGGCCCCCGCCGCCCCCGTGGCCCCTGCCGCGCCGGGCCAGGAGCGCGCCGCCGGTGCGCTCTACCGCAAGGTCGCCGCCGATCTGCGCGAGGCGATCACCACCGGCGCGTTCGGCGAGGCCGGCCGGCTGCCCGCCGAGGGCACGCTGGCCGAGCAGTACGGGGTGTCCCGCGGCACCGTCCGCCAGGCGCTCGCCGTGCTGCGCTCGGACGGCCTGGTCACCTCCCGGCGCGGCACCCGGCGGGTGGTGCTGGGCACCGCCCGGGTGCAGAGCTTCTCCGAACTGCTGAGCTTCACGCACTGGGCCTACTCGATGGGCGAGGAGCCCGGCGGCATCCTGGACTCGCTGGTGCGCCGGCCGGCCGACGCAGCCGAGCGCGAGCAACTGCGCCTGGAGGCCGGCTCCGAGGTCTACGTCACCGTCCGGCTGCGCACGCTCTCCGGCGCGGCGGTGATGGTGGAGCGGACGGTCTACCCGCCCCGGGTCGGCGAGATCGTCGCCCAGCTGCCGGCCGACGTGGTCTCGCACACCGAAGTCCTGCGCGAGCACGGCATCCTGTTCACGGACGCCGACCACACCATCGACATAGTCGCCGCCAACGCGGAGGACGCCCGGCTGCTCGGCTGCCGCCGGGGCAGCCCGCTGCTGCGCGAGCGGCGCCGGACCACCGACCCGACCGGGATGCCGGTGGAGTGGTCCCAGGACCGCTACCTGCCCGGCACGGTGGCCTTCAGCATCCACAACTCGCTGGCCACCTCGGCCCTCTCGCGGCACGCCCGGGACGGTGACTGAACTCCGGCGCCGGAGCGGGGAGGCGGACCGGCCGACGCCCCAATCCCCCTAGCGCATGAGGGCGGCCAGCAGCGGGCGGAAGTGCTCGAACCCCGGGGTCTCGGCGTCCGGGTCCTTGGCCTGCTCGTCCCAGCGGCGCACGGCGACGGCGTCGGCCGCGTCGGGCAGGGTCGCGAAGGCGGCGGCCTGCTCCGCGCCCATCGGGCCGCCCTGTACCTGGAGCGTGTACTCCGAGGCCTCGGAGAGCCGCTCGCGGTAGCCGGGCTCGGCCGTGCACAGGTAGCGCTTGGCGGCCACGTGCAGCCGGACCGGCTCGGTGACCTCCGGGCCGAACCACTGGGCCAGCCAGGCGGCGCCGGTGTCGCTGTGCCGGTTGTCCTGGCCGTTCATCAGGTCGCGCCCGTGCGGCGTTCCATGGCCGTGCTTGTCGAAGAAGTGCCCGATGTCGTGCAGCAGCGCGGCCGCGACCAGCTCCGGCGCGGCCCCGGCGGCCTGCGCCAGCGCCCCGGCCTGCAGCATGTGCTCGGCCATGGTGACCGCCTCGCCCAGGTACTCGCCGGCGCCCTCGCCCGCGAACAGCGCGGCGATCGTGTCCAGCGCGGCGGTGCGCCGGTGCAGCACCGCGAGGGTGCTGTGCAGCGAGTCGAGGTCCGCGTAGCAGCCCTGGAGGTGGCGCGAGCCGTCCTGCTCGAAGGCCGTCCGGGCGTGCAGCAGACGGACGTTGTCGAAGATCAGGCAGTCGCCCCGGTCGAGCCGGAAGTCCAGCCGGAGCTCGGGCCGCAGGGTGATCGCGGCGAACCGGCGGTAGGCCGCGTAGAAGGCGTCCAGCTCCTCGGCGGACCCGCGCAGGGTGCTGATCGACCGGTTGTTGAACCGCACCCCGCGGATCCGGCCGCGCGCGTCCACCTCGATCAGCGGGCGGTCGGCGCGCAGTTCGGTGCCGCGGTCGCGGAACACGAAGGGGACCGGGGTACGGGTCAGCACCACGAAGTCCGCCGGGGACTCCTCGCGCAGCAGCGCCGCCGCCTTGAAGCCGTCCACCAGCCCGGAGTCGCCGCCGGTCGCGGAGTTCTCCAGGCAGTGCAGCAGCTGCAGGGTGGGCACCGGGTCCCGGTACGGGTTGTCGCTGTGCGGGGCGATCGCGGCGCTGGTGAAGGCCAGGTTGTTCGGGTCCGGCTCGACCCGGACGTCGAACAGCTCACCGTAGTTGGTGATCCGGACGTGGCCGAAGGAGCGGGCCACCGCGAGCACCTGCCGTTCGGCCACCGGCACCCCGCGCAGCACCGCGAACCCGGAGCGCCGGACGGCCCCGAGCACCGCCGCCTGCTCGGCCGGGTCGGCCAGGTAGGCCTCCCACGCCGCCTCCGGGATGCCGCAGCGGAAGTCGGCCGCGACCCAGAGCTGCTTCTCCGCCTCGGTGCGCCCGTCGCCGTCGGCGTCCCGCGCCAGCCACTCCAGCGGGTAGCGCGACCGGTGGCCGTCCGACCAGAGCACCTCCAGGTTCCCGCCGACCTCGGTGTGGGCGGCGAGGGCGAGGTCGGCCGGCAGGTCGGTGATCTGGAACAGCTTCTGCCCGCTGCGCCCGTCCCGGCACTCGGCGCAGGGGCAGTTGTCGCGCAGCCAGTACGGCGGCAGGTGGGTCGGGAGCGCCATGGGTCTCTCCTGGTCGGCAGGTCGCTTGGTGAAGTTGTATAGCCAACTTCTCCTCGTGCGGGAGCCTGCCGGGTGACGGTGAGATCTGGGTGGCCACACGGTGAACCCCTCGGGAACAAGAGCTCCCGAGGGGTTCGCGGCGTGGTCGGGCGACCGGTCTCAGCCGGCGGCGACGGCGCTCTCCCAGGCGGCGTCGGCCGCCTTGAGGGCGGATCCGGCGTCCGCCCCGGCGACGGTGTCGGCCCCGCGGTCGGCGCCGAGGGTGGTGGCCAGGGCGGTCAGGAAGGCGCGGACGGTGGCGAGCGAGGCCGCCGGGCCGTAGTGGTTGACCCGCAGCATCGAGTCGGCGAGGGCGCCGCCGCCGGGCTGGACCGGGAGGGTCGGGTCGAGGCGCAGCAGGTCCGCGGCGAGCCCGGCGGCGGACAGGCCGGCGGGGGTGCGCAGGGTGGTGGCGACCGGCGCCGCGTGGGCGTCGTCCGGGACGAACGGGGCGACGGTGCCCAGGGCGCGGACGCCCGCCCGGACCGCCGCGGCGGCGGCGCGGTGGCGGGCGATCACGGCGGGCAGGCCGGCCGCGGCGATCCGGTCCAGGCAGGCGCCGAGCGCCAGCATCTCCAACTGGGCCGGGGCGTGCGGGAGTGCGGTGCGCCCGGCGTCCGTCCAGCGCTCCTTCCAGTCCAGCAGCGAGAGGTAGGAGCGGCGCGGCGCGGCCGGGTTGGCGGCGATCCGCTCCCAGGCGCGCTCGGAGACCGAGACGGCGGAGACCCCGGCCGGGCCGCCCATCGCCTTCTGCCCGCCGATCACGCAGAGGTCGATGCCCCAGGCATCGGTGAGCAGCGGTTCGGCGGCCACCGAGGCGACGGCGTCCACCATCAGCAGCGCACCGTGCGCGCGGACCACGGCGGCGATCTCGGCGACCGGGTTGGTGTTGCCGGTGGCGGCCTCGGCGTGGACCAGCGAGACGAAGTCGATCGCCGGGTGGGCCGCCAGCGCCTCGGCGACCTGCGCGGCGGTGACGGCGGTGTCGAACGGCACCGCGAGGTCCACGACCGTCGCCCCGCAGTCGCGCAGCCAGTTGCCGAAGGTCTGGCCGTACGGGCCGGTGACGACGTTCAGCGCGGTGGAGCCCGGCCGCGCGGCGCTGCGGATCGCGGCCTCCAGCGGCAGCAGCGCCTCACCCTGGGTGACGATCACATCGGCGGAGGTGTGCAGCAGCGCGGCGACCTTGTCCTCGATCGCCGCGAAGTCGGCGGCGCTGAGCGGAGGAAGGTCGAGGAACGGGCTCACGGTGGCGGCCGGCCTTTCGGAGAACGGAACGGAGGACGGGACGGAGAACGGGACGGAGCATCGGGACGGAGAACGGGACGGAGGAGGGGAGGCGGTTCGGACAGGGACGAGTCTGCCTCATCCTCCCCGCGCGCCGGGAAGGCCCTGCCCGGGCGGGACCCGCTCGGTAGAGTGCGGGGCATGAGCGATGGTGCGGTGCTGCACGTCAGGGGCCGGGTGCTGGTCGGGCCGGAGGACGTCCGGGACGAACTCTGGGTGGTGGACGGCCGGGTGGCGTTCGACCGCCCGGCGGCGGCCGCGGACGTGCGCACGGTGACCGGCTGGGTGCTGCCCGGGCTGGTGGACGCGCACTGCCACGTCGGGCTGGACGCGCACGGCGCCGTCGACGCCGCGACCAGTGAGAAGCAGGCGGTGACCGACCGGGACGCCGGCACCCTGCTGATCCGCGACGCCGGTTCGGCCGCCGACACCCGGTGGATCGACGATCGGGACGACCTGCCCCGGATCATCCGGGCCGGCCGGCACATCGCCCGTACCCGGCGCTACATCCGCAACTACGCGCATGAGATCGAGCCCGGTGACCTCGCCGCCTACGTCCGGGCCGAGGCCGGGCGCGGGGACGGCTGGGTCAAGCTGGTCGGTGACTGGATCGACCGCGGCACCGGCGACCTCGCCGCCTGCTGGCCCGGCGACGCGCTGGCCGAGGCGATCGCGGCGGCGCACGAGGAGGGCGCGCGGGTCACCGCGCACTGCTTCGCCGCCGATTCGCTGCCGGACCTGCTGGCGGCCGGGATCGACTGCGTCGAGCACGCCACCGGGCTGACCGAGGAGCTGATCCCGGCCTTCGCCGAGCGCGGCGTCGCGATCGTCCCGACCCTCGTCAACATCGCCACCTTCCCGACCCTCGCGGCCGGCGGCGAGGCCAAGTTCCCGGCCTGGTCCGCGCACATGCGTCGGCTGCACGAGCGCCGCTACGACACCGTCGGGGCCGCGCACGACGCGGGCATCCCGGTCTTCGTCGGGACGGACGCGGGCGGTTCGCTCGCCCACGGGCTGGTCGCCGAGGAGGTGGCCGAGCTGGTGAAGGCCGGGCTCGCTCCCGCCGAGGCGCTGTCGGCGGCCACCTGGGGGGCGCGCCGGTGGCTCGGCCGACCGGGCCTGGAGGAGGGGGCGTCGGCGGACTTCGTGGTGTACGACGAGGACCCGCGGGCGGACGTCCGGGTGCTCGCCGATCCGCGGCTGGTGGTGCTGCGCGGGCGGCCGGTGGGCTGAGCGGTGCTCCCCGGGGGCCGTGCGGCCGATGGTCGTTGTGATGATCATCCGGGTGAACGGCCTGTCCGAGTAGGCCGATAGGGTGGCGACCATGGCACCGCGTCCACTGAACGAGATCGTCGAGCCCGGCTGGGCCACCGCGCTGGAGCCGGTCGCCGGCCGGGTCGCCGCCATGGGCGACTTCCTCCGCGCCGAGCTGGCCGCCGGCCGCACGTACCTGCCCTCGGGGCCGAACGTCCTGCGCGCCTTCCAACAGCCCCTCGCCGACGTGCGGGTGCTGATCGTCGGGCAGGACCCGTACCCGACGCCCGGCCACGCCGTCGGGCTCAGCTTCTCGGTGGGGGCCGAGGTGCGGCCGATCCCGGCGAGTCTGATCAACATCTTCCAGGAGTACGGGACCGACCTCGGCCTGCCGCAGCCCTCCAACGGCGACCTCACGCCGTGGACGCGGCAGGGCGTGCTGCTGCTGAACCGGGCCCTGACCACCGCGCCGCGCAAGCCCGCCGCGCACCGCGGCAAGGGCTGGGAAGAGGTCACCGAGCAGGCGATCAAGGCCCTGGCGGCGCGCGGCGGCCCGCTGGTGGCGATCCTCTGGGGGCGCGACGCCCGCAACCTGCGCCCGCTGCTGGGCGAGGTGCCGGCGATCGAGTCCGCCCACCCGAGCCCGTACTCGGCGAACGGCGGCTTCTTCGGCTCGCGGCCGTTCAGCCGGGCCAACGAGCTGCTGGTGCGGCAGGGGGCGCAGCCGGTGGACTGGCGACTGCCGTAGGGCTCCCGCGGTAGGGGGCCTGCCGGAGGAGCCCTGCCGGAGGTGTCCTGCCGCAGTGCTTCGCCGGGCAGCTTTGGGCGTCAACCTCACCCGAATGAGTGAAATGACGTTCTGTGTGGCTCATGTGACGCACTGTTCGATGAAGACTGGCGACTCGTCGTACGGAGCACCGGCCCCTTGCCCCGCCTCGCGGGTGATGTCGGAGGCGCGCTCTACCGAGATCACCACCTGTGGGGGTACCGCCATGTCTTCTTCCCGTTCCACGTCCTTCGCCGGCTCCGCCGTCGCCGCCGCGGTGGCGTCGGCGCTGGTCGTGGCACCGGTGCTGCTCGTGGCGCCGGTGGCGCACGCGACCGGCCCCACTCCCGTGCCCGCCACCGCGGCCGCGGGTTCGACCGCCGCGGCCGCCGCGCCGACCGTAACGGCGGGCAGGGCGCGCGCCGTCACCGCCGAACTCGCGCTGGACGTGCAGCTGTTGAGCAAGGTCGACGTGCCGGTGAACCTCGCGCTCAACAAGGTCGAGAGCCCGGCCCAGCGCGAAGGCTCGCTGTTGACGGCCAAGGTCGACGGCGTCGACCAGCAGGGCCCGGTCACCCTGGTGAAGGCCGACGTCGGCACCTCCGTGGTGAAGTCGGACGCCAAGGGCACCGCCGCCTCGGTCAAGCTGGTCAACGCCGACGTGCACGCGCCCGGTCTCCCGGCCACCACCCTGCTCGGCCTGGAGGCGCTCAGCTCCTCGGTGACCTGCCCGGTCGACGGGCCGCCCACCGCCGACGTCACCGCCCCGGCCAAGCTCACCGTGCTCGGCAAGCCGGTCACCCTCAGCCTGTACGGGCCGACCGACGTGGACGTGCCGCTGGTCGGCAGGGTCTCGGTGGAGTTCTCCAAGCGGGCCACCACCTCGACCACGGCCGCCGCCTCGGCCCTGGAGGTGCAGATCGAGGTGAACCCGCTCAACCTCAACGTCGCCAAGGTGACCGGGAAGATCACCGTCGCCTCGGTGAGCTGCGAGAAGCCGACCGCACCGGTCACGCCGACCCCCTCGGTCACGCCGACGGCGCCCGGCACCGCCCCGGCCGTCCAGCCCGCGGTCGACGCGACCAGCACGCCGCCCGGCCGAACCGCCCGGCCGCAGGCCACCGCCACCGCCGCCGGCGGCAACCTCGCCGCGACCGGCGGCAGTGTCGCGACCGGTCCGCTCGCCGCCGGAGCCGCCGCCCTGGTCGCGGTCGGCGGCGGCGCGCTCTGGGTCACCCGCCGCCGGGCGGCGCACGCCCGTAAGCACTGACACCCGTCGCGGTGGGGCTCTGCGGGTCGCCGCGGTGGAGGGCGGACACCCGTCGCGGTGAAGCTCTGCGGGTCGCCGTGGTGAAGGGCCCACGCCCGCCGCGGTGGAGGGCGGACACCCGTCGCGGTGCGCCGATCGGTGCGGGGTGCCATCCGCGGCACTCCCGCACCGTGACCGTGCCAACGCGGACGGTTGGTTCACCTGGGTGTTACATAGGAGGAACAACCGGGAAACGGCGGCTTGCAACGCTACGCGGGCACCCACCACCCAGTTTGCGAGGTTCACCCCCGTGGCAATCAAGGCCGAGTACATCTGGATCGACGGCACGAAGCCGACCGCCAAGCTCCGCTCCAAGACTCGGATCCTGGCCAACGCGGACAAGATCCCCACCTGGGGCTTCGACGGCTCCTCCACCAACCAGGCCGAGGGTCACGCCTCGGACCGCGTCCTTGAGCCGGTTGCCACCTTCCCGGACCCGATCCGCGGCGGCGACAACATCCTCGTCCTGTGCGAGGTCAACGAGATCGACGGCACCCCGCACGAGAGCAACACCCGTGCGCTGCTGCGCCCGATCGCCGAGCAGTTCGCCGCTCAGGAGTCGATCTTCGGCATCGAGCAGGAGTACACCTTCTTCAAGGGCTCCCGCCCGCTCGGTTTCCCCGAGGGCGGCTTCCCGGCCCCGCAGGGCGGCTACTACTGCGGTGTCGGTGCCGAGGAGGTCTTCGGCCGCGAGATCGTCGAGCTGCACATGGACCGCTGCCTCGCCGCCGGCCTCTCGCTCTGCGGCATCAACGCCGAGGTCATGCCCGGCCAGTGGGAGTTCCAGATCGGCCCGGTCGACGCGCTGACCGTCTCCGACCACATGTGGGTCGCCCGCTACCTGCTCTACCGCACCGCCGAGGAGTTCGGCATCGACGCCACCCTCGACGCCAAGCCCGCGCGCGGCGACTGGAACGGTGCCGGCGCGCACACCAACTTCTCCACCAAGGCGATGCGCGAGAACTACGACGCGATCATCACCGCCTGCGAGTCGCTCGGCGCCTCGCAGGAGATCGTCCTGGAGCACGTCACCCAGTACGGCGCCGACATCGAGTCGCGCCTGACCGGCAAGCACGAGACCGCTCCGTGGAACGTCTACAGCTACGGCGTCTCCGACCGCGGCGCCTCGGTCCGCATCCCGTGGCAGGTCGAGGTCGACCAGAAGGGCTACATCGAGGACCGTCGCCCGAACGCCAACGTGGACCCGTACGTGGTGACCCGCCTCCTGGTCAACACCTGCTGCGCCGCCCTGGAGAAGGCCGGCCTCGTCTGAGCCGCCTCCCCCCTGCCGCACCAACCGCCGGGCCTCCCCTCCGCTGCCGAGGGGAGGCCCGGCGGCCGTTCGCCGTCCGCCGCCCGGCGGGGGTCCTTCCCGGCGCGGTCGCGGGGGAGTACTGGCGCGGGTGTTCCGGCCCCGGTGTTCCGGCCCCGGTGGGCTGATGTGGGTGTTCCGGCACGGGTGTTCTGACGCGGATGTCTTGTCCAGCGGGGTGGGAGTCCCGGAGAATCGGGCCATGACCGCTCCGGCCCCCTTCCTCCCTGTACGGCGACTGCACGTCGACCTGGGACGGGTGTGCACGGCCGGTTGTCGCCGCTGACGCGAACCAGGTCCACCAGCAGCCGGCAACCACCGCCAGGAGCGTGTCCGTCCATGTCCCTCACCTTTCACTGGTTCCTCCCCACCAACGGCGACAGCCGGCAGATCGTCGGCGGCGGGCACGGCTCGACGCCCGGCGCGGCCGGCTCCGACCGGCCGCCGAGCGTCGCCTACCTCGGCCAGATCGCCCGCACCGCGGAGCAGTTGGGCTTCGAGGGGGCGCTGACCCCGACCGGCGCGTGGTGCGAGGACGCCTGGCTGACCACGGCGATGCTGACCCAGGTGACCGAGCGGCTGAAGTACCTGGTGGCGTTCCGGCCCGGCCAGATCAGTCCGACCCTGGCCGCGCAGATGGCGGCGAGCTACCAGCGGCAGTCCGGCGGACGGCTGTTGCTCAACGTGGTGACCGGCGGGGAGTCGGCCGAGCAGCGCGCGTACGGGGACTTCCTGGACAAGGACGCCCGTTACGCCAGGACGGGCGAGTTCCTGTCCATCACCCGCCGCCTCTGGGCCGGGGAGACGGTCGACCACGACGGCGTCCATCTGCGGGTCGAGCGGGCCATCCTGAACCGGCTCCCGGACCAGGTGCCGCCGGTGTACTTCGGCGGGTCCTCCCCGGCGGCGGGCGACGTCGCCGCCCGGTACGCCGACGTCTACCTGACCTGGGGCGAACCGCCCGCGCAGGTCCGCGAGAAGATCGCCTGGATCCGCGAACTGGCCGCCGCCCAGGGCCGGGTCGTCCGCTTCGGCATCCGGCTGCACGTGATCACCCGGGACACCTCCGCCCAGGCCTGGGCGGAGACCGAGCGGCTGCTGGCGTCGATGGACCCGGCGCGCGTCCGGGAGACCCAGCGCGCCCTCGCCGAGAGCGAGTCGGAGGGCCAGCGCCGGATGCTCGCGCTGCACGGCGGCTCGGCCGAGCGGCTGGAGATCCACCCCGGGCTCTGGGCCGGCATCGGCCTGCTGCGGGGCGGCGCGGGCACGGCCCTGGTCGGCAGCCACCGGGAGGTCGCGGACCTCATCACCGAGTACCACGAGCTGGGCATCGACGAGTTCGTGCTCTCCGGGATCCCGCACCTGGAGGAGGCGTACTGGTTCGGCGAGGGCGTGCTGCCGCTGCTCGCCGCCCGCAACCTCTGGACCCGACCGTGACCGGGGCGGCGGGCCCGTAGGGTCACCGGTCCACCGGCCCGCCGCCCCTTCGGCTCCGATCAGGGGATCCTGAACTCCTGGGACTTGTTCCCGGCGGTGCAGGTGACCATGGTGACCTGGTTGCCCGCGCCGTTGTCGGTCATGCACGCGGAGCCCATGTAGTCCGCGAGACGGAAGGCGCCCGGCGTGCTCCCGGCACTGACCTTCCAGTTGCTCAGGACGCTGAAGCCGCCCGAGAGCGTCACCCGCCCGTCGGTCTCCTGGACGAGCGGCGCGCCGCTCAGGTTGCACGGGTAGAGGTGGTACCAGCCGCCCGGGTCCGGGTCCGAACGCACCCAGCCGTAGGCGGTGTTGCCGCCCATGATCACGGACTGGCCGGCCGACGGGGTGTCCTTGGACAGGCCGAGCTTGAGGCCGGAGGCCACGCTGACGATCGGCCCCCACTTGGTGCCGCCGCAGCCCGGCGGCGTGACGGGCGTCTGCGGCGGGGCGCTGGTGGCCGCCGGCTGGGGGTTGGGCTGCGTGCCCGGTTGCGTTCCGGGAGCGGGCTGGTTCCCGGCCGCGGCCGTGCCGGCCGCCGGGGCCGGGACGCCGGCCGGCGGCTGGGTCGCGCGCGGGGTGCCGCCCGCTCCGGTCGCGCCGCCGCCGTTCGCCGCACCGGTGCCGCCCGGCGCAGGCGTGGACTGCTGGGCGCCGGGGGTCGCGGTGGCGCCGGGCGCGGTCGGGGTGCCGGTCGGCGCGGGGGTGGTCGGCGGCGGGGTCGTCGCGTTCACGGCCGACGTTGTCGGCCCGCCGGGGTTCGCCGGGCCGGAGACCGTGACGGACGGCTGCGTCCCGGGCGTCTTCGCCTCGGAGGTGAAGGGCGTGCGGTCGATCAGAAGGACGGTCGCGGTGCCCGCCGTGATGACCACCGGTATGACGATGGGGACGAGGAAGCCGCGCCGCCGCCGACGGGTGCCGGGTTCGGTGGCGTCCCGGGACTCCACCTTGCCGACGTCGGCCGCGGCAACGGCGGGCGTCGCGGGTATCACCTGAACGACCGGCGGTGCCGGCAGCGCGGGGGCGCCGGGAGCGGCGGCGATCGCGGCCCGCGCCGCCGCGGCCATCGCGCCGGCGTCGGCGAAGCGGTCCTCCGGCTTCTTGGCCAGCGCGGTGGCGATCAGCCCGCGCACCGCCTCCGGAACGGCCGCCGGCAGCTCCGGAGCGGGCTCCCGGATGTGCTTGAGGGCGACCTCCAGCACGCTCTCGCCGACGAACGGCGGCTGTCCGGTGAGCAGTTCGTAGCCGACCACGCCGATCGAGTAGAGGTCCGAGGCCGGGGTGATGGCCTGTCCCTCGGCCTGCTCGGGGGCCATGTAGAGCGCCGTCCCGATCACCGCGTGGGAGGCGGTGATCCGGGTGCTGGCGACCGCCCGCGCGATGCCGAAGTCGGTCACCGTCACCCGGCCCTCGGACCGGACCATCAGATTGGACGGTTTGACGTCGCGGTGCACGATCTCCTGCCGGTGGGCGGCGTGCAGGGCGTCCAGCGCGGTGGCGAGCAGCCCCAGGGCCCGTTCGGGCGGCATCGGCCCGCTCTCGGCGAGCACCTTGTCCAGCGGCTGCCCGTCGATCAGCTCCATCACGATGTAGGCGACCCGGTCGTCCCCGGCGTCCTCGCCGCTCTCGCCGTAGTCGTGGACGTCCACGATGCCGGGGTGCTTCAGCGCCGCGAGCAGCTGGGCCTCGCGCCGGAACCGCTTGACGAAGGCGCCGTCCTCGACCAGTCCCGGATGCAGGATCTTCACGGCGACCTGCCGTGCGAGCACCTCGTCGTCGGCGCGCCAGACGGAGCCCATGCCCCCGCCGCCGATCCGCTCGGTCAGCGTGTAACGCCCCCCGAGCACCGTCCCCCGGCTGCTCATGCTCTCTGCCCCCACCTGTCATGCCCCGGCCCAACAGCCCCACTGGTCGCACAGTCTGCCAGAGGGCACCGGGCCCCCGTCCGCGCGCGTGCCCATGCTACGGACCGCCCCCGACGGACCGTCAGCGGGCCTGCGGGCAGCGGGCGGGCCGGGAATCGGCGGCTCCCACGGCCGTCGGCTCCGGGAGCGGCCTCCCGGCTGTCCGCCGGTACCGGCCGGGCGGGCCGTCCCGCCGGGCATCGGGCCTGAGTAGGGTGGGTGCGACAGCACATCGAACCCGACCAAGGAGCAGACGTGAGCGTGCCGGCGTCCATCGCCCTGCAGCAGGAGATCGCCCGGGAGCTGGAGGTCGCCGAGACCTTCCACGCCGAGAAGGAGATCGAGCGCCGGGTGGCCTTCCTCGCCGAGCGGCTGACCTCCACCGGTCTGCGCGCCCTCGTGCTCGGCATCAGCGGCGGTGTCGACTCCACCACCGCCGGTCGGCTCTGCCAGCTCGCCGTCGAGCGCGCCCGGGCCGCCGGGCACGAGGCGCGGTTCTACGCGATGCGGCTGCCCTACGGGGTCCAGGCCGACGAGCACGACGCCCAGCTCGCGCTCTCCTTCATCCGGCCGGACCACCTGCTGACCGTCGACATCAAGCCCGCCAGCGACGCCGCGCTCGACGCCGCCGTGGCCGCCGACGTGGCCTTCCGCGACGCCGGCCACCAGGACTTCGTGCTCGGCAACATCAAGGCCCGCCAGCGCATGATCGCCCAGTACGCGGTGGCCGGCGCGCACGACGGCCTGGTCGTCGGCACGGACCACGCCGCCGAGGCGGTCTCCGGTTTCTTCACCAAGTTCGGCGACGGCGCGGCCGACCTCGTCCCGCTCACCGGCCTGACCAAGCGCCGCGTGCGCGCCGTCGCGGACGCCCTGGGCGCCCCGGCCGAGCTGGTCCGGAAGGTCCCGACCGCCGACCTGGAGACCCTCGCCCCGGGCAAGGCCGACGAGGACGCCCTCGGTGTCAGCTACGACGACATCGACGACTTCCTGGAGGGCAAGCCGGTCGCCGAGGAGACCTTCGAGACGATCGTCCGCCGCTACCGCCTCACCGACCACAAGCGCCGCCTCCCGATCGCCCCGTAAGGCGGTCCACGGCCCACCACGCCGGCCTGCTCCGCCCGATAAACCCCTGGTCCCGGAGTGGGGTTCCGGCGAGGATGCCCGGTATGACGTTGCCGCTGCTCCTGCTCGATGTCGACGGGCCGTTGAACCCCTATGCCGCGAAGCGGCACCGGCGGCCGCACGGCTACGGGACGCACCGGGTGAAGCCCGACTGCTGGGTCGCCCGCTTCCCGCAGCGGCCCGCCGAGCGTGTGCGGCCGCTGCGGATCTGGATCAACCCGGACCACGGGCCCGAACTGCTGGCGCTGCGGTACGAACTGGTGTGGGCCACCACGTGGATGGACGAGGCGAACACCTTCATCGGGCCGCTGCTGGGGCTGCCCGTGCTGCCGTACATCCACTGGCCGGAGCTGCACCAGCAGGACCCGGACGGGCTGCACTGGAAGACCAGGAACCTGGTCGCCTGGGCCGCCGGGCGCCCGTTCGTCTGGGTGGACGACGAGCTGGGGCCGCAGGACGCGGAGTGGATAGCCGCGCACCACCCCGCGCCCGCGCTGACCCTGCACGTCGATCCCGAAATCGGCCTGGGCGAACGCGACTTCACGGCGCTACGGGAGTGGGCGGAGGCGGTGGCATGAGGATCGGGACGGTGGAGCGGATCCGGCGGTACCCGGTGAAGTCGTTGCTGGGGGAGGAGCTGGGCGAAGCCGGCGTCTCCGAGCGCGGGCTGGACGGGGACCGGGCGCTGGGGCTGCTCGACGCCGCGAGTGGCCGGGTGGCGAGCGCCAAGAACCCGAGGCTCTGGGCGGAGATGCTCCGGTTCACCGCCGTGCTGCACCCCGGCGGCGTCGTGATCACCGGGCCGGACGGCCGGGAGGTGGGCGAGGGCGAACTGTCCGCGCTGCTGGGCCGCGAGGTCTCCCTGGTGAGCGAGCGCCCGCCCGGTGCGACCGTCGAACGGGCCGTGCCGGAGGAGGTGCTGTCACGCGGGATCGACAGGGAGGTCGCCGTCACCGAGAACGAGATCGGCCGCGCCGCTCCCGCCGGGGGCTTCTTCGACTTCGCCCCGCTGCACCTGCTCACGACCTCCACCCTGGACGCCGTGGCGACCGAGGCCGCCCGCTACCGCCCCAACCTGGTGATCCGCACCGAGGGCGACGGTTACGTCGAGAACGCCTGGGTCGGCCGCGAGCTGCGGATCGGCCCGGACCTCCGGTTGCGGGTGCTGGCCCCGACCCCGCGCTGCGCCGTCCTGACCCTCGTGCATGGCGAACTGCCGCGCAGCACGGCGGCCCTGAAGGTGCTCGCCGCGCAGAACCGGGTCGTGCCCCTGGAGGGGATGCCGGCGCTGCCCTGCGCGGGCGTCTATGCGCAGGTAGTGGAGCCGGGGAGGGTGCGGGTGGGGGACGCGGTGAGTCTCGGCTGATCGCGGGGGTGGCGGTCGCCGCCGGTCGAGGGCGGCGCCTGCCTCCGGTTCGCCGTGAATCCGCCGTGAAGGTGCGGCGTGGGTTGATCGACAGCGTCAATCACGGCTGATCAGACACCCGGGACGGCGTCCTTGGCGTTGGTGTGCCAGTTGGTGACGACCGGCTTGTCGACCTTGACGGAGCCGACGGGGATGCTCGCCGGGTCCGGGTCGCCGGCGCTGATGCCGATGATGACGTCCTTGAACTCGATGTTCTGGTCGGTGTTGGTGCTCTTCGGGTTGATCCCCACGTAGGCGACCGCGCTGCCGGTGAGGGTGATCGGCGCACCGGCGGCCTGTTCGGCGTTGCGGGCCTCGATGCCGCCCGAACCGAAGGCGATGACCGGGTGCGTCGCGGGCAGGACGCAGGTGATCCCGGCCTTGGCCTTGGCGGTGACCAGGATGTAGCCGCCCGCCTGGGTCTCCATCTTCGCCCCGAAGGTGAGGTCGTTGGTGCCGCAGGCCTGGCCGTAGCCGGTCTTGTCGCCCGGGCTGCCCGGGGCGGGCGCGGCCGGCGTGGTGGCCGTGGGCTTGGTGGACGCGGCGGGCGCGGCGGACTTGCCGGGCGCGGCGGGCGTGCCGGGGGCCGACGCGGACGGCGCGGCGGCGGGGGCGGAGGCGGCCGGGGGAGCGGTCGTCGGGGCGGCGCCGGCGGCGGGTGCGTCACTGTTCTCCGGGCCGCAGGCCGTCGCGGCGGCCGCGAGGGCGGTGACGGCGAGAGCGGTGAGGGCGATTCGCAAGCGCATGGGTGGTCCCAACTTCCGTCCGGCAGTGCGGTTTGTCGTCTGCCTCCACGGTAGGCCGGGCATGATCACCGGGTGGTTCGTGAAATGTCCCGGTCGTGTTTCAGCGGCCGGTGCCGGTCCGGACCGCCAGCACCGAGCCGAGCGCGTCCAGGAAACGGTCCGTCGTCCCAGGGTCCCGGACGGCGATCCGCAGCCAGTCCGGGCCCAGTCCGGGGAAGGTGTCGCCCCGCCGGACGGCGAAGCCGTGCTCGCGCAGCCGGGCGCGGACGGCGGCCGCGCCCGGCAGTTCGACGAGGACGAAGGAGGCGGCCGGCTCCCCGTGCACCCGGACGGCGGGGAAGGCGGCGAGGCCCTTGAGCAGGTGGTCGCGGTGGAGGGCGAGGTCCTGGGCGGCCTGCTCGGCCTCGGCGAGCGCCGCGGGAGCGCTGCACACCTCGGCGGCGGCCAGCGCCGGGGTGGAGACCGGCCAGAGCGGCTGGGCGGCGCCGAGCGCGGTGATCAGGTCGGCCGGGCCGAGCGCATAGCCGATGCGCAGGCCCGCCAGGCCCCAGGTCTTCGTGAGGCTGCGCAGCACGACCACCCGGCCGGGCAGGTCCCGGACGGCGGCGAGGGATTCGCACTCGCCGGGCACGGTGTCCATGAACGCCTCGTCGATCACCAGGGTGCGACCGGGGCGCGCCAGGGCGGCGACGGCGGCCGCCGGGTGCAGTACGGAGGTCGGGTTGGTGGGGTTGCCGAGGACGACGAGGTCGGCCTCCTCCGGTACCGCACCGAGCCGGAAGCCGTCCGAGGGTACGAGCAGTACCCGCTCCACAGCGTGGCCGGCGTCCCGCAGCGCCGCCTCCGGTTCGGTGAACTGCGGGTGTACGACGACGACGTGACGGGGCGTCAGGACGCGCGCGAGCAGCACGAAGGCCTCCGCCGCGCCCGAGGTGAGCAGCGTTTCCGTGACCGGTCGGCCGTGCCGGGCGGCGACGGCGGCGCGGGCGGCCGTGCCGTCGGGGTACGCCGCGAGCTCGCCGAGCGTCGCCGCGAGGTGCTCACGCAGCCACTGCGGGGGTGTGCCGGTGCGGACGTTGACGGCGAGGTCGACCAGACCGGCCCCGTCGGCGCGCACCTCCGCGTCACCGTGGTGGCGGAGGTCATGGTCGGGGGTGGTCACGAGGGGTCTCCAACAACGGCATCGACGGGAAGGGACGGCCCGGGGACGCGGGCGAGCGGGTCGCGAGGCCCGGGGCGACCGCGAGCGGCCCGGGCGACCGCCACCGTCGCCGTCGCGGACTTCTGCTTGGGGACGACGAGTTCGCCGCCCGGCGCGCTCGCCAGGGCGGCGGCCTCCGCCACGCTCAGGGTGCCGACCGCCGATCCGACGGCGGCGGACGGGTTCGGGACGGCGAAGGCCGCGAGGGCCTCCGCCGGGTGCTCGTCCACCGGGAGGCCCAGCGCGGCGGCGGCGTGGCGGACGGCGGGGTGGTCGCCCTTGCCGGTGAGGGTCGCGAGCCGGGAGACGGAGCCGCTGGGCAATCCGGCCTCGCGCAGGGCCCGGTGGATCAGCCGCGTCACGTCGGACGGACCCGCCGCCGCGCGCAGGCCGACACCGACGACGAGGGCACCGGAGGCGAGGCCGTCGGGGTCAGCCGCGCCGTCCGAGCACCGCGCGGCGACCGGTGAGCCGTCCGGCGCGCGGTCCAGGAGTTCGCTCGGGCCCCCGCCGCCGGTGTCGGCCCGGAAGGCCGGGCAACTGTCCGGCCGCGCCGCGTGCGGCTGCGCGGCGGGTGCGTGACCCGCCGCGTCCAGGGCCGGCAGCCCGATCACGTCGCGTTCCCTTCACCCGGAGGCCGTTCGGAGGCCGTTCGGAGGCCATGCGGAGGCCGTCGGGAGGCCGCCCGGCGGTCGTCCGGCGCTCCCCGGCGGCACTGCGGCAGCCGCTCGTCGGCCGACGAAATCCCACCACGGCGGCGACGGAGGGGTCAATCGGGGCCCGTGTGACCTCCGTCGCCGGGCGCCGGAGGGTGTTCGCCTGTTCTTCACCTTCCCTGAGCGGTCCACGCCACCGCCGCGCTCCTACTGTTTGCGGCGCTCCGACGCAGTCACGCACTGCGACCCGCACAGCACGACCGCCCACCCGGGTGTTCCTGCCGAACCCCGGTTCCCCCCGACGCACGGAGGACACCATGCCCTTCGCACGACTCCGCCCCCGCAACCCCCGCCGCACCCTGACCGCCCTCGGCGCCGGCCTCGGCCTGGTCGCCGGCTCGCTCGGCCTCTGGGCGGCCACCGGCACCGCACAGGCCGCGACCCTGCCGACGCCCGACCACGTGGTCGTCGTCGTCCTGGAGAACCACGCGTACTCGCAGGTCGTCGGCAGCTCCAGCGCTCCGTACATCAACAACACCCTGAAGGCGGGCGGCGCCACGCTGACCCAGTCGTTCGGGCTCACCCACCCGAGCGAGCCCAACTACTACCAGCTGTTCTCCGGCAGCGCGCAGGGGCGCACCGACGACAGCTGCGTGCCGGTCGGCTCGCTCACCGCCGCCAACCTGGGCTCCGAGCTGATCGCCGCCGGCAAGACCTGGGGCAGCTACAACGAGGGCCTGCCGAGCCAGGGTTCGACGGTCTGCAGCAGCGGCAAGTACGCCCAGAAGCACAACCCGTGGTTCGGCTTCAAGAACGTGCCGACCAACACCGCGTACACCTTCGCGCAGTTCCCGACCGACTACACGACCCTGCCCAAGGTGTCCTTCGTCGTGCCGGACCTCTGCAACGACATGCACGACTGCTCGGTCTCCACCGGCGACACCTGGCTGAAGAACAAGCTCGGCGCGTACGCGACCTGGGCCAAGACCCACAACAGCATCCTCGTCGTCACCTTCGACGAGGACAACCGCCTCTCCGGCAACCGCATCCCCACGGTCTTCTACGGCGAGCACGTCACGCCCGGCTCCACCACCGCCACCACCTACAACCACTACAACGTGCTGCGCACGCTGGAGGACCTCGCCGGGCTGACCACCCACGCGGGCAACGCCGCGTCCGCCGCGACCATCACCGGCATCTGGAACTGACCTCCCATGTACGTCGCGGAATCCCGCAGCTCCAAGGCCCCCGTCGACCCGGCCCTCCGGCCGGGCCGGCGGGCGGCCGCCGTCCCCGGCACCGTCCTGGCCCTGGGCACCGTCAGCCTGGTGACCGACATCTCCTCCGAGATGGTCAGCGCGGTGCTGCCGCTGTACCTGCTCACCGGGCTCGGCCTCTCGCCGCTCGGCTTCGGGCTGCTGGACGGCATCCAGAACGGGTTCAGCGCGCTGGTCCGGCTGGCCGGCGGCCACCTCGCCGACCGGCGGGGCGCGGACGGCGCGTCCCGGCACAAGGCCGTCGCGGTGGCCGGGTACGGCCTCTCGGCGCTCTGCAAGCCGCTGCTGCTGCTCGTCCACACCGTGCCGCTGATCGGCGCGGTGATCGCGGTCGACCGCACGGGCAAGGGACTGCGCACCGCGCCGAGGGACGCGATGATCTCGCTCGCCACCGAACCCGCGCACCGGGGGCGGGCGTTCGGGGTCCACCGGGCGATGGACACGGCCGGTGCGCTGATCGGGCCGCTCGCCGCCTTCCTCGTGCTCCGCCTGGCCGGCGGCCCGCTGCTCGCCGACGGCGGCCAACGGCACGGCTACGACGCGGTGTTCACGGTCAGCGCCTGTGTCGCGGTGCTCGGCGTGCTGGTGCTGCTGCTCTTCGTCCCGAACCGGCAGCCGGGCGAGACCGCGACGGCCACCGCCCCCCGGCTGCGCGACGGCCTCGCCCTGCTGCGCCTGCCCGGGCTGCGCCGGCTGACGTTCTGCGCGGTGCTGCTCGGCCTGACCACCGTGAGCGACTCCTTCCTCTACCTGCTGGTGCAGCGCCGGCTCGGCCTCGCCACCGACCTCTTCCCGCTGCTGCCGCTCGGCACGGCCGCGGGCTTCCTGCTGCTCGCCGTTCCGCTGGGCGCGCTCGCCGACCGGCTCGGCCGCCGCCGGCTCTTCCTCGCCGGTCACGGTGCCCTGCTGCTGGCGTACGGGCTGCTGCTCTCGCCGCTGGGCGGACTGTCGGCGGTGGTCTGCGTCCTGGTGCTGCACGGCGCGTTCTACGCCTCGACGGACGGCGTGCTGGCGGCCGCGGCGGCCGACGCGGTACCGGCGGAGCAGCGCGGCGCCGGGCTGGCCCTGGTCGGCACCGGGCAGGCGCTCGCCCGGTTCGGCTGCTCGCTCGCCTTCGGCGCGCTGTGGAGCGCGGTGGGCGGCACGGCCGCGCTCGGCTGGTCCGCGGCGGCGCTGGCCGGCTGCGTGCTGGCGGCCGCCTTCGTCCTGCGGGACGCCCCCAGGGATACCGCCTCCGGGACGCCCACCGCCGGGACGCCCACCGCCCCGGGCGCGTCCGGAACCGCTCCCCCCTCCGATTCCGAGGTACCGTCGTGACCCCACCGCTCCAAGGCCGGACCAGGGTGCTGATCCTGCTGGTCGCCGTCGTCCTGCTCGGCGCCGTCGGCACCGGCGCCGTCCTGCACGCGGCCGACAACTCGACCCGCACCAAGCAGGCACAGCCCGGCGCTCCGGTGGTCACCCCCGGCCCGGTGTCGCTCCGCCCGCCGGCCGGCGGCCGCCAACTGGTGTTCCGCAACATGGCCTGGGGCCCGCACCTCGACGAGCTCGTCTCCGTACCGGCCGACCAGCCGGACGGCCCGCGGACCTCCTCGGGCGTGCAGTGCCTGCGCTTCTACGCGGCGGCCGGCACCGGCATCTGCCTCCGGGCCGAGCGCGGCGCGCTGCAGGACACCTACCGCGCCGTGGTGCTCGACGACCACCTGCGCGAGCTGAAGTCCTTCCCCGCCGCCGGTATCCCGACCCGCTCCCGGGTCTCGCCCTCGGGCCACCTCGCGGCCTGGACGGTCTTCGTCAGCGGCGACTCCTACGCCGGCACCGACTTCTCCACCCGCTCGTCGATCGTCGACGTCCGCGACTGGAACCTCCGGGAGAACCTGGAGACCTTCGCGGTGATCAAGGACGGCAAGCCGTACCAGGCGTCCGACGTCAACGTCTGGGGCGTCACCTTCGCCGACGACAACACCTTCTACGCCACCGTGGCCACCGGCAGCCGGACCCACCTCGTCCGCGGCGACCTCGCCGCCCGCACCCTCACCACGCTCCACGAGAACGTCGAATGCCCCTCGCTCTCCCCGGACGGCACCCGCATCGCCTACAAGAAGCGCGTCCCCGGCCTGTCCGAGGACTCGCCCTGGCGGCTCTACGTGCTCGACCTCGCCACCATGACCGAGACGGCCACCGCCGAGCAGCGCAACGTCGACGACCAGGCGGTCTGGGTCGACGACGCGACGCTGCTCTACGCGCTCCCCGGCGACTTCGGGGCCGATCTGTGGACCGTCCCGGCGGACGGCGGCGGTCTGGCGGAGCGGGTGCTCGAAGCCGCGGTGGCACCGGCCTATCCGGGCTGATCGGGCTGGGTGGTCCCACTCGGAACTTCGGGCGTAGGGTTCCACGTCGAGCAGTGAGAGCGGTGCGAGGCGGGGGAGCGGGGAGCGTTGAAGGAACAGGGGCGGGCTGCGCCCGAGCGGGTGGCCGGCGACTCCTGGCCCGCCCTGTCCGGCCGGCCGGTGCTGCGCCGCACGATCGCGGTGGGCCTGGTGCTCACCATCGCGCTGCTGGCGGCCCTCGCCGTCCGGGGCGTCAACGCGCTCACCCTGGGCCGGGGCGCGATCGAGACCGACCGGGACCGCGCCGAACTCCTGGCCGGCCTCCACCCCTCCCAGCACCCGGGCGCGGGCCGCTACTACGTCCCCGTGGGCGCGGTGTACACCCGCCTCGCCGACGGCGCGCCGGTCGCCTACCTGCACTACCGGCTGGCCGGCGGCCCGGACGTCGGCGTCGACGACTTCCTGCGGACCTACGACCTCCCGGCCCCCGGCCCGGTCGCCCCGCTGCCGTCCGACCTGACGGCGGCCCTGGGCGGCGACGAGCCGACCGAGGCCCAGGAACTGGCCCCGATGCCGGCGCCCTCGGCGAGCTCGACGCCCCTACCGGTCGCGACCCCGTCGGCCGCCGAACCCCCGACCGTCTCCGAACCGCCGTCGGAACCGGCCCCGGCCCCGGCTGAGCCGGTCGCCACCCCGTCGCCCTGCGCCTCGGACGACCCGCCGCCCTCCGCCGACCCCGACACCGAGGCCGAGGCCACCCCGGCTCCCGACCCCGCCCCCGAGGCGGCCGAGCCCGTCGCGCCCCGGCCCGCGACGGGCCTCCGCTCCGCCGACGACCCGCCCACCCCGACCGAGACCCCCGCCCCCAGCCTCACCCCCACCCCGTCTCCCACCCCGACAGCCACCCACCCCGTCGCCGGCCGCCGGATCTACATCGTGACGGTCTCCAACGGCCTCTCGGGCGCCGCCGACATCTACGTCCGCGCCACCGGCTGACCGGCGGAGCGCTGCGGCGTTGGTAGACCGCCTGCAGCGTTCAGCGAGGGTGCCTGAGGGCGGCTCCGCGGTCGTTCGCCGGACCGTCACAGGCGGTCGGCAGTAGATCACCGGCCGGGGCCCGACCACTTGACCGTCCGCCCTCCCACGACAGCCCCCGGACCTGCCGCCGCCCCTAGGCAGCGGCCGCGGCACGAGGTCGCAGGGCGAGGTAGGGCCTGAACGACCGGAAGCCGTCGATCGGGAGTAGGAAGTCGGCCGGTCCGACTTCCCACTCCGCGGGCTCGGTGAGTCCCACAGGGACCGCCCCCGCCCCCGCCTCGTCGACCAGCGACTGAGAGATGACCCCGGCGCGGGGTGACAGGAGCCCCAGGATGGGGTCGTGCCGGAGGGCCCGTCGCCATCGATACAGGCTCTCGCGGCGTCCTGAGTGAACCGTTGTTCTCAGAAGGCTTCCCGCGCTGACGGTGATCGTCTTCAGTACACCGGCGACGTGGGCGCTTCTCGGATACTCGTGCTCGCCCAGTCCGTCAACCGGCCGAGCAGCCAGTCGTCACAGGAGGCGGACGATCCGAGCTGTCATCCTGCGGTACATGGCGGGGAGTCGCCCAGGAAAACAGTCCGTCCGGCGTTCGGTAGAGATCGACGCGATCGCATGGCCGGTTAGATACCAGGCGTGATTACTTCTCTGTCGATCAGAATTCATCAATAATGATCATCGGCGCGTATTCCTGGTGATGGGGATCCTAGGACCGCGCGCGCTGAACCGTTGCCACCCCTCCGCCGAAAGGTCGTCAGTCTGCGGAGAGTTCGCGTGCGGAAGTATCGAATCTATTTGCGCACTCCAGACCGCCCGGGCGCCGGTCAGCCGCCCGGATGGGAGGCTGACCGGTGTGCCGGGTGTGGTTTCACTCGGGCCGCCCGGTCGGGGTGGGTCAGGTGATGGTGACGTCGACGCCCATCTGTTCGGCTCCTGGGGTGCCGGCGATGTCGAGGGTGACTCCGCTCCAGGTGCCGTCGGGCTCGTTGAGGGCCGGTGCGGTGTGCTGGCCGATGCCGGTGTTGCCGAGGGCCGGGTAGAGGTCGGTCCGGTCGCCCCGGTTGCCGGTGCCGAAGATCTTCCCCAGGTCGTTGCGGCCGTCGGCCTGCATCAGCGCGATGGCCAGGTGGTGTTCGTCGTTGACGTTGTCGATGGCTTCGTCCACCACGTAGGCGGCGACGCCCTGGGAGGGCAGGAACTCGTCCTGCCCGCGCTGGCGGCGGTACTCGACGATGATGTACTGGCTCTCCTTCATCCGCTGGGGGTTGCGGACGAACAGCAGGTCGCCGCCCTCGGCGACGGGCCGCAGCGCGATGCCGGTGGTGGTGCTGGAGACCTCCTGCGGGGTGGTCCAGCCGTGGAACATCCGCAGCATGCCGTTCGGGAAGACGGGGGTGACACCGTCGTTGCCCCAGGAGCCGCCCGCCATCAGGCAGTAGTCCCCGAGGCCGTTGGAGGTCGTCGCCTCGACGCGGCCGGTGTCGTAGAAGTCGGCCCAGCGGGCGGCCAGGTGGCCCCACTCGTGGGCGCAGACGCCGACCGCGCAGTCCTCGGGGACGGTCAGGAAGGTCTGCACCCGCAGGCCGGGCGCGACCAGCACGCCGTCCTCGCCGGGCGGGTTCCACTTGAGGCTCCAGATGTCGCCGGGGCGCTCGGTCTGTTCGGCGCCGGAGCCGGCGTGGACGATGAACAGCGCGGTGACGAGGCCCTCGCCGAGGGCGTCGTAGCCGGCGGAGAAGTCGATGCCCTGGCCGAGCGCGAGTCGCAGCGCGTCGGCCGCCATGCCCTGGGAGTTCCGGGGCGGGTTGCCGGTGCCGGACTGGTTGTCGGTGTAGAAGGAGAGCGGCTGCGGCAGGCGGAACCAGCCGTGCACCTCGCCCTGGATGTCGATGCCGTGCTCGGTCGGGTGGGCGGCGTCGAATCCGCTGACCAGGCGGTAGTAGTCGCGCATCGAGCCGGTCGTGAAGGTGTCGGCACTGAACAGCATCTGTTCGAAGTGGCCGACGGTGTGCTCGGGGCTGTGCGGGTGGTCGGGGAAGTCGACCAGCAGCACCAGGGTGCGGATGGTGCCGCGCAGCTTCTTGGTCGGACGGGTGATCAACTGGGCCCCGGTGCTGGGGCCGGGGCGGACGGCGCCGTCGTCGAGGCCGATGACGTTCTCACCGCGCCGCCGGGAGCGCCAGACGTAGTAGTACTGCTCGAAGGTGAGGCTCGCCGGGATCCGCCGGTGTTCGACGAGGTCCTGG
The DNA here is from genome assembly GCF_055561235.1 of Kitasatospora sp. NPDC022856. Lineage (NCBI taxonomy): Bacteria > Bacillati > Actinomycetota > Actinomycetes > Kitasatosporales > Streptomycetaceae > Kitasatospora > Kitasatospora sp. NPDC022856. The sequence goes on along the minus strand of NZ_JBVHHE010000004.1, from coordinate 88,487 downwards.
TAGCGGGCCCGGAGTTGGGCGAAGGCCTTGGGGGACAGCGGTACCGGGCAGGCGTGCCGGTGGCCGGTGGGGTCGAGGGGGTGGTGATACTGCGGGGTTAAGGTGTGACGCATCGTGACGGCTCCTTTGAGCCAGCTCACTCCGCGGGGGAGCGTGGCGACCCCGCCGAGCGGGCGGTCGCCGGCAATCGGTCGGCTCGCCAAAGGCGGTCGGGTCTGGCCGGTACCGGTTGCGAAATGGGCGATTTGCGGCTATCAGCACTATTCTGACGCTCCGCATGGGCAAAGCACCAGACCCGGGGGTACGCCGGTTCGCTCAGCCCGCGCGGTACCCGGCCGCGGCGGCCGCGAACGAGGCGGCGAGCTGCGGTGATCCTCCCCAGTGCAGGTGCAGATACGAAGCGTGAACGTTGCCCAGCGTGCCCCCGGTGAAGCCCTCGGTGTTCGGCCCGGTCGGCAGTCGCCAGCCCCAGGCGGGCCGTTCCCCGGCGCCGGGCTCGCAGACCGTGCGGTGGAACTCGTGCCCGCGCACCCGGGTGCCGGTCGGTGCCAGCGGCGAGTTGGTCAGCGCGACGGCCTCCCGGTATCCGAGGGTCAGCCGCTCGGTCATCCGGGCCGAGGTGTCCAGTACGCCGCACATCGGCAGGCCGTCCAACTCCCGCCCGAGGTAGAGCAGTCCGGCGCACTCGGCGGCGATCGGCGCGCCCGAGGCGGCGAACGCGGCGATCGCAGCGCGCAGCGTCCCGTTCGCGCTGAGTTCCCGGACGTACAGCTCGGGGAAGCCGCCGCCGATCACCAGGCCGGCGGTGTCCGCGGGCAGCGCGTCGGCGTGCAGCGGGTCGAACGGCACCACCTCGGCGCCGGCCGCGGTGAGCAGTTCGGCGTTCTCGGCGTACGAGAAGGAGAACGCGGCGCCGCCGGCCACGGCGATCCGGGGCGCGCCGGCCACCCGCTCGACCTCGGCGGCCGGGTCCCACGGCGTGGCGTCCAGCGGAGGAGCCGTCCGGGCCAGCGCCAGGACGGCGTCCAGGTCGACCGACGCGGCGACCAGCTCACCCATGTCGGCGACGGCCCGCAGCGCCTCGGCCGAGCGCTCGACGGCCGGGATCAGGCCGAGGTGGCGGGACGGTGTGGCGACCGCCGCCGAGCGGCGCACCGCGCCGAGCACCGGCACCCCGGAGCCCTCCTCCAGGGCCTCGCGCAGCAGCAGTTCGTGCCGGTCGGAGGCGACCCGGTTGAGGATCACCCCGGCCAGTCGGACCTCCGGGTCCCAGGAGGCGAAGCCGTGCACCAGCGCGGCCACCGAGCGGGACTGCGAGGAGGCGTCCACCACCAGCACCACGGGTGCCCGCAGCAGCTTGGCGACGTGGGCGGTGGACGCCAGCTCGCCGCGTCCGGAGGCGCCGTCGAACAGCCCCATCACGCCCTCGACCACCGCGACGTCCGCCCCGGCGGCGCCGTGCAGGAAGAGCGGCGCGATGCGCTCCGGCCCGCACATGAAGGCGTCCAGGTTGCGGCCCGGCCGGCCGGCGGCCAGGGCGTGGTAGCCCGGGTCGATGTAGTCCGGGCCGACCTTGTGCGGCGAGACGGCCAGACCGCGCGCGGCGAGCGCGGCGATCAGGCCGGTGGCGACGGTGGTCTTGCCGGAGCCGGAGGACGGCGCGGCGACGACGAGACGGGGGACGCTGTTCAAGGCTCTACTGCTTTCGCGGACTCACGGACGTGTCACGGGCTTCACGGGCTTCACGGACTTCGCCGGCTTCACGGGCGGCACGGACCCGAGGGAACCCACGGACCCGAGGGAACCCACGGCCCCGAGGTGACGCACGGATCCCGCGAAGCCCGCCGGGCTCACCACTCGATGCCGCGCTGGCCCTTGCGGCCGGTGTCCATCGGGTGCTTCACCTTGGTCATCTCGGTGACCAGGTCGGCGGCCGAGGTCAGCGCCTCGGTCGCGTACCGGCCGGTGATGACCACGTGCTGGCTGCCCGGGCGGTCCTTCAGCACGGCGACCACCTCGTCCACGTCGACCCAGCCCCAGTGCATCGGGTAGGTGAACTCGTCCAGCACGTAGAAGCGGTAGGTCTCGGCGTCCAGGTCGCGCTTGACCTGCTCCCAGCCCTCCTTGGCGGCCGCCTCGCTGTCCATCTCCATCTCGGTGGAGCGCTGGATCCAGGACCAGCCGGAGCCCATCTTGTGCCAGTCGACGGTGCCGCCCTCGCCGGAGGCGCCGAGCACGCGCAGCGCGTTCTCCTCGCCGACCTTCCACTTCGCGGACTTGACGAACTGGAACACTCCGATCGGCCAGCCCTGGTTCCAGGCCCGCAGCGCCATGCCGAAGGCGGCGGTGGACTTGCCCTTGCCGGGGCCGGTGTGGACGGCGGTGATCGGCTGGGTGCGGCGCTGGCGGGTCGTCAGGCCGTCGTCGGGCACGCTCTCGGGGACTCCCTTGGGCATGTTGATCAGGCCGCCTTTCGCGTCGGGGTGGCTCGGTTGGCACGGTTGTCGCGGACGAGTGAGGCCACGCCCTCGGCCCGCAGCTCGTCCAGGGTCACGGCGGTGGCGCCCAGCCGGGCGGCCAGGGTGCGGGCCAGGCCGAGCCGCACCGGGCCGGCTTCGCAGTCCAGCACCACGCTCGCCACGCCCTGGGCGGTGAACAGTCCGGCCGCCTGGTGGGAGCGCGCGACGGCGTCGCGGGAGCCGGTCGCCCGGCCGTCGGTCACCACGACCAGTAGCGGGCGGCGGTGCGGGTCGCGCATCCGCTCGACCCGCAGCACCTCGTGGGCCCGCAGCAGCCCGGCCGCCAGCGGGGTCCGGCCGCCGGTCGGAAGCGACTCCAGCCGGGCCGCGCCCACCTCGACGGAGGAGGTGGGCGGCAGGGCCAGCTCGGCGCTCGCGCCGCGGAAGGTGATCATGCCGATCTTGTCCCGGCGCTGGTAGGCGTCCATCAGCAGGGAGAGCACGGCGCCCTTGACGGCGGTCATCCGCTGCCGGGCCGCCATCGAACCGGAGGCGTCCACCAGGAACAGCACCAGGTTGGACTCGCGGCCCTGCCGGACCTGCTCGCGGAAGTCGTCCTTCTGCAGCAGCAGCGCGCGCGAGTCCCGCCCGCGTGCCACCTGGTGCGGCGCGGCGGCCCGCAGGGTGGCGCTCAGGTGCAGCCGGGCCAGGCGCCCCTGCGGGCGGCGGGCGCGGATGGTGTGGCCGCCGTCGGTCTCGGCGGGGGAGCGGCGGCCCTGGGCGCCCTTCCCGGTGCCCTCCACCTTGAACAGCCGGGTGCGGTACGGCTCGCCGGCCGCCACCGGCGCGGTCTGCGGCGCGCCGCCCCGGCCCTGCTGCGGGACGGCCTCCGGCTCGGCCGGCGTCTGCGGCTCGGGCCCGGCGGCCGCGGAGCCGTCGGGCGTGTCCGCGGGCGCGGGCGCGCCACCGCCACCGTCGGGGCCGCCACCGTCGGGGCCGCCGCCGCCGTCGGGGCCGGGGCCGTCGTCCTCGGGGCCGTTCCCCTCGGGGCCCTCGCCGGGCTGCTCCCCCTCCGACGGTCGCTCCGCGGGCTCGGGCTCCTCGGGCCCGGCGTGCTCCTCCAGGGTCCGCTCCAACTGCTCCTCGTCCAGCCCCGGCGCGTCGAAGGGGTTGCGCCGGCGGCGGTGCGGCAGGGCCAGCTGCGCGGCCTTGCGGACGTCCTCCTCCAGCACCTGCGTCCGGCCCGCCCAGGCGGCCAGCGCGACGGCGGTGCGGGCCATCACGATGTCCGCGCGCAGCCCGTCCACCTCGAAGGCGGCGCAGACGGCGGTGATCTGGCGCAGCGCCGTGTCGGTCAGCTCCACCTCGGGCAGCAGCTCCCGGGCCGCGGTGATCCGCCCGGCGAGCGCGCGCTCGTCCTCGGCGAACCGCGCGGCGAACCCGGTCGGGTCGGCGTCGTACGCCAGCCGGCGGCGGACCACCTCGGCGCGCTCGGCCGGCTCCCGGGTGGCGGCGATCTCCACGGTCAGGCCGAACCGGTCGAGCAGCTGCGGGCGCAGCTCGCCCTCCTCCGGGTTCATCGTCCCGACCAGCAGGAACCGCGCCGCGTGGCGCACCGAGACGCCCTCGCGCTCCACGTAGGAGCGGCCCATCGCGGCCGCGTCCAGCAGCAGGTCCACCACGTGGTCCTGGAGCAGGTTGACCTCGTCGATGTAGAGCACGCCCCGGTGCGCCCGGGCCAGCAGGCCCGGCTCGTACGCCTTCACGCCCTCGGCCAGCGCGCGCTCCAGGTCCAGCGAGCCGACGATCCGGTCCTCGGAGACGCCGACCGGCAGCTCGACCAGCCGGGCCGGGCGGTGGGTCTCGTCGGCGCCGTCGTGCGCGCCGTCCGGGCAGGCCGGGTCCGGCGCGGCCGGGTCGCAGGCGAAACGGCAGCCGTCGACGGCGGCGATGGACGGGAGCAGACCGGCCAGCGCCCGCACCATGGTCGACTTGGCGGTGCCCTTCTCACCCCGCACCAGCACGCCGCCGACGGCCGGGGAGACCGCGTTGAGCAGCAGCCCGAGCCGCAGGTCGGCCATTCCGACGATCGCGGTGAAGGGGTAGCGGACGTCACTCATGATTCTCCAAGGGGGCCCCGGGCGGCAGGAACGGCAGCGAACCCGCGGCCGGCACCCCGCCCTCGATCAGCTTCCACAGCGCGTCGGTGTCCGCGTGCTCCTCGATCAGGTCGCCCAGCCGGTCCAGCCGGGCCTCGCGCGCCTCGGCGAACGAGGTGTCCGGCGCGGGCACGAACGCCCGGCCCGACAGAGCGGCGACCTCGCGCAGCAGCGCGCGCCGGAAGCCGTCGTTCTCCAGCGCGCCGTGCCAGGTCGTGCCCCAGACCGCCCCCACCCGGCAGCCGTCCAGGAACGCCTCTCCGCCCTCCACGGTGACGATCCCGTGGTGGATCTCGTACCCCTGGACCGGCTGCCCGTAGGCCTCGCCGACCGGTCGGCCGAGCACCTTCTCGGCGCCGAACCGGACGTGCGTCGGGAGCAGCCCGAGGCCGTCGACGGCACCGGCCTTCGACTCGACCTCGTCGTGGATGGCGCGCGCGAGCATCTGGTAGCCGCCGCAGACGCCGAGGACCGGCAGCCCGGCCGCGGCCCGGGCCCTGAGGGCCGGCTCCAGGCCGCGCTCGCGCAGCCAGGCCAGGTCGGCCACGGTGGCCCGGGTGCCGGGCAGGATCACCAGGTCGGCGTCGGCCAGCTCCTCGGGCCGGGTGGCCCAGCGGACCAGCACCCCGGGTTCCTGGGCCAGTGCGTCCACGTCGGTGAAGTTGGACAGCCGGGGGAAGCGCACCACGGCCACCCGCAGCACGTCGGCGCCGAGCGGCCCGCGCCCCTCGGCGCGGTCCACCACGGTGGTCAGGTCCAGGGAGTCCTCGGCGTCCAGCCAGAGCCCGGACAGCATCGGCAGGGTGCCCAGCACCGGACGGCCGGTCAGCTCGCGCAGCATCTCCAGCCCGGGCGCCAGGAGCCGCGCGTCGCCGCGGAACTTGTTGACGAACCAGCCCGCCACATGGTGCTGGTCCTGCTCCGACAGCAGCGCCAGCGTCCCGTACATCGCGGCGAACACGCCGCCGCGGTCGATGTCGCCGACCACCACGACCGGCAGGCCGGCGGCGGTGGCCAGGCCCATGTTGGCGATGTCCCGGTCCCGCAGGTTGATCTCGGCGGGCGATCCGGCGCCCTCGCAGACCACCACGTCGTAGCGCCGGCGCAGGTCGGCCAGGCACTCCAGCGCTCGCTCCAGCAGGACGGGCTTGCGGTCGCGGTAGTCCAGCGCGCCGACCTCGGCGACCGCCCGGCCGAGCAGCACCACCTGGCTGCGGCCGTCCGCGCCGGGCTTCAGCAGCACCGGGTTCATCGCCGCCTCGGGCTCCACCCGGGCCGCCTGGGCCTGCATCGCCTGGGCGCGGCCGATCTCGGCACCGTCGGCGGTGACGAAGGAGTTCAGCGACATGTTCTGCGCCTTGAACGGCGCCACGGCGACGCCCTGACGGGCCAGCCAGCGGCAGATGCCCGCGGTGACCACGCTCTTGCCGGCGTCCGAGGTCGTCCCGGCGACCAGCAGTGCGTTGCTCATGCGCTCCCCCTTCTCGTCCCCGCCTTGAGTGCCTGCACGACGGCGTGCCCGGCGACGGTCGTACCCAGTGCGAGCAGTCCCACCCGGCGGGAGAGCCGGCAGGCGCGCTCGATGTCGTCCACCGTCACCGGTCGCAGCTCGCCGCCCAGTACCGGCCGGTGCTCGACCCGGGCGCCGTACCGCAGGGTGCCGCCGAGCCGCACGCCGACGGCACCGGCGAAGGCCGACTCGGCCTGGCCCGCGTTGGGGCTGGGGTGGGCGGAGCCGTCCCGGCGCCAGACCCGCCAGGCCGTCCGGGGCTCGGGCGCGGCGGCGACGGTCAGCAGCGCGGTCAGCCGCGCGCCCGGCCAGCCCGCCACGTCGTCCAGCCGCGCCGAGGCCCAGCCGAACCGGGCGTGGCGCGGCGAGCGGTGGCCGACCATCGCGTCCAGGGTGTTGACCGCGCGGAACGCCAGCAGCCCGGGCGTGCCCGCGAGGGCGCCCCAGACGAGTGCGTTGACCACGGCGTCGGCGGTGTTCTCGGCGACCGACTCGACCACCGCGCGGGCGATCTGCCCCTCGTCGAGGGCGCTCGGGTCCCGCCCGCACAGGTGCGGCAGCCGCTGCCGCGCCGCCGCGAGGTCGTGCGCGGCGAGCGAGCGTCCGATCGAGCGGGCCTCGCGGGTGAGCGAGGTGCCGCCGAGCACCGTCCAGGTCGCGGCGGCGGCCAGCGCGGCCCGCCCGAGCGGCCGGCGGCCCAGGGTGCGGTCGGCCGCCAGCGCGCCGGCCGCGACGGTGCCCACGCAGAGCGCCGTGAAAGCCGTTCCGACGGCGCGGTCGTCCCGCCAGATCCGCCGCTCCAGCCGGCCGGCCGCACCGCCGAAGACGGCCACCGGGTGGCCGCGGCGCGGGTCGGCGAAGCGGGCGTCGGCGAGGTACCCGGCCGCGGCCCCCAGGGCGAAGGCGGCGGCGCGGGTCAGCGGGCGCACGGTGGACAGCGGAGGGCTCGGAAGGTCGGGGCAGCCTGCATCGCGTGCGTGTCCTCACTCAGGGTCCGCGCCCTGGATCGACGTACCGGGGGCGAGAGTCTCCTGGCTTCCGGGTCGAACGCACCCCCGGGCCCGGCGGCGGCTTCTGACGGCCCGCCGCGATGGGCCCCCTCCGGCGCCGTGGCCGGCGGAGGAGGGACTCCGAGTGTGCTCCCCGGTGACAGTGGCGGGACCGCGCCGGACTCGCACCGGCTTCCTCTGCATGCCTCCGTTTGGCTGAAGGATCCCATCACGCGGCCGAACCGTGCGTCAACCAAGGTCACGGAGGGGTTGGTCACAGCGGAGCCGGGCCGCCCGACCCCGTCGCTACCTCCGATCGGCACCCCCCGCAGGGGCATGACAGCCTGTGCGATCGTCCAGTCACCCGGAGGAGCCTCCGGGCCCGCTTCGTGTGTTCGGCGGCTGGGGGGCGGCCGGACCGCCCCCTACCGTCGGGCCATGCGACGCAGACAGCCACCCGCCGTGCCCCCGGTGCCCTTCTCGCCCGCGGCCGCCCGCGCGCACCGCGCCGGCCTCGGGCTGACCCCCGAGCAGGTGGTCGAGGGCATGGCCGCGCACGGCGTCCGGCTGCTGCCCTCCCACGTGCTCGGCTGGGAGAGCGGCGAGCTGCGCCCCGCCGAGGACGAGTTCATCGCCCTGGCCCGGGCGCTCTGGTGCCCGCCGGCCCAGCTGATGGGCGTCCGCCCGGCCCGGCTGCGGGACTTCCGGGTCGCCCGGGAGCTCAACCAGGAGAGCGCGGCCCACCGGATCGGCCTCGCACTGGACCGCTACCAGCGGGCCGAGGCGACCGGTCAGTGGGACGGCGACCAGGAGCAGACCCACGCGCTGGCCCAGGTGCTCGGCACGACCCTGCGCGAGCTGGTCGCGGTGACCGGCCGGGCGCAGGAGCTGGACCGGCGGCTGCGGCAGTGCGTGGACGGCCGCTGGCAGGCGCAGCTCCGGCCGATCGGCCGGATCGTGCCGGTGCACGAGGGCGACCTCACCGCCGTGCTGACGGCGCTGCAGAACGAGTACCAGGTCACCTCCCACTGGGGCGCCGGCAGCTGGGGCTCCCCGGCCCCGGCGGCGGACACCCGCGCGGCGGCGGCCCGGCCGCTCGGCGAGCGGTTCTGGGAGCTGCTGGAGCGCCTGGAGACCGAGATCCCGGTCTGACGGGCCGGTACCGCGCCGCCCCCGCGCGGCGCCTCCCCCTCCCTGCCCTCTCCCTCTGCCGCTTCCCGCGCCGCCGCTTCCCGCAGCCGCTTCCCGCGCCGCCGTGACCAGAGGGCCGAGAACCGCGCCGCCGCTTCCCGCAGCCGGTTCCCGCGCCGCCGCTTCCCGCAGCCGGTTCCCGCGCCGCCGCTTCCCGCAGCCGCTTCCCGCGCCGCCGTGACCAGAGGGCCGAGAACCGCGCCGCCGCTTCCCGCAGCCGGTTCCCGTGCCGCCGTGACCCGGCCAAGACCCCCGCCGCCAAGACCCGGCCAAGACCCGCGCCGCCGTGACCCGGACGGCCGCGTCCGGTGGCCGGGTGGCGCCCCCGCGAGTGGACTGGTGGGCAGACTGCCCAGTCCGCGACCAACAGAGCGGGGAGCGATATGCGTTGGGGAACCGCAGCCGCCGTGGCGGCCGCCGCCGTCGGCACCGGGGCCGCCGTCCTGCTGATCGGCCGGAGGGCCTCCGAGCGGATGGTCCGCCCGGCGGTCGGCCGTGAGCGGGCCGCCGGCCCCGTCGTGGTGCTGACCCTCGCCGCCGGACGGGCCACCTTCACCCGCAGCGCCGAGAGCGCCCGCCCCGGCCGCTGGGCCGTCGAGTGGGGCGACGGGGGGCACGCGGTGGTCGGCGAGATCCTGCACGCCGACGAGCGGGGCGTCACCCGCCGGCTGGTCCGCGCCGACCGCGGCACCCTGGCCCCCGGTACCGCGGTCCGCTTCACGCCCCGCGTCCACCTCGGCGACCCGACCGGCGCCCTCGGCCTGCCGTACACCGAGACCGCCGTCCAGGGCGAGCTGGGCGCGCTGCCCGCCTGGCGGCTGGACGGCAAGCGGGGCACCTGGGTGATCCTGGTGCACGGCCCCGGCGCCGACCGGCAGCAGACCCTCCCGGTGATGCCCGTCCTGCACCGGCTCGCGCTGCCCGTCCTGGCCGTCACCTACCGCGGCGACGAGGGCGCGCCGGCCTCCCCGGACGGCCTCGGCCACTTCGGCGAGACCGAGTGGCGCGACGTCGAGGCGGCCCTGCGGCTGGCCCTGGACAGCGGCGCCGGGCGGGTGATCCTGTACGGCTGGTCGCTCGGCGCGACCATGGTCCTGCAGACCGCGGCCCGCTCCGCCTGGGCCTCCTCGATCAGCGGCCTGGTGCTGGACTCGCCCGTGCTCGACTGGTCGGCCACCGCCCGCCGGGGCGCCGCCCGGGCCGGCTACCGGGGCGCCGCCGCCGAGCTGGGCGCGCTCGCGGCCGAGGGCCGGGCCGGCGTGGATCTGGCCGACTTCGCCCGCCTCGCGGACGGCACCGACCTGCGGGTGCCCACGCTCCTCCTGCACGGGCCCGACGACGCGCTGGCCCCCTGGCAGGCCGCCGCCCGGCTGGCCCACCGCCGCTCCGACGTGGTCGGCCTCCAGGCCGTCCCCGGCGGCGAGCACGCCGGCCTCTGGAACGCCGACCCCGACCGCTACGAGGAGCACCTGCGGCGCTGGCTCACCCCGCTGCTCTGAGGCCCGTCTCGGGCGGTCCCAGCCGTGTTCCGGACAGCCCCTCGGGCCCCTTCCCGCACCCCGTCCGCCCCGTCTTTCCCCAGGCTGGCGTGTCCGCGTCACACAGATCCGGCCAGGCGGTTTGGCCTCTGTTGCCCGATCTTGTCGACCCCCTGCGACCACCTGTCGGTAGTCGGGGCCGATCGGATGTGACAGAAGGCCGGTACAAGGGGAAGACTGCTCGACGTGACGTCTCGGAATCCGCGCGACCGTGATGCCCAGCTCCCGCCGACGATCGGCTCCGGTGCGACGGTGACCCGTCTCCCCGGAACTGCCCACCGCCCCGCCGGCGCCAGGCCGGGCGGCTCCGGCGTACCCCGCCGACGAGGCCCCGCACCAGCCCCCGGCCGGGGCCGGGTCCCGGTGCCGGACGGCTTCCCCGCTCCCGCCGAGCTCGCCCCGCTGGCCCGTCGGATGCTGATCGACGCCGTCCGCATCGCCCGCTGGGCCGGTGAACTCGCCGAGGTCGACAAGCGCGGCGAGCTGCTCCCCGAGGACGCCCGCGACGCGGGCCGCGCCCTCGCCATGACGGTGGGCGCCGCCGGCAAGGCCTGGGGCCAGGCCCTGCTGGTCGGCCTGGTCGAGGCCCGGGACGGCGGCGCCGCCCCCGGCTGGCGCCTGCACGCCTGGGAGCACGACGACGAGGCCGTGGTCCGCGGCTGGTCCGCCCTGTTCGACGCCTGGACGCTGCTCGCCCCGGTGCCGCCCGCCGCCCTGCGCGGCGTGTTCGCGGTGCTCGCCGGGCAGGCCGTCGACCAGGCGCCGCAGCTGCTCTCCTTCCTCCACCTGGTGGCCGGCCCGGTCGCCGACAGCGAACTGCTGGAGCTGCTGCGCCGGGGCCTGGACGAGCGCCGGGTCGGCGGCGGCGACGGCGCGCTGGGCCTCTCGCCCGTGCCGCACGCCGCCTCCGCGGTCTCGGCCGTCCGCGGCACCTGCCGCGAGCCGCAGATCGACACCCCGGCCGCGCCCTCCGACGTGGCGGCCGTGCTGGACTGGATGCTGGACGGCCTGGCCGCGGTCGGCGCGGTGGTCCGCAAGGACGACGCCGCCGAGCTCTCCCCGCTCGGGCACTGGGCGGTGCGGGCCAAGCTGGAGGAGATCTGCACCGTCGCGCAGACCGCCGCCGGACACATCGAGCAGAGCGCCTTCGAGCTGCTCAACGCCTGCGCCGACTACTCGCCGGGCCCGGCCCGGGCCGAGTTCCGCGCCTGGGTGGCGGCCCGACCGGCCGACCGGGCGGTGGCCGAGCTGCTGGACGCCGCCCAGGGTGACGACGCACTGGTGCGCGGCCTCGCCTTCGAGGCGCTGCGGGTGGCCGGCTCCACCGCCGAGCAGGCCGTCCGGGCTGCCGTGGACGCCCCGGTGCTGCGCCCCTACGCGCTGCTCTGGCTGGCCGAGCAGTCGGACGAGGGCGTCGCCCCGGCCGATGTGCTGGGCGCGGAGGACGCCGCCTGGCTCTGGGTGGACACCGCGGCCGCGGTGCTCGACCACGGCGAGACCGAGCTGCTGGTGGGCCATGTCGAGGGAGCCTCGGCCGGTGATCCGGTCCGGCTGTTCGCCCGGGCCCGGCAGTCCGGCCACCCGCGGGCGGCGTCGGTGCTGACCGCCGTCTCCGGCGTCCACCCGGACCCGGTCGTGGCCCGCGCGGCCCGGCGCTCGGCCTTCAGCGTCCACCGCGGCGGCGCGTAGCCGTCAGGGCGCGCCGCGGCGGCGCGGAGCCGCTCGGGCCTGACCGTGGCGGCTCCAAGGCCGCCACCCGGCCCGGCAGGGCCGCAGCCGGCCTCCACGGGGCCGCACGCCGCCCGCGCGGCCGTCACCACCGGCCCGGCAAGGGCCGCGAGGCATGCGAGAGGGCCCGGATCCGTCGAGCGGATCCGGGCCCGTCGTCGTACGTCCCTCGGGGTCAGCCGAGCCGGGACTCCGCCCGGCGCGCCCGGACGTCCCCGACCTTCTGGCCGACCTTGCGCCGGATCACCAGCAGCGGGGCCATCGCGGCGAGCGCGATCTGGCCGTAGGCGCCGATGTGCAGCAGGTAGTCGCCGCCCTTCAGGCCGGTCGCCCAGGCCGCCAGGCAGCCGATCGAGAGCACGATCCAGCAGAGCGTCGCGGTGGCCAGCAGCCCCTGCGGCTTCGGGTACTCGATCCGGCTCATCATCAGGTACGCGGTACCGGCGATGGCGAGCAGACCGGGCAGGAACGGCGGGTCGAGCAGCACGATGGCGATCACCGTCATCGCGCCCATCGGGCAGGGCATGCCCTGGAACACCCCGGGTCGCATCTTCACGGCGGAGAACCGCGCCAGCCGCAGCACCACGGACAGCAGCACCGTCAGCGCGATCAGCGCCGAGAGACGGCTGTCGGAGCCCGGCGAGACCATGCCCCAGACCGCGACGAAGTAGGCCGGCGCGATGCCGAAGCTGATCAGGTCGGCCAGGTTGTCGAGTTCGGCCCCGAGGGCGGAGGAGCGCAGCTTGCGCGCCACCAGTCCGTCGAAGAGGTCGCACATCGAGCCGATCAGCAGCAGCGTCACCGCGGTGGCGGCGCTGTGCTTGTCCGGCGCGGCGTCCGGGTTGGTGATGTGCGGGACGAGGACCCCGGTGGTGATCGAGTAGATCGCCAGGAAGCCGCAGACGGCGTTCCCCAGGGTCAGGAAGTCGGCGGTGGACAGGTGCTGGGGAGAGCGCGGGGCGCGCAGCTCGCGGTCGCGCGCCCAACGGCGGCGGCGCAGGGCCGTCTCCTCGTCGTCCAGGCCGACGATCGTCTCAGGTTCAGTCACGGTCAAGGCGCGTCACCCCGGCTGTGGTCTTCTGGCCGACCTCGACGCCGACCTCGACGCCGGCCGGCAGGTAGGTGTCGACCCGGGAGCCGAAGCGGATCAGACCGATCCGATCGCCCTGCTCGACCTTGGTACCGGCGTCGACGTACGGCACGATGCGGCGGGCCACGGCCCCCGCGATCTGCACCATCTCGATGTCGCCGAGCTCGGTGTCGAAGTGCCAGACGACCCGCTCGTTCTGGTCGCTGTCCTTGTTGAACGCGGGCACGAAACCACCCGCGACGTGCTCGACGGAGGTCACGGTGCCGGGCAGGGGCGCCCGGTTGACGTGGACGTTGAGCGGGCTCATGAAGATCGCCACCCGGGTGCGGCCGTCCGGCCAGGCGTCGATGCTCTGCACCACGCCGTCGGCGGGGGAGATCACTCTGCCCGTGCCGATCTCACGCTCGGGGTCGCGGAAGAACCACAGCATGCCGGCGCTGAGCGCACAGGCGGGCACCGCCGCCAGGGCCCACGCGCCATTGCGCCGGGTGAGGGCGGTGGTCACGGCTGCCGTGGCGAGGGTGGGGACGAACCAGGGGGTGGCTCCGCGCGCGATGGTCACGCGGGGTCGCCGGCCGGCCGTCGTGGCGGCGAGGGCATCGCTGTCCGTGACGGAGGTGTGAGGGGACGGGCTGATGGGCATCGAAGACCTTTGTCGCGGGGGATCATGGCCGCTGGACGGGGGCCACCGCGGGGATCGAGTAATAAAGGGACGGCGTCTGTCCCGGTGGATGCTATCGGGACCACACGGTGGGTGGGCAACCCGCCTGCTCGGTCATGTGTCCTGCGTGCGGCGCAGCTGCGCCTTCTGTGTATACGACCGTAGCTCGACCCGCTCCGGTTCCCAAGGGTCCGGGCAGGGCTGGTGACTCTTGTCTCAACAGGCATGCCCGGGGAACCCCGGACCGTCGGCGCAGGGGCGCGCGCGGGGTGCGCCGAAGCGGCCGCAAGGCGCGTGACAGCAGCTGTACGCCCTACGGCCGCTTCGGGAGCCGTGCCGGACCCCAGGCGGACCAGGCCGGGGTCGTGGTGGCACGGCGGGGTGCCGGGACGGGCCCGCACGCCCGTCGACCGGCCGTCACCGGGCCGTCAACCCGCCGGGCGGAGCGTCACCGCGCCGCCCGGGCGAGTCTTCGTACTGGTAGTCCTCACTCCGCGATGCGGTACTCCTCCAGCAGACGACGTCCGACGATCATCTTCTGGATCTCCGCAGTACCTTCACCGATGAGCAGCATCGGAGCCTCGCGGTAGAGGCGCTCGATCTCGTACTCCTTGGAGAAGCCGTAGCCGCCGTGGATGCGGAAGGCGTCCTCGACGACCTCCTTGCAGTACTCGGAGGCGAGGTACTTGGCCATGCCGGCCTCAAGGTCGTTGCGCTCGCCGCTGTCCTTCTTGCGGGCGGCCATCACCATCATCTGGTGGGCGGCCTCGACCTTGGTGGCCATCTCGGCGAGCTTGAACTGGATCGCCTGGTGCTCGGCGATCTTCTTGCCGAAGGTGGAGCGCTGCTGGGCGTAGGAGATGCCCAGCTCGAAGGCGCGGCGGGCGACGCCGCAGCCGCGCGCGGCCACGTTGACGCGGCCGACCTCGACGCCGTCCATCATCTGGTAGAAGCCCTTGCCCGGGGCGCCGCCGAGGACGCGGTCGGCCGGGACGCGGACGTCCTGGAGGATCAGCTCGGTGGTGTCGACGCCCTTGTAGCCCATCTTCTCGATCTTGCCGGGCACGGTGAGCCCGGGGACGGTCGGGTTCGGGCCGAAGCCCGCCGTCTTCTCGATCAGGAAGGTGGTCATGTTCTTGTACGGGGAGCTGCCGCCCTCGTCGGTCTTGCAGAGCACCGCGACCAGGGTGGACGTGCCGCCGTTGGTGAGCCACATCTTCTGGCCGTTGAGGACGTAGGAGTCCCCGTCCCTGACGCCCTTGGTGGAGATCGCGGAGACGTCGGAGCCGAGGCCCGGCTCGGACATCGAGAAGGCGCCGCGGATCTCGCCGGCGGCCATCTTCGGCAGGAAGTAGTCCTTCTGCTCCTGGGTGCCGTGCGCGTTGATCATGTGGGCCACGATGAAGTGGGTGTTCACGATGCCGGAGACGGACATCCAGCCGCGTGCGATCTCCTCCACCACCAGGGCGTAGGTGAGGAGCGATTCGCCGAGGCCGCCGTACTCCTCGGGAATGGTGAGGCCGAAGAGGCCGAGCTGCTTCATCCCCTCCACGATGGCGGTGGGGTACTCGTCCTTGTGCTCCAGCTCGGTCGCGACCGGAATGATCTCCTTGTCGACGAAATCCCGCACGGTGGCGAGGATGTCCCGCTGGATCTCGGTGAGGCCGTCGGTCTGTGCGAGGCGTCCCATCGTGCGGCTCCTGTGGCGAAAGAGGGAGAGGGTGGGGGGAGGGCAGAACAGCGGGGGGGATTTTCCGGGGGCCCTGCCGGCGTGGCTGCGGCAGCAGGGCCCCCGGTACCGGGGCGGGGATCGGCCGATGACGGCGGCCTACCCGTCCGGGGCTCCTGGGTGGTACGGCTCTGGACGGGCTAGGACAGCGGAGTCGGGCGGCCGGGCTGCTCGCCGCCGCGCTCCTTGATGTACGTCGCCGTCGGCACCATCACCTTGCGGCGGAAGATGCAGACGACCGTGCCGTCCTGCTTGTAGCCCTTGGTCTCGACGTACACGATGCCGCGGTCGTCCTTGGACTTGGACGGCCACTTGTCGAGCACGGTGGTCTCGCCGTACAGGGTGTCGCCGTGGAAGGTCGGCGCGATGTGGCGCAGCGACTCGATCTCCAGATTGGCGATCGCCTTGCCGGAGACGTCCGGGACGGACATTCCGAGCAGCAGCGAGTAGATGTAGTTGCCGACCACGACGTTCTTGCCGAAGTCGGTCGTCCGCTCCGCGTAGTTGGTGTCCATGTGGAGCGGGTGGTGGTTCATGGTGAGCAGACAGAAGAGGTGGTCGTCGTACTCGGTGACCGTCTTGCCGGGCCAGTGCTTGTAGACAGCGCCGACCTCGAACTCCTCGTAGGTGCGTCCGAACTGCATTTCAATGGTCCTTAGGAGGTCAGGAGGGGTCAGGCCTGCGGGGGCTCGAACTTGGAGGTGCGCTCGAACCCGGCGGCGCGGCCCTTGCCCGCGATGACCAGGGCCATCTTGCGGCTGGCCTCGTCGATCATCTCGTCGCCGAGCATCGCGGAGCCCTTGGCACCGCCCGCCTCGGAGGTGCACCAGTCGTAGGCGTCGAGGATCAGCTCGGCGTGGTCGTAGTCCTCCTGCGAGGGCGAGAAGATCTCGTTCGCGGCGGAGACCTGGTCCGGGTGGAGCACCCACTTGCCGTCGAAGCCGAGCGCGGCGGCGCGGCCGGCCACCTCGCGGTAGCCCTCCTGGTTGCGGATCTGCAGGTAGGGGCCGTCGATGGCCTGCAGGTCGTTGGCGCGGGCGGCCATCAGGATGCGCATCAGGATGTAGTGGTAGGCGTCGGCCGGGTAGCCCGCCGGCTGCTCGCCGACCACCAGGGACTTCATGTTGATCGAGGCCATGAAGTCGGCCGGGCCGAAGATGATCGTCTCCAGGCGCGGGGAGGACTCGGCGATCGCGTCGACGTTGATCAGGCCCTTGGCGTTCTCGATCTGCGCCTCGATGCCGATCTTGCCGACCTCGAAGCCCATGGTCTTCTCGATCTGGGTGAGCAGCAGGTCGAGCGCCCGGACCTGCTCGGCGTCCTGGACCTTCGGCAGCATGATGCAGTCGAGGTTGGGGCCGGCGCCCTCGACGACCGTGATCACGTCGCGGTACGTCCAGTGGGTGGTCCAGTCGTTGACGCGGACGACCTTGGTCTTCTTGCCCCAGTCACCGTTGTTCAGCGCGTCGACGATGTTGTGCCGGGCGCTCTCCTTGACCAGCGGGGCGCAGGCGTCCTCCAGGTCGAGGAAGACCTGGTCGGCCGGGAGGCCCTGGGCCTTCTCCAGGAAGCGCGGGTTGCTGCCCGGTACGGCGAGGCAGGAGCGTCGGGGGCGGAGCCGGTTGACGGGGGTGTCGCTGGCGTTGCTCATGAGGGGTGGTCAGTTCCTTCCACGATCAGCTGGTGGACGCGGCGGTGGTGGGCGTCCACGGCTGGAGCCTGTTGGCCAGCCGGATCTCGTCCACGATCCGGCCGATGATGGTGGTGATGCCGAAGTCCTTCGGGGTGAACACGGCGGCGACGCCGGCGGCCTTGAGGGCCTCGCCGTCCGCTGCCGGGATGATGCCACCCACGATCACCGGGACATCCTCCACCCCGGCCCGGCGGAGCCGGTGCAGGACGTCGGGCACCAGCTCGGAGTGCGCCCCCGAGAGGATCGACAGGCCCACGCAGTGCACGTCCTCCGCGACGGCGGCCGAGACGATCTGCTCGGGCGTCAGGCGGATGCCCTGGTAGACCACCTCGAACCCGGCGTCACGGGCCCGGACGGCTATCTGCTCGGCGCCGTTGGAGTGTCCGTCCAGGCCGGGCTTGCCGACCAGCAGGCGCAGCTTGCCGACGCCGAGCTCGGCGGCGGTGGCGGCGACCGCCTCGCGGACCGCGGCCAGCTCGCCGCCGGGCTCGGCGGCCACCGCGACCGGGGCGCCGCCGACGCCGGTGGGCGCGCGGTACTCGCCGAAGACCTCGCGAAGGGCGAAGGCCCACTCGCCGGTGGTGACCCCGGCACGGGCGCAGGCGAGCGTCGCCTCCATCAGGTTGACGTCGGTGCCGGCGACGGCCTTGAGCTCCTCCAGCGCCTGCTGGGCGGCGGCCTCGTCGCGCTTGCCGCGCCACTCCTCCAGTGCGGCCAGCACGGACTGCTCGGAGGCCGGGTCGACCACCATGATCGCGGTGTCGAGGTCGGCCGTGAGCGGGCTCTCCTCGGTGGTGTCGAAGCAGTTGACCCCGATGATCTTGTCCTCGCCGGACTCGATCCGGGCCCGCCGGGCGGCGTGCGAGGCGACCAGGTTGGACTTCAGGTAGCCGGACTCGACGGCCGGGATGATGCCCCGGTTGCCCGCCTTGACGCCCATCTCCAGCACCTTGGCGATCTCGGCCTCGGCACCGGCCAGCAGCTCGGCGGTCTTGGTCTCGATCACCTCGGAGCCGTTGAAGAGGTCCCCGTACTCCAGCAGGTCGGACTCGTAGGCGAGCACCTGCTGGATCCGCAGCGACCACTGCTGGTCCCACGGGCGGGGCAGGCCGAGCGCCTCGTTCCAGGCGGGCAGCTGGACGGCCCGGGCCCGGGCGTCCTTGGAGAGCGTGACGGCGAGCATCTCCAGCACGATCCGCTGGACGTTGTTCTCCGGCTGCGCCTCGGTCAGGCCCAGCGAGTTGACCTGGACGCCGTAGCGGAAGCGGCGCTGCTTGGCGTCCTGGATGCCGTAGCGCTCCAGCGTGACCTTCTCCCAGAGCTGGGCGAAGGCGCGCATCTTGCACATCTCCTCGACGAAGCGCACGCCGGCGTTGACGAAGAAGGAGATCCGGGCGACCACCTCGCCCATCCGCTCGGCCGGCACCTGGCCGGAGTCGCGCACCGCGTCCAGCACCGAGATCGCGGTGCACATCGCGTAGGCGATCTCCTGGACCGGGGTGGCGCCGGCCTCCTGCAGGTGGTAACTGCAGATGTTGATCGGGTTCCACTTGGGGATGTTGCCGACGGTGTAGGCGATCATGTCGGTGATCAGCCGGACCGAGGGCCCGGGCGGGAAGACGTGCGTCCCGCGCGAGAGGTACTCCTTGACGATGTCGTTCTGGGTGGTGCCGGTGAGCTTGGCGATGTCGGCGCCCTGCTCCTCCGCGACCACCTGGTAGAGCGCCAGCAGCCACATCGCGGTGGCGTTGATCGTCATCGAGGTGTTGGTCTGTTCGAGCGGGATGCCCTCGAACAGGGCCCGCATGTCCCCGACGTGGCCCACCGGGACGCCGACCCGGCCGACCTCGCCGCGGGCGAGGACGTGGTCCGAGTCGTAGCCGGTCTGGGTCGGCAGGTCGAAGGCCACCGACAGGCCGGTCTGCCCCTTGGCGAGGTTCTTGCGGTAGAGCGCGTTGGAGTCGCTCGCGGTCGAGTGCCCCGCGTAGGTGCGCATCAGCCAGGGGCGGTCGCGTCCGGCCATCAGATGTTCCGGAAGCGGTTGATGGCGTCGATGTGCTTCGCCCGGAACTCCGCGTCCCGCACGCCCAGGCCCTCCTCCGGCGCCAGGCAGAGCACGCCGACCTTGCCCTGGTGCTTGTTGTGGTGCACGTCGAGGGCGGCCTGGCCGGTGTCCTCCAGCGAGTAGACCTTCGAGAGCGTCGGGTGGATCTTGCCCTTGGCGATCAGGCGGTTGGCCTCGAACGCCTCGCGGTAGTTGGCGAAGTGCGAGCCGACGATGCGCTTGAGCGACATCCACAGGTAGCGGTTGTCGTACTGGTGCATGAAGCCCGAGGTGGAGGCACAGGTGACGATGGTGCCGCCCTTGCGGGTGACGTAGACCGAGGCGCCGAAGGTCTCGCGGCCCGGGTGCTCGAAGACGATGTCCACGTCCTCGCCGCCGGTGAACTCGCGGATCTTCGCGCCGAGCCGCTTCCACTCGCGCGGGTCCTGGTTGTGCTCGTCCTTCCAGAACTTGTACCCCTCGGCGGAGCGGTCGATGATCGCCTCTGCGCCCATCGCCCGGCAGATCTCGGCCTTCTGGTCGTTGGAGACCACGCAGATCGGGGTGGCGCCACCGGCCAGCGCGTACTGGGTGGCGTACGAGCCGAGGCCGCCGCTGGCGCCCCAGATCAGCACGTTGTCGCCCTGCTTCATGCCCGCGCCGTTGCGCGAGACCAGCTGGCGGTAGGCGGTGGAGTTGACCAGGCCGGGGGAGGCGGCCTCCTCCCAGGTCAGGTGCTTCGGCTTCGGCAGCAGCTGGTTGGTCTTCACCAGCGCCAGCTGGGCCAGGCCGCCGAAGTTGGTCTCGAAGCCCCAGATCCGCTGCTCCGGGTCCATCATCGTGTCGTTGTGGCCGTCCGGGGACTCCAGCTCGACCGAGAGGCAGTGCGCGACGACCTCGTCGCCCGGCTTCCAGGCGTTGACCCCGGCGCCGGTGCGCAGCACCACGCCCGCGAGGTCGGACCCGAGCACGTGGTACGGCAGGTCGTGGCGCTTGGTCAGCGGGGAGAGCCGGCCGTAGCGCTCCAGGAAGCCGAAGGTGGAGACCGGCTCGTAGATCGAGCTCCACACGGTGTTGTAGTTCACGGCGCTGGCCATGACGGCGACCAGGGCCTCGCCCGGGCCCAGCTCGGGCAGGGCGACCTCGTCGAGGTGGAGGGACTTGCGGGGGTCCTTGTCGCGGCTGTCGAGGCCGGCGAACATCTGCTCCTCGTCCTTGTGGAGCGTGACCGCCCGGTAGGACTCCGGCAGCTTGAGCGCGGCGAAGTCCGCCGCGGTGCTGTCGGAGTTGAGGATCGCGTCGAGGATTTCCTTCATGGCTGCCTCCGAAGGCGTACCTGTGTGAGGGGCACAGGGCGTCTGGGGGAGCCGGGAGCGGACACCGGCTTCGCTGAGATGGGTGGTTGGGTGGTCTGGCGGGTGGCCTGGCTGGGACCGTGCGGTGGATCTGCGGTGGACCTTGCTGGGCACAGCTCCCGGGGTGTGGGAGCGCCGGACGACGGCGCGCCGTGGTGGGGAGCCGCGGCGCCGCGACTGGTGGGTAACAAGGTAGTGGCACCCTGTGCCACTCGTAAAGACACCGGGTGTCATCAATTCAGGTGAATCAAATCCGCGTTCGAGCGCCCGCCGGCGGGTGCGCGAAGGGCCCGCACCGGATCTCCGGTACGGGCCCTTCGAACTGCTCTGACCTGCGGAAACGCTAGCTCTCAGGCGCGCCTGGCACTGCTCAGCGCGGCCCGGATGCTGTCCACCACGACGTCCAGCGGAGCGTCGGTCCGGGCCACTGTGATGAGTACCTCACCTCCGGGGCTGGCACTCAGTGCGCTCGCGGCCGCCTCCTCCAGGGGGGTCACACTGGCACCGGGTGCCACCAGGGACCCCCGCCGTCTCACCCCCGGCGCCGCGGAGGCCCAGAAGGTCCGCCGGATCACCTCGAAGGAGTGGTCCAGCTGCGCCTCCACGTCGCCCCGGCCACCGGCCCTCAGCCAGCGCCGCAGCACGTGGTTGTGGGCCGCGACGACCGCCGCCGCCGACACCTCGGCCAGCATCGAGTCGTCCTCGCCGGCCCGCTGCCAGCCCGAGGGGATCTCGCCCCCGGTGTCGAACCGGCCCAGCAGGTAGCGGGTGAACAGCCGCTCGTACCGGGCCACCACGGCGATCTCCCGCTCGCGCAGCGCCGGCACCTGACGGATCAGCTGGTACCGGGCGACCGAGACCGCGGGGGTGGAGGCGTACATCCGCAGCACCTCCTTGATGCCGCGGCAGACCACGTCCAGCGGGTGCTCGTCGGACTCGGCGCTGGCCAGCAGGTCGGCCACCCGGACGAGGGTGTCGTCGTGGTCCGGGAAGATCGCCTCCTCCTTGGACCGGAAGTACCGGAAGAAGGTCCGCCGGGCCACGCCGGCGGCCGCGGCGATCTGGTCGACCGTGGTCTCCTCGTAGCCCTGCGAGGCGAAAAGCTCCATCGCCGCCGTGGCAAGGTCCTGACGCATCTGCTGGCGCTGCGCGGCCGCCCGGCGGTTGCCGGGATTCCCCTCGGCGCCGGCCCCGGACGGCCGGTCGGCGCCGCGCGGTCCGGCGGAGTGCTGCGGGGAGGCTGACTGAACCCGATCCATGCCCGGAACGCTACACGCCCCCGGCACCGGCGCCGCGGGCCTTCCCCGTCGTACCGGGGCGACCGGTCCGGTCACGGCCGGTCTCGGCCAGCGCGCCGACACCGCCCCGGGGCTCCAGCCGGTGCGCGGCGACCCGTACCCGGGCTGCCCCGGCAGGAGCGGTGCCGGGCCGGCCGGGCCCGTCCCGGTGGGGCCCGCGCCCAGCGGCGCGGCGCCCCCGACCGACGGCGTGGTCACCGGCGCGCGTGGTCGCGGAACCCGCGGCCGGTCTTGCGGCCCAGGCAGCCGGCCGCCACCAGGTGCTCCAGCAGCGGCGCCGCCGCCAGGCCCGGCTCGCGGAACTCCTGGTGCAGCACCTGCTCGATGGTCAGCGAGACGTCCAGGCCGACCACGTCCAGCAGCTCGAACGGGCCCATCGGGTAGCCGCAGCCGAGCTTCATCGCGGTGTCGATGTCGTCCACCGTCGCGTAGTGCTCCTGCAGCATCCGCACGGCGTCGTTCAGGTACGGGAAGAGCAGCGCGTTCACGATGAACCCGGCCCGGTCGCCGCACTCCACCGGGTGCTTGCGCACCTTGGCGCAGATCTCCAGCGCCGTCGCGGTGACGTCCGGCGCGGTCAGCACGGTGGAGACCACCTCGACCAGCTTCATGGCCGGCGCCGGGTTGAAGAAGTGCAGGCCGATCACGTCCTGCGGCCGCGAGGTGGCCGCCGCGCAGCTGATCACCGGCAGCGAGGAGGTGGTGGTGGCGAGCACCGCACCCGGCTTGACGATCTTGTCCAGGGTGGCGAACAGCTCGCGCTTGACCGCGAGGTCCTCGGCCACCGCCTCGACCACCAGGTCGACGTCGGCCAGCTCGGCGTACTGCCCGACCGGCGTCACCAGGGCCAGCGCCGCGTCGCGCTGCTCCTCGGAGAGCCGGCCCTTGGCCACCGAGCGCTCCAGCGACCTGGCCAGCTGCGCCTTGGCCCGCTCGGCCTTCTCCTGGCTGCGGGCGGCCAGCAGCACCGGGTACCCGGCCTTGGCGAACACCTCGACGATGCCGGTGGCCATCGTGCCGGAGCCGCAGACGCCGACCCGGCGCACCTCCCGGCCGGGCGCCTTGGCCGCGGTGGCCCCGGTGGCGGCGCCGACCGCCTTGGACGAGCCGGGCGCCTCGTAGGTGTAGAAGCCCCGGCCGGACTTGCGGCCCAGCAGTCCGGCGGAGACCAGCTGGCCGAGGATCGGCGCGGGTGCGTGCAACCGGTCCCGGGACTGCTCGTACATGGCCTCCAGGACGGTCCGCGCGGTGTCCACGCCGATCAGGTCGAGCAGCGCCAGCGGTCCCATCGGCAGCCCGCAGCCGAGCCGCATCGCGGCGTCGATGTCCTCGCGGGTGGCGTACTTGGACTCGAACATCGCGGCGGCCTGGTTCAGGTACGCGAAGAGCAGCCCGTTCACCACGAAGCCGGCGCGGTCGCCCGCCGCCACCGGCTCCTTGCCGAGGTCGCGGGCGAACGCCGCGGCGTCCTCGGCGACCTGCGGGGCGGTCAGCACGGTGCGGACCACCTCGACCAGCTTCATGGTGTGCACCGGGTTGAAGAAGTGCAGGCCCAGCACGCGCTCCGGGCGCGCGGTGGCGGCGGCGATCCGGGTCACCGACAGCGCGGTGGTGCCGGTGGCCAGCACCGTCGCGGGCGGGCAGATCCGGTCCAGCTCGGCGAAGAGCTCCCGCTTCAGCTCCAGCTGCTCGGGGACCTCCTCGATCACCAGGTCCGCCGGGGCGGCGGCGTCGAGCACGTGGCCGACCGAGATCCGCGCGAGCAGCGCGGCCCGGTCCTCGGCGGTGATCCGCTCGCGGGCGACGGCGTGCGCGGTGGCCTCCTCGATCCGGGCCAGGGCCCGGGCGGCGGAGTCCTCGGTGGCCTCGATGCCGATCACTCGGCGGCCGCTCTGCGCGACCGCCACCGCGACACCGGCACCCATCGTGCCGAGGCCGACCACGGCGACCGTGGGGAAGGGACGCTCCATCTGTCCTGACTCCTTGTCATAAGGGCCCGCGCGCGCTCCGGCGGACGCGCCGTCGGAGGAGGGTCCGCGCGCGGGGGCATGGGGAGATGACGGTTGCGGCCCACCGGCGCAGCCGCCGGTCCGCTCCGGCCGTGCTGCGGGTGTGCCGTGGTACTCAGGCGCTCGGGGTGAAGGAAGCGGCTCTGATACGAGGCGAGAATCCGGCTCGCCGCGACCCGCGGCTACGACCGGTGAAGACGCACCGCCCGCCGCCGGACCGTTCCGCGCGATCACGCGCCGGCCGGCGACCCCGTCGGTGCGGCTCCCGAAGCCCGACGGTGGTGCGTGCGGACACTGTAGCGAAGCTACTCGCCAGCAGGAAGGGGGCGGGCGCCACCGGATTCCCGGCCGCCCCGGGTCGCCGCCGGCCCGCGCCCGGGGCGGCCGGGTCCCGGGGCCCGCGGCGGCCCGGTGTGCGGCCCGGGGTGCGACCCGCGGGAGTGAACGGGTGGACAGGCGTCCGCCGGAACCACCCGATAGGGGAATTCCCCCTGGTCGGCGGGCACGACAGCATGGCCGCATGAGCACCGGAGCCGTCTCCTCCGCCGGCCTCGCCGACCCGTCCGAGCCCACCCGGGGTGCGGGTCCCGCCGCCGCGTCCGGGCCCGCCGCCGCGCCCGACCCGTCCGCGGGCCCGGCGGCCGCCGTCGCCCTGCCGCCCCGGGCCGAGCGCGGCGAGCGGGCGCAGGCGGCCGTCGAGCGGCTGCGCCCGGCGGGGGTGGAGGCGGTCGCCGTCACCTGGGTGGACAACGCGGGCATCGCCCGGGTCAAGGCCGTCCCGCTGGACGGGCTGGTGCACGCCGCCGAGTGGGGTGTCGGCACGGCGCCCTGCTTCGACGTCTTCCTGGCCGACGACTCGATCGTCACCAGCCGGTCGGTCGGCGGGCCCACCGGCGACCTCCGGCTCTACCCGGACCTCGACCGGGTGGTCCCGCTGGCCGCCCAGCCCGGCTGGGCCTGGGCCCCGGGCGAGCGGTACACCCAGTCCGGCGCCCCGCACCCGGGCTGCCAGCGGCTGTTCGCCCGCCGGATGACGGCCGCCGCCGCCGAGCGCGGGATCACCGTCAAGGCCGGTATCGAGGTCGAGTGGGTGGTCGCGCTCGCCGGGCCGGCGCGGGAGGAGCCCCGCTACCCGACCGACGGCCCGGCCTACGGCATGCAGCGCCTGACCGACCTCTCCGACTACCTGCGCGAGGTGCTGCACGCCCTCGGCGCGCAGGGCCTCGCCGTCCTGCAGATCCACCCCGAGTACGCGCCGGGCCAATTCGAGGTGTCGGTCGCCCCGGAGGGGCCGGTCGAGGCCGCCGACACCTCCGTCCTGGTCCGCCAGACCGTCCGCGCCGTCTCCGCCCGGCACGGCCTGCGCGCCTCCTTCGCCCCGGTGGTCGAGGCCGGTTCGGTCGGCAACGGCGGCCACCTCCACCTCAGCCTCTGGCGGGACGGCCGGAACCTCGCCCGCGGCGGAGCCGGCCCGCACGGGCTGACGGCCGAGGCGGAGGGCTTCCTCGCCGGAGTGCTCGGCGCGCTGCCCGAGCTGCTGGTGCTCGGCTCCTCCAGCCCGGCCGGGTACCTGCGGCTGGTGCCCTCGCACTGGGCCGGCGCCTACCAGTGCTGGGGCCTGGAGAACCGGGAGGCGGCGCTGCGGCTGGTGACGGGCTCCACCGGGGAGCGCGCCACCGCGGCCAACGCCGAGATCAAGTGCTTCGACGCCACCGCCAACCCGTACCTGGCGATCGGCGGGGTGCTCGCCACCGGTCTCGCCGGGCTGGCGCAACGGCTCGCGCTCCCGCCCGAGTTCACCGGCGACCCGGCCGAGGCCGCGCCCGGCACGGTGCCCCGGCTCCCGGCGGGTCCGGGTGACGCGCTCGCGGCCTACCAGCAGTCGGCGGTGCTCCGCGAGGCGCTCGGCGAGCCGTTGTACGAGGCGGTGCTGGTCGTCCGCCGCGGCGAGAGCGAGCGCCACGCCTCGGCCACCCCGGAGCAACTGATCGCGGCCACCCGCTGGCGGTACTGACCGGTGCGCTCGCTGGAGGTGCCGGCGCTGGTCGACCACCACTGCCACAGCGTGGTGGTGGCCGACCTCGCCGACGGCGCGCTGGCCGGGCTGCTCACCGAGTCCGACCGCCCGCCCGCGCCCGGCACCACGCCGTTCGACAGCGCCCTCGGCCTGGCCGTGCGGCGCTGGTGCCCGCCCGCGCTGGGGCTGCCCGTGCACGCCCCCGCCGCCGACTACCTGGCCCGGCGGGCGGAGCTGGGCGCCGCCGAGGCCACCCGGCGGCTGCTGGCGGCCGCCGGGCTGGACACCTGCCTGGTGGACACCGGCCTGGCCGAGGCGGCCGGCCACCCGCTGCTCCCGCTCAGCGAGTTCGCCGAGGCGGCCGGCGCCCGGGTGCGCGAGGTGGTCCGGCTGGAGTCCGTCGCCGAGACGGTCTCGGCGTCGGCCGGGTCCTGGCCGGCCCTCGTCCGCGAGGCGCTGGCCGCGTCGGCGGCCGGCGCGGTGGCGGTCAAGTCGGTGGTGGCCTACCGGCACGGCCTGGCGGTACCGGCCGAGCGCCCCGCCCCGGCGGCGGTGGTGGCGGCCGCCGGGGAGTGGCTGCGCGCCGGGCGCGGCCGGCTGAGCCACCCCGTGCTGCTGCGCCACCTGCTCTGGACGGCCCTCGACGTGTGCGCCGAGCTCGGCCTGCCGCTCCAACTGCACACCGGGTTCGGCGATCCGGACCTCACCCTGCACCGGGCCGACCCGTCGCTGCTGACCGACTTCGTCCGGGCCGCCGAGCCGAGCTGCGTTCCGCTGGTGCTCCTGCACGGATATCCCTACCACCGGCAGGCGGCCTGGCTGGCCCAGGCCTTCCCGCTGGTGTACACCGACCTCGGGCTGACGGCCTCCTACGTCGGGCCCCGGGTGGCCGCCGTACTCGGCGAGATGCTGGAGCTGGCGCCGTTCGGCAAGCTGCTCTTCTCCACCGACGCCTACGGATTGCCGGAGCTTTACCTGGTGGGCACCGCCCAGTTCCGGCACGGCCTGGGCACCCTGCTGGACGGCTGGCGCGCGGACGGCGCCTGCTCGGCGGCCGACGGCCGCCACCTCGCCCGGCAGGTCGCGGCGGACAACGCCCGTCGCCTGTACCGGCTCTGAGCGGCGGGCGGGCGCGGTAGCGGCCCGGGCCGGCCGGCCGGTGGAGCGTCCGGCCCTGGTCGGCGCGGTGCGGGCGCCCCGGCGGCGGCCCCTGACCGGGTGCGCCGAGCGGCCCCGGTGGCCCGGGAATTGTGGATCGTCTACGCCCCGGTGAGGGAAAGCGCGCGCGGGCCGGATATTCACCGTATGGATTGACACCGGGTCGGATCGGCCGGAGCCGCACCCCTCGGAAGTGGCCGAACGGTGTCGATTAGATGACTACCTCTTGCGGATTACAACGCATGTTCACTAGCGTCCCGATCATTCCACTGCACCTGCCATCCGCAGCTGCACGACGACTCGGGAGGGCCAACCCCTATGAGTGTTCCTCGGATCAGCCGGACCCGGTACGCCGCAGTGGGCGTCGCCCTCGCCGCGGCCAGTGCCCTGGCACTGCCCGCCGGGACCGCCGTCGCCGCCTCCGGGGCCGAGCCGACCACCGGGCCGCTGCTGAGCTACGTCGTCAACACCCAGGCCAACCACGGCCAGGTGCAGAAGGTCGAGAAGGCCGTCACGACCCTCGGCGGCACCGTGGTGTACTCGTACGAGCAGATCGGCGTGGTGATCGCCCGCTCGACCGACACCCAGTTCGCCGCCAAGCTGCGGAAGGCGAAGGGCGTCCAGTCGGTCGGCACCAGCCGCACCAAGGGCATCACGGCCGCCGAGACGCAGAAGGCCGAGGTCGCCGCCGAGCCGGTCACCGCCGCCGCGGCCGGCCAGGAGCCCTACTGGGCCAACCAGTGGGACATGCGTCAGATCGGCGTCGACAAGGCCCACAAGCTCTCCCTGGGCAGCCGCAACGTGACCGTCGGCGTGCTGGACTCCGGCATCGACGGCACCCACGAGGACCTCGCCGCCAACGTCGACGCCTCGCAGTCGGTCTCCTGCATCGACGGCGGCAAGCCGAACACCGACTGGGCGGCCTGGCAGCCGGGCCCCGACGGCGACCACGGCACCCACGTCGCCGGCACCATAGCCGCGGCCAAGAACGGCAAGGGCATCGAGGGCATAGCCCCGAACGTCAAGCTGGCCGCCGTCAAGGTCGTCGACGACGGCGGGTTCATCTACCCGGAGTACGCGATCTGCGGCTTCGTCTGGGCGGGTGAGCACAAGTTCAAGGTGACCAACAACAGCTACTACGTCGACCCGTGGATGTTCAACTGCCAGAACGACGCGGACCAGGCGGCGATCACCACCGCCGTGCGCCGCGCGGTCGAGTTCTCGCAGCGCAAGGGCGTCCTCAACGTGGCCGCGGCGGGCAACGAGAACATCGACCTCGCCCACAAGACCGTGGACGTCAGCAGCCCGGACGACACCACCCCGGGCACCCGCCCGATCACCCAGGACTGCCTCAACCTGCCGACCGAGCTGGACGGCGTGGTCTCGGTCTCCTCGGTGGGCGTCAACGGTGACAAGTCGTACTACTCCAGCTACGGCAAGGACAAGGTGACCGTCGCCGCCCCCGGTGGCGACCGGCTCTACCAGATCCCGGACACCCCGGACAAGAACGGCCGCACCCTCTCCACCATCCCCGGTGGCCGCTACGGCTACATGCAGGGCACCTCGATGGCCTCCCCGCACGCGGCCGGCGTCCTGGCGCTGCTCGCCAGCACCTTCCCGTGGGCGAGCCCGGAGGAGCTGACCGAGCTGCTGACCAACCAGGCCGAGTCGCACGCCTGCCCGTCGGGCCCGTACAACCCGGGCGGCACCGGCACGTGGGCGGCCACCTGCGAGGGCGGCGCGGACGACAACGGCTTCTACGGCGCGGGCATCATCAACGCCGAGAAGGCGGTCCAGTGGTGGCGCTGACGCGCTGACCGCACGGTAGGCGCCGACGGCCCGAGCGGCCGGAGCTGATCGAACCGAGGGGTGGGGAGCGGGACTTCGGTCCCGCTCCCCACCCCTCACGGGTAGCGGCGGCGCCCCGGCCCTCACTCGAAGTGGTGGTCCCAGACCGTCTCGACCGCCGGCTTGCCGTGCAGGTCCGGCACCTCCTGGAGCCAGGCGGGCCGGCCGGCCCGCCTGGCGGCGGCCCGCCGGCGCTCGGCCTCGCGCACCTGCTCGGGCGTGGCGAAGCCGTCCGGCAGCCAGTCGCGGGAGCGCGCCGCACGGGCGGCGAGGTGGGCGACGTAGGCGTGCCGCACCGCGGCCACCGAGTCGAAGCCGGGCTCGTCGGCCAGCCACGCGTCGGGGACGAGCGCCACGACCTCCTCCAGCAGCGCGGTGGTGACCAGCGGCCCGAGCTCGTCGTCGGCCAGCGCGACGTCGGGGGCGTAGCCGCCGAGGGCGTGGGCGCTCAGGTCGTAGCGCTTGCCCACCGAGCCCGCGGCGCCGGACCAGCGGTGGTGGAAGACCAGCGCGGCGCCGTTGTCGATCAGCCAGAGCTTGCCGTGCCAGACCATCAGATTGGGGTTGTGCACGCTGCGGTCGACATTCCCGGTGAGCGCGTCCAGCCAGACCACCCGGCCGGCCTCGGCCGGCCCGACGGGGATCATGCCGGGCCTGAAGTCGCGGGCGCCGGGCAGCAGGTCCATCCCGAGGTTGAGTCCGCGGCTCGCCCGGAGGATGTCCTGGACCTCCGGGTCGGGCTCGGCGTCGGCGACCGCCGGGTCGAAGTCGACCAGCCGGAGTTCCGGCACCGGCAGGCCGAGCCGCCGGGCCAGTTCACCGACGATCACCTCGGCCACCAGGGCCTTGCGGCCTTGCGCGGCACCGATGAACTTGACCACGTAGGTGCCGAGGTCGTCGGTCTCCACGACGCCGGGGACGGAGCCGCCGGCCCGCAGCGGATCGACGTAGCGCACTGCTGTCACCTGATCGAGCACATCCGTCACCCTAACCCGTGCGCCTTTCGGGCCCGACCCGTTCAGCGGCTTTCCAGCGCCACCTCGCGCGCGTCCGCGAGCGCCTGCCGGACGGCGGCGGGGATGTCGGTGACCGGGAAGGCCACCCGGCGCACCACCCGGGCGCGGTCCAGCACGAGCACCGCCCGCTTCAGCCGCAGGCCCTGGCCGACGTGGAAGGTGGGCAGTCGCAGGGCAGCCGCCAGCCGGACGTCCAGGTCGGACAGGAGGGGGAAGAGGATCTCCTCCGCCGCCGCGAACTCCCGCTGTTCGTCGGGCCGTTGGGTGGAGACCCCGCGCAGCGCCAGACCGGCCGCGCGGAACTCGGGGTACGCCTCGCGGAAGAGCCGGTTCTCCAGCGTGCAGCCGACCGCGCCGGGGATGTCGCCCCAGCCCGGCGGCAGTGGCCCGGGGCGGCCGGTGGCCGGGTAGCAGAACAGCACGGTGGCGCCGGCCGCCGGATCGACCGGGTCCAGCTCGCCGCCGGTGTGCGCGGGCAGGGTGAGCGCCGGCAGCCGGGTGCCGGGCAGCGCCGCCAGCCGGGCGGCCTCCGCGCTGTCGGGCGCGGCCGAGCCGGAGAGCGCGCCGTCGCCGAGCAGCCAGCGGTCCGCCCAGTCCTGCATCGCGACCAGGACCGGCAGCAGCGCCCGGCCGGCCTCGGTGAGCCGGTACTCGTGGCGCACCGGGGCGCTCTGGTACGGCACCCGGACCAGCACGCCTGCCTCGGTCAGGTGGCCGAGCCGCTCGGTGAGGACCTTCCGGGAGATGCCCAGCTCGTGCTGGAGCTCGTCGAAGCGCAGCAGGCCGCGCGCCGACTCGCGGACGATCAGGATGCTCCACCAGTCGCCGATCACGGCCGCCGACTGGGCGATCGCGCAGGTGGCGTCCCGCGCGGGTACCTCTTTGAGCACCGTCGCTCCTCTCACGTCCAGGACGGTCCATCCTCGCACCCCCTTGCTAGTTCCGAAAGGGAACTTGTAAGTTCCTAATGAAAACTCACGCGGAACGAGTGCGCCTGAGGACGAACGAGAACGATTGGGGGAGCAGATGTCCGTCGCCTGGGCGACGCTGCGCCGCACCTGGACGATGACCTTCCGGGCCTACCCGTGGTCCTACGCCGTCGGCTGTCTGCTGATCGGCGTCTTCACCCTCGGCCTGTCCTACCTGGGCCTGCACGCCATCGGCGGCGGCTCGGTGGCCGAGGACTTCACCGCCCGCACCGGAGGCGCCGACTACCTCGGCTACATCGCGATCGGCGCGGCCGGCTACATGTTCACCGTCCGGATGCTGCTCTGGAGCAGCAAGGCGCTGATCACCGAGCAGCGCCAGGGCACCCTGGGCGCACTGCTGATCGCCCCCGCCGGGCGGCTGCCCTACCTGCTCGGCTTCACCGGGTTCGCGCTGCTCAACACCGCCGTCGAGGTCGGGCTGCTCGGCGGGTTCGCCGCGGTGCTCGGCGTCACGCTGCCCGCCTGGCACCCGCTCGCCGCCCTCGCCGGGCTGCTCGCGCTCAGCGCCGCCGTCTTCGCCGTCGCGGTGCTGCTCGGCGCACTGATGATCGTCGCCGGCGAGGCGCACATCTCGCAGAACACCGTCTTCCTCGCCGTCTCGCTGCTCTGCGGCATCACCTTCCCCAACAGCTACCTGCCGGGGCCCGCCCGGTGGCTGGCCGAGCTGCTGCCCGTCACCTCCGCGATGGACGTGCTGCGCGGCGCGCTCGGCCGGGGGCAGCCGCTCACCGAGCTCACCGCGCGGCTGGTGACCTGCCTCGCCCTCAGCCTGGGCTACCTGCTGCTCGGTCTGCGGCTGCTGCCCGCCGCCGAGCGCCGGGCCGCCGAGCGGAGCTTCTGAACCGCCTCCGAACGGAGCCCCCGACGCATGGACCACCCGAACCGGAGCCAGTGACATGATCCGCACCACCGCCCTGCGCAAGACCTTCCGCAGCCGGGAGAAGGGCCTCTTCGGCCCGCGCGCCGTGAAGACCGCCGTCGACGGCCTCGACCTGGAGATCCCGGCCGGCCGGGTCACCGGACTGCTCGGCCTCAACGGCGCGGGCAAGACCTCCACCATCAAGATCCTCGCCACCCTGCTCCGCCCCACCTCCGGCACCGTCACCCTGGACGGCCTCGACCTGGTCGAGCACGCCCGCGAGGCCCGGCGCCGGATCAACCTGATCGCCGGCGGCGAGCGGATGGTCTACGGCAAGCTCACCGGCGCCGAGAACCTCCGCTACTTCGGCCAC
Organism: Kitasatospora sp. NPDC022856; assembly: GCF_055561235.1. Lineage (NCBI taxonomy): Bacteria > Bacillati > Actinomycetota > Actinomycetes > Kitasatosporales > Streptomycetaceae > Kitasatospora > Kitasatospora sp. NPDC022856. The sequence continues at coordinate 56,774 of NZ_JBVHHE010000004.1, read as the reverse complement.
CTCTACGACGTCCCCGGCGCGGTTCTGCGCCCCCGGATCGGCGAACTCCTGGAGCTGGTCGGCCTCACCGGAGCCGCCGACACCCCGGTCGAGCGGTACTCGCGGGGCATGACCCAGCGGCTCTCGATCGCCCGCGGCCTGATCAACGACCCGGCCTACCTGCTGCTCGACGAGCCCACCCTCGGCCTGGACGCGCCGATCGCCCGGGACCTGCGCCGGGTGGTCGCCGCCCTCGCCGCCGAGGGGCGCGGCGTGCTGCTCACCTCGCACTACCTGACCGAGGTCGAGGAGCTGTGCGGGCACGTCTACGTGATCTCCGGCGGGCGCCACCTCGCCGCCGGCAGCCCGGCCGAGCTCAAGGCCGCGACCGGCAGCCACCGCAGCGTCCGGGTCACCGTCACCAACCCCTCTCCCGAACTGGAGGCCGCCGTGGCCGACTTCGCGCTCCGCCTCGGTGTCCGCGCCGAGCTCGGGGCCACCGGGCAGGGCGGCCTGCTGGTCACCGTCCGCCATCCCGAGGACGTGGCCGGCCCGCTGGCGGGGGCGATCGTCGCCGCCGGTGGGTCGATCGGCGGGCTGGAGGTCACCGAGGCCACCCTGGAGGACGCCGTCCTGGCGCTCACCGACACCGCCCCGGCGCCCGCCGGCGCCCGCTCGGAGGTGGCCGCGTGACCGGCCCGTCGACCCGGCCGGCGCACCCCGCGCCGCCCTCCGTCGAGCTGCTGCTGCTCGCCGCGGCCGACCGCGGCGCCCGGCCGCCCCACCCCGTCGGCCGCACCCTCCCGCCACCCCGCCCGGGCACCCGTCGCCCGCCCCGCCCGGACGGCGACCGCCTCGCCACCCGGCCGCTGCGGCACGCCGGCAAGGTGTTCGCCGCCGAGGCGCTGAAGCAGCACCGCACGCTCTTCGGCCAGCCGCTGGTGCTCGCCTCGATGCTGGTCTGGCCGGTGCTCCAACTGGCCGCCACCTACTACACGCTGCACCCGATCGCCGCCGGCTCGGCCGCCGCCGCCCGCTGGCCGCTCGCCGCCGACCCGGCCAAGCTGCTCGGCTTCCTCGCGACCGGTGCGCTGGCCTGGGCGTTCTTCTTCTCGCTCGTCCAGTCCGCGTGGAACTTCGCCTACGAGCGCACCACCGGCACGCTGGAGCTGCTCTTCCTCTCGCCCGCCGACCGGCTGGTCCTGATGCTGGCCAACGGCGCCGGCGCACTGCTGCAGAACGCCTGGCTGCTCACCTGTTTCCTGGGCGCCGCCGCCTTCGGCTTCGGCAGCCTGGACGTCGCCGGGCCCTGGGTCTACCCGGTGGTGCTCCTCGCCCTGCTGCTGCCCGCGGTGGCCTGGGGCGCGCTGCTCAACAGCCTGATGGTGTTCTCGCGCGACTCCACCTTCGTCTACACCGTGCTGGACGATCCGATGTGGTTCGTCGCCGGGGTCCGGCTGCCGGTCTTCGCGCTGCCCGGGGTGCTGCGGATGCTCGGCGCGGCGCTGCCGCTGACCGGCAGCCTGGCCGTGGTCCGCGGCGCGCTGCTGGAGCGGGAGGGGTTCGGCGAACTCGCCCCCGGGCTCGGCCGGCTGGCCGTGCTCTGCGTGCTGCTGCTGGCGGGCGCGGCACTGGCGCTGCGCCTCGGCGAGGCGCGGGCGCAGCGGACGGGGGGCCTGCGCCTGTCCTGAGCCCGGCCCGGCGCGCCCCGGTCGGCCGGGACGCGGTGCCACCCCGAGCCCCTGCACCGTCCCGGGCCGTGCGCTGTGGTTGGCTAGCCGGTGAAACCGGACGTACCAGACGAGGAGAGCACGGTCATGGGACAGGTACAGGCCACCACCGAGCGGGTCTACGACGCGGCCCCCGAGCGGGTCTACGAGGCGCTGGCCGACTACCAGGTGACCCGCCCCAAGCTGCTGCCGGCGCAGTACAGCGAGTACGAGGTCCGGGTCGGCGGCACCGGCGCGGGCACCCAGGTGCACTGGAGGCTCCAGGCCACCGAGAAGCGGGTGCGGGACTGCCTGTTCACCGTCTCGGCGCCGACGCCGGACCAGCTGGTGGAGAAGGACGCCAACTCCAGCATGGTGATCACCTGGACGGTCGCCGCGGCCGGTGAGGGCCGGTCGAAGGTCACCGTCTCGGCCACCTGGCAGGGTGCGGGCGGCATCGGCGGCTTCTTCGAGCGCACCTTCGCGCCGAAGGGCCTGAACCGGATCCACGACCAGATCCTGGCCAACCTGGCGGCCGAGGTCCGCTGAGACCGGGCGCGTCCGGGCCGGCCGGGGAGGGCCGCCGGCCGCCGCCCCGCGCGCCGGACCAGCAAGAAGATTCGACGGCCTCGCCCACCCGTACGACCAGCAAGCCGTACGGGTGGACGGCCGCCACCTGCGGGTGACGACGGCCCCCGGGCACGGCGGAGCCACCCTAGGCTCGCCGCCGTGCATATGACGATCCTTCACATTTCACAGCCCGTCGACGGCGGGGTCGCCCGCGTCGTCGTCGACCTGGTCCGCGGCCAGCGCGAGGCCGGCCACCGGGTCCTGGTCGCCTGCCCGCGCGGCGGCCGGCTGGCCGAGGAGGCCGCCGCCGCCGGGGCGCTGGTCCAGGACTGGCCCGCCCGCCGCTCGCCCGGCCCGTCCGTCGCCGCCGAGGCGTGGCGGCTGCGCCGGATCGTCCGCGCCGCCGCGCCCGACATGGTCCACCTGCACAGCGCCAAGGCCGGACTGGCGGGCCGGCTGGCCATCCGGGGCGCGATGCCGACCGTGTTCCAGCCGCACGCCTGGTCGTTCGCCGCCGTGGAGGGCGCGCTGGCCGCGGCCACCCTGCGCTGGGAGCGCTACGCGACCCGGTGGGCGCACCGTCTGCTCTGCGTCAGCGTCCAGGAGCGGGCCGACGGCGTCGCCGCGGGCCTGCACGCCGACTGGGCGGTGGTGCCCAACGGCGTGGACGTGCGCCACTACGCGCCCGCCGACCGCCGGGCCGCCCGGATCGCGCTCGGCCTCGACCTCGACGCGCCGCTGGCGGTCTGCGTGGGCCGGCTCTGCCGCCAGAAGGGCCAGGACGTGCTGCTCGACGCGTGGCCCGAGGTGCTGCGGCTGGTGCCGCAGGCCCGGCTGGCCCTGGTCGGCACCGGTCCGGAGGAGGCCCGGCTGGCCGCCGCCGTCCGGGAGTCGGCCGAACCGTCCCGGATCCGGCTGGCCGGGGAGGTGCCGGATCCGCGGCCGTGGCTGGCGGCGGCCGATCTGGTGGTGCTGCCCTCGCGCTGGGAGGGGATGGCGCTGGCGCCGTTGGAGGCGATGGCGGCGGGCCGGCCGGTCCTGTTGACGGATGTGCCCGGAGCCCGTGAATGCCTGCCTCCGACCGAGCGGAAGTGCGCGGTCGTGCCGCCCGGGGACGCCGCCGCGCTCGCCACCCGAATGGCCGAAGCATTGTCCGACCCGATCGAGTGCGAGCGACGCGGTGCGCGCCTGCGCGAGCACGCCGTGGCGCGCCATGACGTGCGATCGGTGGTCGAACAGGTGGACGCGCTCTACCGCGATCTACTGGGCGCCGGGCCGGCGGCCGGGCGCCGCCGTGCCCGTGTCCCAGAGCGGATCTGATCGTTTCACATGCCGTGAATGCCCTCCGCTGGGAGCTGTCGTATTCGCACCCTCAACCGGTTTGTGGGCGAGGGGTGAAATCGGAAATACCTATTAATGGGCGGCTGGAATGAAATGGCAAGTCAACTTCCAGCATCCAGGGCCACGTTCGGTACTGTCTGATTTTGCCTGCTTCATTTCGATTTCACGCCGGGAATTCGCGAGAGAACCGAAAGCCGCCAGCGGCAGCAGGTGCAGTCAGGACCGCGCCCACCGGGCCGGGACGGCCGCCCCGGGCCAACCGGTGCCGGGCCGCCGTCACCCCGGGCACACAGCAGGGGAGTTCGTGCGCTGATGACCATTGACCACGACAGCGTGCCACGGCCCGGTCGGCCCCTGTCCGGCCCGCGCCGGCCCGCCACCGGACTGCTCGACCGCCCCGCCAGGTCCGCACAGACCCGCAGCACCCCGGCGCTCCGCCGCCACCGCCGACCGGTCCGCTCCCGGCTCGCCCTGCCCGTCACCCTGGCCGCCGTCGACGCCTTCGCCCTGTGCACCGCCACCGGGCTCGCCAACCGGGCCCTCGACCCGGCGGTCCGGGTCGATCCGCTGCTGGGCGTGGCCGCCCTGCTCCCGCTGCTGCTCCTGCTCAACCTGGCCGGCGGCCTCTACCGGGCCCGGCTCACCCTCTCCGTCCTCGACGAGCTCCCCGCGCTGACCGTCCGGGCCGTCGTGGCCACCGCCTTCGCCGTCACCCTGGCCGGCTGCCTGGACGGCCGCTGGCCCGACACCGGCCCCGCCACCCCGGCCCGGCTGACCGCGCTGCTCGGCGCCCAGCTGCTGCTCGCCGTCTGCGGCCGGACGCTGCTCTTCCACCTGGTCCGCCGGATCCGCCGCAGCCGGCCCAGCCCCGTACTGGTCCTCGGCGCCGGCCGGCTCGGCCGCCGGGTCGCCGAGGCCCTCAGGGAGCGCGGCGAATACGGCATGCGCCCGGTCGGCTTCCTCGACCCGGACCCGCCGCTGCTGGCCGGCGACACCGACCTACCGGTGCTCGGCGGCCGCGAGGTGCTGGAGCGCGAGGTCCGCCGCCACCGGATCCACCACGTCGTCGCCACCGCGGGCGCCGCCGACGAGGCCGAGACCGCCGCCGCCCTGCGCGACGCCGCCCGGCTCGGCTGCCAGGTCTGGCTGGTGCCCGCGCTGCGCGAGTACGGCTCCCTGGAGAACGGCCACTCGACCGGCGGCGACCACCTCTGGGGCTTCCCCTGCCTGAAGGTGGACCGCCCGGCGATGCGCCGCCCCGGCTGGGCCGCCAAGCGCGCCCTGGACGTCACCGCCGCCGGCCTCGGCCTGCTCGCCCTCGCCCCCGTGCTCGCCCTGTGCGCGCTCGCCGTCCGCTTCGACACCGGCCCCGGCGTGCTCTTCCGCCAGCAGCGCACCGGGCTGGACGGCCGGGTCTTCACCGTCCTCAAGTTCCGCACCCTGCGCCCCAGCAACGAGCACGAGTCGGCGACCCGCTGGAACATCTCCCAGGACCACCGGATGGGCGCCGTCGGCAAGCTGATGCGCCGCAGCTCCCTGGACGAGCTGCCGCAGCTGTGGAACGTGCTGCGCGGCGACATGAGCCTGGTCGGCCCGCGCCCCGAGCGCCCCTACTTCGTCATGCGGTTCAGCCAGGCCTACCCCGAGTACGCGGACCGCCACCGCGTCCCGGTCGGCCTCACCGGGCTCGCCCAGGTCAACGGCCTGCGCGGGGACACCTCCATCGAGGACCGGGCCCGCTTCGACAACCGCTACATCGAGAGCTGGAGCCTCTGGCAGGACGTCAAGATCCTGTGCCGCACCGCGGCCCTGATGCTCCACCCGGACGGAAGCTGACCAGCGTGGCCCTCACCCTCGATCTCGTCCCGACGCCCGCCCGGGCGTTACACCGGGCGGTCGCGGCGCTCGCCGCCCGGCCCAGCCTGCTCGCGGCCGCCACCGTGCTGCTGGTCTGCGTCCCCACCGGCGAGAAGGACGTCACCGCCGCCGTCCACGTCACCGCCGCCGACCTCGCCTCGCTGGCCCTGGTCGCGGTCACCGCCGTCGAGCTGCTGCGCGGCCGCACCCCCGCGATCGGCCGGACCGCCGCCGTGCAGTTCGGCGTGATCGTGTTCGCCGCCGCCGTCGCCACCGTCGGCTCGATCGACCCGGCCGCCAGCCTCACCGGCTTCGTCCGGCTCACCCAGGTCTTCGTCCTGGTGCCCGCCGCCGTCCTCTGCTCGCTGCGCGACCGCACCGACCGGCGGCTGGTGCTCGGCTCCTTCGTCGCCGCCGCGCTGGTCCAGGGCGTGGTCGGCGCCCACCAGTACCTCACCGGGACGGGCGCCTCCTACACCGGCCGGCCGATCCGCGCCGTCGGCACCTTCGGCGCGCTCGACATCATGGCGATGTCCACCGTGGTCAGCTACGGCCTGCTCGCGGCCCTCGCGCTGGGGCTCGCCGAGCGAGGCCCGGCCGGCCGGCCGAAGCTGCGCCGGGCGATGTTCGCGGCCGCGGCCTTCCTGGCCTTCCCGCTCGCCGTCTCGTTCAGCCGCGGCAGCTGGATCGCCACCGGCGCCGCCGCCGCCGTCCTGCTGCTGCGGGCCGACGCCCGGCTGGCGGTCCGCAGCGCCGTCCTCGGCCTGGCCGCCGCCGTCGTGCTGATCGGCGGCCTCGGCCTCGGGGCCTCCGGCGTCACCGCCCGGATCAGCTCCATCGGCTCCGTCTCGGCCGCCCCCGACCAGTCGGTGTCCGACCGCTACGACCTCTGGTCCACCGCCGGGCGCATCTGGCAGGACCACCCGGTCAGCGGCGCCGGCCCCAAGGCCTTCCAGCAACTGCGCGACAGCAACGCCCCGTTGCGGCTCTCCTCGGGCAGCGACGCGGCCGACGCCACCATCGGCTTCCAGCGCGAACCGCTGCTCTCCCCGCACAACATGTACTTCCTGGTCCTCAGCGAGCAGGGGCTGATCGGCATCGTCGCCTACGCCGCGCTGTTCCTCGGTCTGCTGGTCGGGTGCCTGCGCCGGGCCCGGGGCAGCGGCCTCGCGGCGCTCGCCCTGCTGGTCTGGGTCCTGGTCGACTTCCTCTACGCGGACATCGGCGGCACCACCACCGTGCTGACCTCCGTCGTCCTCGGCCTCGCCGCCCGGACCGCCGCCGGCGCCACACCGGAGGCGACCCCCCGATGACCACCGACCGGCCGACCGCGCTCACCCCGACGCTGCCGGCCCCCCGCTCCGCACCCGCCGCCGAGACCACGGCGGCCCCCCGGCGCGGCTTCCTCGCCAAGGCCTTCGGCATCACCGCCGTGCTCAGCGCCGCCGGCTCCGCCCTCGGCCTGCTCCGCGACCTGCTGCTGGCCCGCTACTTCGGCGCCAACCAGGGCACCGACGCGTTCCTGGTCGCCTGGACCGTCCCGGAGACCGCCGCACCGCTGCTGATCGAGGACGCCATGTCCTTCCTCATGGTGCCCGCCTTCGCCCTGGCCCTGGTCCTGCGGGAGGAGCACCCCGACGGGCCCGACCCGGTCCGCCAGCTGGTCCGCGCGACCCTGCCCTGGCTGCTGCTGGCGCTCACCGCGCTCTCGCTCGGCGTCGCGCTCGGCGCCCCCCAGCTGGTCGACCTGCTCGCCCCCGGCCTGGCCGACCCCGGGCTCGCCGTCACCTGCACCCGGATCACCGCCTGCACCGTGCTGCCCTTCGGCGTGGCCGGCTATCTCGCCGCCGCACTCCGGGCGCACCACAGCTTCACCGCCCCGGCCGGCATCTACGTCGCCTACAACGTCGGCATCCTCGGCGTCCTGCTCAGCTGCCACGCGCTCTGGGGCGTCCGCTCCGCCGCGATCGGCGTCGCCCTCGGCAGCCTGCTGATGGCCGGTCTGCTGGTCGTCCCGTTCCTGCGCCGGCTGCGGTCCGGCCGCGCCGCCGCGGGCCGCCGGGCCCGCCCCGCACTCGTGCTGATCCCGCTCGCGCTGCTGCCGGTGGCCGCCTTCACGCTCACCCGGCAGGCTCAGGTCTTCATCGAGCGCTTCCTCGGCTCCGCGCTGCCGCCCGGCACCATCTCGCACCTCAACTACGCCGCCAAGGTCTCCCAACTGGCCATGACGGCGGCCATCCTGATCTGCACGGTGACCTTCCCGCTGGTCGCCCGGGCGCTCGCCGCCGGGGACCTCACCGCCGCCCGCGACCGGGTCGAGAAGGACCTCGGCCAGGCGGCCGCGGTCGTCCTGTTCGGCACCGCCTTCCTGCTGGCCTGCGCCCCCTCGGTGGTCGCCCTGCTCTTCCAGCGCGGCGCCTTCGGCGCCCAGGACACCGCCGCCACCGCGGCCGTCATCCGCGTCTACAGCTTCGGACTGCCCGCGCAGGCGCTGATCGGCGTGATGATCCGCCCCTACTTCTCGCTCCGCCCGGTGGTCCGCCGCGCCGGCGACCCGCGCACCGACGACGGCGGCCGCCGGCTGCTCGACTGGTACCCGGCCGCCGCCATGGTGCTCGGCCTGGTCGTCACCGTCGCCGTCGGCCTGCTCGCCACGCCCCGCTTCGGCGCCCTCGGCCTGGCCGCCGGGAACGCGGCCGGCATCACCACCACCGCGGCGCTGCTGCTGCGCGGGCTCGTCCTGCGCGGCATCGCGCTGCGCCTGCGCCTGGTCCTCGGCGGCCACGCCAGGCTGCTGGCCGCCGCCGCCGGGGCGGCCGCCCTCGGCACCCCCGCCGCCGGACTCCCCGCCGACCCCCTGCTCTCGACGCTGCTCGGGGGCCTCACCGTGGCGCTCGCCTTCGCCGCCCTCGGCACCGGTCTCGGTGCCCGCGAGGTGCGCGGACCGGTCCTCGCCGTCGTCCGGGCCCTGTGCCCGCCATCCGTTGCCGATGAAGGGAAGCCTCCCCATGGACGCTGAACGGGGATCCGTACGGTCGGTGCTGTCGGGCGTACGCCGCTCCGGCGCGCCGGCGGCAGCCGGTCCACGGACCGAGGTGCCGCGCGCCGCGGGCCGCCGCCCGGAGGCACAGCTGCCCCGAAGTCGCCGGCCCGCCACCCGGGCACCCGTCCAGGAGGCCACCTCGCCGTGGATCCTGATGTACCACTCGGTGGCCGTCGAGGAGGACGACCCGTACCAGCTGACCGTCAGCCCGGAGCGCTTCGCCGAGCAGATCGCCTGGCTCCACCGGCGCGGCCGGCGCGGCGTCTCGGTCCGCGAGCTGATGCGGGCCAGGGCCGCCGGCCGGGCCGACAACATGGTCGGCCTGACCTTCGACGACGGCTACGCGGACTTCGGCCGCTTCGCCGTACCGATTCTGCAGGCGTACGGGTTCACCGCGACCGCCTACGTGGTCGCCGACCTGCTGGGCCGGGCCAACGACTGGGACGTCGAGGGCCCGCGCAAGAAGCTGCTCACCGTCCAGGAGGTCACCGAACTCGCGGCCGCCGGCTGGGAGATCGGCTCCCACGGCCTCGGCCACCAGGCCCTGCCCGGCCTGCCCGCCGACGTCCTGGCCACCCAGACCCGGGAGAGCCGGCGCGTGCTGGAGGAGGTCGTCGGCGGTCCGGTCACCGGCTTCTGCTACCCGTACGGCGCCGTCGACCTTCCCGCCACGCTGGCCGTGCGCGACGCCGGTTACGACTACGCCTGCGCCATCGCGCACTCCCCGCTCACCGGCCGCTACGCGCTGCCCCGCTGCTACGTCGGCGACCGCGACGGCGCCTGGCGGCTGCGCGCCAAGCGCGGCCGCCACCGCCTCCGCGACACCGTCACCGAGCTGCGCCGCAACCGCCTCGCGGCACGCTCCGCGTCGAAGGGCCGGGCCGGCGCCGAGCGCGAGGAGACGCAGGGGAGCACCGGCGCCCGGAGCACCGCGGGCGGGTCCGAGCGCCCCGCCGGGGAGCGTGCGGGCCGGCGGGGGGCCGACCGGTGAGGGTGCTGCACATCGTCACCGGTCTCGCCTCCGGCGGCGCCGAGCGCCAGCTCCAGCTGCTGCTGCGCCACCTGCCCGCGCACCAGCACTGCGAGGTGGTCGCGCTGACCAACCCCGGCACGGTGGCCACCGCGCTGCGCGCCGAGGGCGTCACCGTCCACCACCTGGCGATGCGTGGCAACCGCGACGTCGGCGCGCTGCCCCGGCTGGTCCGGCTGATCCGGTCCGGCCGCTACGACCTCGTCCACACCCACCTCTACCGGGCCGGCCTGTACGGGCGGCTGGCCGCCCGGCTGGCCGGCGTCCGGGCGGTGGTGGCCACCGAGCACTCGCTGCACGCGGGGGTGATCGAGGGCCGCCCGGTCACCCGCGGCGTCAAGGGCCTCTACCTGGCGGCCGAGCGCCTGGGCACCACCACCGTCGCGGTGTCCCGGCAGGTCGCCCAGACCCTGCACGCCTGGGGCGTGCCGCCGGGCCGGGTCGAGCTGATCCCCAACGGCATCGACGCCGCCCGCTACCGCCGTCCGGACGCCGACCGGGCCGCGGCCCGGCACCGGCTGCGCGCCGACCTCGGCCTCCCGGCGGCGAGCTGGGTGGTCGGCGGGGTCGGCCGGCTGGTACCCGGCAAGCGGTTCCACGTCCTGCTGGAGGCGCTCGCCGGCCTCGACCCGGCCGCCCGCCTGGTGCTGGTCGGCGAGGGCCCCGAACGCGCCGCCCTGGAGCGGCGGGCCGCCGAACTCGGCGTCCGCGACCGCCTGGTCCTCACCGGCGAGCGCGACGACGTCCCCGACCTGCTGGCCGCGCTGGACGTGCTGGCCGCCCCCTCGACCGCCGAGACCTTCGGCCTCGGCGTCCTGGAGGGCCTGGCGGCCGGCCTGCCGGTCCGCCACAGCGCCTGTCCGGCCCTGGACGAACTCCCGCCGGCCGCCGCTCCGCAGGCCCGCCGGATCCCCTCCGACGCCGCCGCCTACACCACCGCGCTGCGCGAGCTGCGCCACCTCAACGACCACGGCCCCGAGCCCCTGCCCCGGCCCCCGGCGGTCGGCCACTACGACATCGTCCGGGTGGCCGCCGACCTCGGCGCCCTCTACGACCGCCTGGCACCCGCTTGAGCCGCAGGCAGCCGCCGAACCCCCGGGCCGCCGGCCGGGCGGCCCCCATATCCAAGGAGCACCCCATGTCCGAACCGCGCCGAAGCGTCCGCAGCCTGGCCCGCCGCTGGTGGCCGGTGGTCCTCGCGGTGCCGCTGGGCGCCGCCGCCGGCGCCGGGTACGCCGTCGTCGCGCACCCCTCGTACGCCGCCAACTCCTATGTGATCGTGGTGCCGGAGAACCAGGGGGAGAGCGCCTCGGCGATCAACTTCGCCCAGGCGTACGGCCGGCTGGCCGGTCAGCCCCAGGTGCTCGCGGCCGCCGCCGCCGAGACCGGGCACAGCCGCACCGAACTGGAGACCCTGGTGCACGGCACCACCTCCCCGGACGCCCCGATGATCGAGATCACCGGTACCGGCGCGCGGCCCCGGGAGGCGGTGCTGGCCGCCGACGCGGTCGCCCGGTCGCTGGTCGCCTTCGCCAACACCAGCACCAAGGAGACCGGCGTCCGGCTGGTCCCGCTGGCCCCCGCCGCCGAGCCCGACAAGCCGACCACGCCGTCCGCGCAGCTGGACGTCGCGGTCGGCGCCGCCGCCGGGGTGCTGATCGGCGCGCTGGTCATGATGACCCGCCGCCGGGGCGGTGAGGCCGGTCCGGCCGCCGTGGCGACGCCCGGCACGGAGCCCGCCGCCCCGGCCACCCCGCGCCCGCGCGGCGAAGAGGCCCCGGCCCCGGCCGAACCGGCCGAACAGGCCGCGGCGGAGCGGCCCGGCACCGAGCAGGCCGCCCCGGCGCAGCCCACGGGCGGGAAGGCAGCCGGCGGGAAGTCGCCCGCCGAGAAGGCCCCGGCCAAGGAGAAGAGCGCCGCCGGGAGCGGTCGATGAGCACCGAGGCGCCGGCCACCACCGGTCTCCCCGCCCAGGCCGGCGCGCCCCGCTGGACCACCGAGCTGCACCGCGAGGACGACGCCCTGGACGTCCTCGCCGAGGAGTGGGACGACCTGGTCACCCGCTGCCGGACGGCCACCTTCTTCCAGGCCGCGGTCTGGCAGCGCTCCTGGTGGCGCCAGTACGGCCGCCCGGGCGACCTCCTGGTCCTGCTGGTCCGCCGGAACGGCCGGCTGGTCGGCGCGGGAGCGTTCCGGCGGCGCCCCGGCCCGCTCGGCGGGCTGACCGGCCTCGGCGACGGGCTGATCGACTTCACCGACATCCTGCTCGACGACTCCTGCGCCGATCGCGCGGCGGCCGAGTTCGCCGCGGCCCTGCCGCTCACCCGCCCCTGGCACAGCCTGGAGCTGCGCGAGGTGCACCCCGAGGCGGCCGTCCAGCGGGTCTTCGAGCAGTGGCGGGGCCGGCGGCGCCGGTTCGGCGACTCGCTCTGCCAGTACCTGCCGGCCGTCCCGATGGAGCAGTTGCTCAAGCGGGTGCCCGGCAAGACCGCCCAGCGCAGCCGGGTGAAGCTCCGCAAGATCGCCGAGGCCGGGGTCGAGGTCCGTTCGACGCCCCCGGAGGAGGTGCCCGAGGCCCTGGAGGGGCTGCTCCGACTGCACTTCGAGCAGTGGCACGAGCGCGGCGTCACCCCGGAGCACCGCACCGGGCGGTTCGCCCGGCACCTCGCCGAGTCCACCACCGGCCTGGTCGCCACCGGCCGCGCCGCGGTGCACCAGTACTGGCTGGACGGCGAGCTGGTCGCGGTGAACCTGCTGCTGCTCTGCCCGTCCTTCGGCGGTCTCTACCTGTACGGCGCGCACCCCCGGCTGCGCGAGCGCCTGGACATCGCCGGTCTGCTGTTCGGGGCGGCGCTGGACGAGACGGTCGACGCCGGGATCCCGCTGCTCAGCCTGTTGCGCGGCCAGGAGCCCTACAAGCAGCGCTGGCGGCCGGACCAGCTGTTCAACCAGCGGCTGCTGTTCGGTCCGCGCGGGCCGGCGCCGGCGGCCGCCGCCCGGGCCGGCTCGGTCCGGGCCCGGCAGGTCGCGGTGCACGTCCTGCGCACCCGGCTGCCGAGGCTCAAGGAGGCGCTGGCGGCCCGCCGGCGGAGCTGAGCCCCGCCCCGCCTGCGGGCCCGGCCGCCCGCCTTCAGCGCCGGGCCGGCAGCCCGCCCGGCGCGGGTGCGGCGGACGGTGAGGGCGGCGTGGAGGGCGAGGGGGACGGTGCCGCGGACGGCGAGGCCGGTGGGGAGGGGGTTCCGGAGGCCGCCGCGGTCGGCGAGTCGCCCGGCGAGCCCGACCCGGCGGCCCCCGGCTGCGGGGTGACCGCCGGGGGCGCCGGCACAGCGGTGACCGGGGCCCCCTTGGACCCGGACATCAGCTGCTTGAACCGGCTGCTGGAGCGCGGGTTCTGCGCGCACTGCCAGAACCCGTGCGGGCAGTAGTCGGTGACCGTCTGGTAGCTGGTGTCGTGGGTGCGGATCCACTCCACCATCCGCTGCACGAACTCCGGGTTGTCGCCGTTGCGGAACAGCCCCCACTCCGGGTAAGAGACCGGCTTGCCGCGCTTGGCGGCGAACTCGACCTGGTCCTGCAGCCCGTACGGCTCGCGGACGTAGTCGTCGAAGGTGGCGCCGGCGGGCTGGTCGTAGCTGTCCATGCCGATGATGTCGACCACGTCGTCGCCGGGGTAGCACTTGGTCCACGGGATCGCGTCCAGCCCCCGGTTGGGGGTGAAGTCGAAGCGGAACCGCTGACCGGGCACCGAGCGCATCACGGAGACGATCCGCCGCCAGTACGCCTTCCAGGCGGTCGGGTCCGGCTTGCAGCGGTGGGTGTAGGTGGTGCCGTTCATCTCCCAGCCGAGGGTGAGCACGGTGTCCGCCCCGCCGAGCGCCACCAGCCGGCGGGCGAGCCGCAGGAAGTGGCGGTCGAAGTCCCCCCGGGCGCCCTGGGCGAGCAGCTTGGCCACCTCGCCGTCCGGCACGGCGGCCTCGCTGGGCACCAGCATCGGGACGCCGAGGATCAGCATCCGGGAGGGGTCGGCCAGCCGCCACTGCGACCACATGCCGAGCACCACCGGCTCGCCCTCGACGTCCGCCCAGCTGTTGCCGGCCAGATAGGTGTGGCCGACCTGCATGTTGGCGTTGTTCAGCCACTGCGCGTAGCGGCCCAGCTGGGGGATGTACTTGTCCCACGAGCCGACGAAGGCACCGAACGGGGCCTCGTGCTTCGGCCGCTGGACGACCGGCCGGGGGGCGGCGCCGCGGGGCTGGAACGCGTCCGAGGAGAGGGCGTGCCGTTCGGTCTGGCTGAGCGGGGTCCCGGTGGGGACGCTCGCGGTGGTCAGCATCAACAGGGCGGCGGCAGCCAGCGTCAGGCGGCCGAGTCGCATGGTCTCTCCTCCGGCGTCACGGGGCGGGGGCAGCGGGACGGACCGTGATACCCCGCTCGCAGACAGTAGGCCCCGCAGGCGTCGGAAAAGCCGAATGTCACCCTAAAGTGGGCGGTATTCGAACGCCGTCTGCCGCAACGTGCCGTGTATCACCTCTGTAACAGTCCGGACGGCCCTGGAGGCCGTACCGCGGCCGCCCGCCCGGAGCGCCTCCCGGGCGGCCGCGGGTCCGACGGCGCAGGTGGGCGGGCGGATCCGGCGAAGGGCGCGAATCGGCCGGCCGCGCCCGCGCCGCCCCGCCGTCCGGCCGGGTCCGGCTGACTCGTGACGGTGTCGAAAGGTACGCTCCGCCCGTGTCCTGGAAGCCGCTGCGTGTCCTCACCCCCCGATCGATCCTCCCTGCCCTGGCGGTCCTGCTGGTCCTTGTGGCGGGCGCGGCCGCGCATGCCAACAAGCCGGTGCCGTTCGGTGACCGGGTGGCCGGGCCGGGCGGCGCGGACGCCAGCCCGGTCAACTCGCAGTCGTTGGGCGCGGACGGTCTGGAGCTGAAGGTGGGCCCCGGCCTGGAGGCCTACAACCGGGACACCGGCGAGCCCGCCTGGTCCTACCGCCGCGAGGGCGCCACCGCGCTGTACCTGGCGATGGCGGGCGAGAACGCCGTGGTGGTCTGGGACGACGGCCTGGTCACCTCGGTGCGCCCCGGCGACCACGAGGTGCGCTGGCACCGCGCGGTACCCGGCCTGGCGGACTGGATGAGCGGCCAGGGCGAGCCGGGCGCCGAGAAGCGGACCGACGAGCAGCGCAGGCAGCTCCAGCGGGAGCGCGCCGCGGCGGCCCTGCACACCGTCCAGCAGTCCGCGCCCTGGGTGGCCGTGGTCACCCCCGAGCTGACCATGGGCTTCCGCGACGCCGACGGTGACCTCCGTTACAACTCCAAGCCGGCCGGCAACTGCGTCTACGACCCGACCCGCACGGTGGGCACCGACTTCGCGGTGCTCGTGCCGCGCAGCTGCGCCAACAGCACCGGCCAGCCGGTCTCCGGCGGCATCACCGGCTACCGGCTGGACAGCACCGGCTGGCAGCTGGCCGCCGGCCCGGGGGTGTCGCTGAAGGCCCTGGACGGCCGCCGGGTGCTGATCTCGGACGGTCCGATCGTCGGCCCCAAGGTGTTCGACACCCAGGCGGCGGCCCCCGAGGCGGCCTGCGGCAGCCCGGCCGAGCCCTTCGCCGCCGTCCGCCCGCAGGGCAGCTGCGACGCCGCGGAGGACGCCCCGCAGTCCTGAGACCGGTACCCCGGCGGTAAAAGCCTCCGGGCCCCGTCACGGGGCCCGGTAGACTTGCCGTCATGGCTGTTCTCTCCGGGCACTAGCGGACGAGCGGCGCCGCCCCCGGGCGGTCCGCCGGTCTGCCGACGTCGCCCCCTTCCGCTGCCCCGGCCCTGTGCCATGCCCAGGCGCCCGCCCACGTCCCAGGAGTAGTCCCAGCCATGATTTCCGCCAACGCCCTTGAGCTGCGCGCCGGTGCCCGCATCCTGATCGAGTCCGCCAGCTTCAAGGTCGCCCCGGGCGACCGGATCGGTCTGGTCGGGCGCAACGGCGCCGGGAAGACCACGCTCACCAAGGTGCTGGCCGGCGAGGGCCTGCCGGCCTCGGGCACGGTCACCCGCTCCGGTGAGGTCGGCTACCTCCCGCAGGACCCGCGCACCGGTGACCTCGACGTCCTCGCCAAGGACCGCATCCTCTCCGCCCGCGGCCTCGACAGCGTGCTGAAGAAGATGCGCGAGAACGAGGAGCGGATGGCGAACGGCAAGGGCGCCACCCGGGACAACGCGATGAAGAAGTACTCGCGCCTGGAGACGGAGTTCCTCACCAAGGGCGGGTACGCCGCCGAGGCCGAGGCCGCCACCATCGCCGCCGCGCTGGGCCTGCCGGACCGCATCCTCGAACAGCAGCTGCACACCCTCTCCGGTGGTCAGCGCCGCCGCGTCGAGCTGGCCCGGATCCTCTTCTCGGACTCCGACGTGCTGCTGCTCGACGAGCCCACCAACCACCTCGACGCCGACTCGATCGCCTGGCTGCGGGACTTCCTGAAGACCTACAAGGGCGGCTTCATCGTCATCTCGCACGATGTCGAGCTGGTCGAGACGGTCGTCAACAAGGTCTTCTACCTGGACGCCAACCGCTCCGCGATCGACGTCTACAACATGGGCTGGAAGCAGTACCAGCAGCAGCGCGAGGACGACGAGAAGCGCCGCAAGCGCGAGCGGGCCAACGCGGAGAAGAAGGCCGCGACCCTGAACGCGCAGGCCGACAAGATGCGCGCCAAGGCGACCAAGACGGTGGCCGCGCAGAACATGGCCCGCCGTGCGGAGAAGCTGCTGTCCGGCCTGGAGCAGGTCCGGCTGAACGACAAGGTCGCCAAGCTGCGCTTCCCGGACCCGGCTCCCTGCGGGAAGACCCCGCTGACCGCCGCCGACCTCTCCAAGTCCTACGGCTCGCTGGAGATCTTCACCGGCGTGGACCTGGCCATCGACCGCGGCTCGCGGGTCGTGGTGCTGGGCCTCAACGGCGCGGGCAAGACCACCCTGCTGCGGATGCTGGCCGGGGTGGAGAAGCCGGACACCGGCGAGGTGATCCCGGGCCACGGCCTGAAGATCGGCTACTACGCCCAGGAGCACGAGACCCTGGACCCGGAGCGCACGGTGCTGGAGAACATGCGCTCCTCGGCGCCCGACACCGACCTGGTCCAGATCCGCAAGATCCTCGGCTCCTTCCTGTTCTCCGGGGACGACGTCGACAAGCCGGCCGGGGTGCTCTCCGGTGGTGAGAAGACCAGGCTGGCGCTGGCCTCGCTGGTGGTCTCCAGTGCCAACGTGCTGCTGCTCGACGAGCCCACCAACAACCTCGACCCGGCCAGCCGCGAGGAGATCCTGGGCGCGCTGCGGGAGTTCAGCGGCGCGGTCGTGCTGGTGACCCACGACGAGGGCGCGGTCGACGCGCTCCAGCCGGAGCGGATCATCCTGCTGCCGGACGGCGTGGAGGACCTCTGGAGCCCGGCCTACAACGACCTGGTCTCGCTCGCCTGATCCGGCTCCCTTGATGCGGCCCGCCTGATCCGGCCCGGCCTCCGCCCGGCCTGGAGTAGACGCCTCGTCCACTCTTCGGACCAGAAAAACTAGTACTTACGGCGTGTCCGGGAATGAAGAGGTCCGGGATTCCGTTTGAGAAGCTTCCGTCGGCCCGCCACTCGATCGTGGTCGGGCCGATGCTGCTGATCAGCTCTTTCGCGCCGAATGGCGGTATCGCTCCGGGGGCGTGCACTCTGCGTGAGCGCCCTTGTGCGCTCGGATCACCACCGACGGAACGCGCATTCCCGGCATCGACCTTGTCGAATGGGTGGCCAGGAGGCTGTGGATGGGTGATCATGGGAATCTGACCGAGCAACGCTACGAGGAGGCACGGGTGGCCGAGACTCTGAAAAAGGGCAGCCGGGTGACCGGTGCCGCGCGTGAGAAGCTCGCGGCCGATCTCAAGAAGAAGTACGACTCCGGGGCGAGCATTCGCGCTCTCGCGGAGGAGACCGGTCGCTCGTACGGCTTCGTGCACCGGATGCTGAGCGAGTCCGGAGTGATCCTCCGGGGCCGCGGCGGTGCCACGCGGGGCAAGAACAAAGCTACTGCTGGAGCCAGCTCCTGACGGTCCGTCGGTTCTTCGACGGATGACTCGGCGGCAGGGCGCGGGCCGGATGGACGACGTCGGTCGTCCGCCTCCGGTCGGAGCGAACCGGCCGCCGATCGTCATGCCCGCCGCCGTCCGTCCGGGCCCGGCCCGGACCCGTCCGAAACACTGGGCGCCGCTGCCCTGCCGCAGCGCGCCCAGTTTTTGTTACTCTCCGGTAGCCAAGTCCCTCGCCACCGGAGGTCCCCGCATGACCGCCCCCGCCACCGACCCGCAGGCCCCGAGCTGGGAGCAGGACGGCGTCCGCCTGGAGATCGACGGCGAACTCGCCGTCGTCACCCTCTGTCAGCCCGAACGGCGCAACGCCCAGTCGCCCGCGATGTGGCGCGCGCTGGCCGCGGTCGGCCGGGAGCTTCCCGGCGCCGTCCGGGTGGTGCTGCTGCGCGCCGAGGGCCTCTCCTTCTCGGCCGGCCTGGACCGCGCGATGTTCACCCCCGAGGGGATCCCCGGCGAGGTCACCTTCCTCCAGCTGGCCGCCGCCGAGGACAAGGACCTCGACGACACCATCGCGTACTACCAGGAGGCCTTCTCCTGGTGGCGCCGGCCCGACGTGGTCACGATCGCCGCCGTCCAGGGCCACGCCGTCGGCGCCGGCTTCCAGCTCGCCCTCGCCTGCGACCTGCGCGTGGTCGCCGACGACGCCCGGTTCGCCATGAAGGAGACCTCGCTCGGCCTCGTCCCCGACCTGGCCGGTACCAAGCCGCTCACCGAGCTCGTCGGCTACGCCCGGGCGCTGGAGATCTGCGCGACCGGCCGCTGGGTCGGCGCCGAGGAGGCCACCGCGATCGGGCTGGCCAACCTGGCCGTCCCCGGCGCGGAGCTGGACGCCGCCGCCCGCGACCTCGCCGCCGCGCTGCTCGCCGCCCCGCGCAGCGCCGTCATCGAGACCAAGGCGCTGCTCCAGGGTGCGGGCGGACGCTCGTACGACGAGCAGCGTTCGGCCGAACGGGCGGCACAGGCTCGCCGCCTGCGCGATCTGGCCGGCATCGGCGACTGACCGCACGAGGACGCCGAAGGCCCGGCTCCGGGGGACCGCCCCCGGAGCCGGGCCTTCGGCGTCGCAGCTCCCCCGGTCGCCGCTCCGGGGGCGCGAATCGTGGCGAAATGCCAGAGTTGGAGCGATTTGCGATATAGCTGGAGCCGTACGACGGGAGAACCACCCATGCCTGACACTCCGACGCCCGCCACCATGCACAAGAACCCCTCCGCCGCGCCCGGACCGGTCGCCCCGGCGGCCGACACCGGCCGGGGGGTGACCGACCGCGGCCGTACCGCCCTGGCCGTCGGTGTGGTCGAGAAGATCGCCGGTATGGCCGCCCGCGAGGTCTCCGGCATCCACGCCCTCGGGTCCGGCCTGTCCCGGACCTTCGGCGCGATGCGCGACCGGGTGCCCGGCGGCAAGTCCGCCGTCGGGCGAGGGATCAAGGCCGAGGTGGGGGAGAAGCAGACCGCCATCGACATCGCCCTGGTCGTCGAGTACGGCGTGGTCATCCCCGAACTGGCCCGTCAGGTACGGGAGAACATCATCGACGCGGTGGAGCGGATGACCGGCCTGGAGGTCGTCGAGGTCAACATCGCGGTCAACGACGTCCATCTGCCCGACGAGCCGGACGTCGAGGAGGAGGAAGAGGAGAGCGTCCCCTCCGGACAGCGGCCCAAGTTGAAGTAGCCCCGTCGGGGGACAGCAGCAGTGGAAGACGAGGAGTAGCGGATGAACCTGGCCATTGTCGGCCTGGTGGTGGGTATGGCCCTCGGCTTCGCCGGCTATTTCGGCGGCTTCGCGGCGTTCCTGCTGGTGGCCGCGCTGGGCGTGGTCGGCTTCGTGGTCGGGCGCCTGCTGGAGGGCGACATCGAGATCGGTGATCTCGGCGACCTGCTGCGCGGCCGCGACCGGCGCCGCTGATGGCGTCCCCCGTCACCCCTGCCACCTCGGCCACCTCCACCACCGCGGTCACCCCCGCCGCCCGCCGCCGCGAGCCCGGCGTCCGCGGGCGGCTGCGGGTGGCCGACCGGGTCTACGCCCGGATCGCCGCCCGGGCCGCCCGTGAGGCGCTCGACGACGCGTGGCGCGGCCGGACGGAGCGGGGCGCGCCGCCGAAGGTCTCGGTCGCCGTGCCGGGCAGCACCGTCACCGTCCGGGTCTCCGTCGAGCTGCCGTTCCCCGCCGACCTCGCCGCGCTCGCCCGGGCCGTCCGGGAGCGGATCGCCGCGCAGGTCGGCGGTCTGACCGGGACGCGGGTCGGCGAGGTGGTGGTGGTCGTCGAACGACTGGTCACCGGGGGGCCGCGGTGACGACCGGGCCGACACCGGACGCCGTTCCGCCGGGCGCTCTCCCGCCGGGGTCGTCGCCGCCGGGTTCGGGTGGATCGGGCGCTCTCCCGCCGGGGTCGTCGCCGCCGGGTTTGAGTGGGGCGAGTGCTCTCCCGCCGGAGGCCGGCGAGCCCGAGCCGGTCATGGTCAAGGTGCCCCGGCTGCGGGCCCCCCGCACGGTCGCCGCCGTAGTCGTCGCCACCGTCGTGCTGGTGGTCGGCGCCGCACTGCTCTACGACGTGATCGCCGTGCGCACCGGGCACGCCGCCCGCCGCTGGCGGGCCGAGGTCGCGGACGAACTGGCCACCCGCCACCTGGACGACCCCTGGGTGCTCGTCGGCGCCGGGGCGGCCGTCCTGCTCGGGGCCTGGCTGCTCTGGCTCGCCCTCGCCCCCGGGCTGCGCCGCTGGCTGCCGCTGCGCCCGCTCGGCGGGACCTCCGCCGCCATCGACCGCGCCGGCGTCGGCACCCTCCTGCACGACCGGGCGGCCGGACTGCCGGGCATCGAGCACCTCACCGT
This sequence comes from Kitasatospora sp. NPDC022856, assembly GCF_055561235.1. Taxonomy (NCBI): domain Bacteria; kingdom Bacillati; phylum Actinomycetota; class Actinomycetes; order Kitasatosporales; family Streptomycetaceae; genus Kitasatospora; species Kitasatospora sp. NPDC022856. The sequence goes on along the minus strand of NZ_JBVHHE010000004.1, from coordinate 36,303 downwards.
CCGGGTCAACCGCCGCCGGGTGAAGGCGGTGCTCACGGGCCCGGCCGACCCGGCCTCGGTGCAACGGCAGCTGCGCGCGGAACTCGCGAAGATCAGCCTGGCCCGGCCGCTGCGCCTCGACGTCCGGGCGAAGCGGGGCGGGGGTGGCGCGGGCGACGGCGCCGTGCCCGGGCCGCCGGAAGGCACCGCGGCGGTCCCGGGCACGCCGGCGGCCGGCGGGGTCGGCGGGGTCGGCGGGGTCGGCGGGGTCGGATGAGCGGGACACCGTCCGGAGCCGGGCGGCGGAGGACGGACACGCGGGTGCGGGTCGGACGAGGAGGGGTGGTGATGGTGCGGTGAGTCGGTCCACCGTCAACCGGGTGCTGCTGGGGGCCGCCGCCGTGCTGCTGCTGGCGGTCGGCCTGCTGGTGCTGGCCGGCGGGCTCGACCTCTACGCACGGCTGGGGGTAGACCCGCCGAGCCGGTGGCCGCTCACCTCGCCGGACCAGCCGGTGGTCAGCTCCAGCTCGCGGACCCGCTGGTCCGACGAGACGTGGTGGTGGCCGGCCGTGACCGCCGGGCTGGTCCTGGTCGTCGTCGGTACCGGCTGGTGGCTCCTCGCCCAGCTGCGCCGCAGCGGCCCGGCGACCGTCGTCCTCCCCACGCCTGGGGCGGGCGGACTGCGGCTGCGGCTGCGCACCCGGGCCCTGGAGGAGGCGCTGGAGACCGGGACGGTGGCCCTTCCGGAGGTCGAACGGGTCAGCGTCCGGCTGCTGCGGGGCTCCGGTCGGCAGCGGCTGCGGGCGGCCGTGCGGCTGACCCCGGGCGGTGATCCGGCGGAGCTGGTGGAGCACTTCGAGACCGGCCCGCGCGGTGACGCCCGCGCCAGCCTCGGCCTGGCCGAGCTGCCCGCCGAACTCCGGGTGCGGGTGCAGGCGGCGAAGCCGGCCGCCGCGCGCGGGCGCGGCGGCCGGCGTCGGCGTCCGCGGGTCGACTAGCCGCCCGCGACCGGCTCCGGCGGGTGGCTCAGAGCCCGCGCAGGGCGCCGCCGTCGACCGGGATCATCACACCGGTCAGATAGGAGGCGGCGGGGGAGAGCGCGAAGGCGGCGACCTTCCCGAACTCCGCCGGGGTGCCGTAGCGGCGGAGCGGGATGCCGGCGCTGTTGCGGGCCCGGGCGGCGGCGGGGTCGCCGCCGAGGGCGTCCAGTTCGCGGACCCGGTCGGTGTCGATCCTGGCCGGGAGCAGGCCGACCACCCGGATCCCGCGCGGGCCCAGCTCGTCGGCGAGCGACTTGGCGGCCATCGCCAGGCCCGGCCGCAGCCCGTTGGAGATGCCCAGACCGGGGATCGGCTCGCGGACCGAACCGGAGAGCACGAAGCCGATCACACCGCCCTCGCCGAGCGCCTCGGCCGCGGCCCGGGCCAGCCGCAGGGCGCCGAGGAAGACCGACTCGAAGGCGCCGCGCCAGGCCTCCTCGGGGGCGGCGCTCACCGGGCCGGGCGGCGGGCCGCCGACGCTGATCAGCACGCCGTCCAGCCGGCCGAAGCGCTCCACGGCCGCGCCGAGCAGCCGCCCGGCGGTCTCCGGGTCCGCGTTGTCGGCGACCAGGCCGTGCGCCGCGCCGCTGCCGCCGAGGGCGTCGAGCTCGGCCACCGCCGCGTCGACGGACTCCTTGTTCCGCCCGCTGACCAGCACCCGGGCGCCGTCGGCGGCGAGCTCGCGGGCGGCCGCCAGGCCGAGGCCCCGGGTGGCGCCGGTGACCACGTACACCGTGTCCTTCAGTCCAAGATCCATGGCTCCCATCCTGCCGGGTCGGGGGAGCGGCGGGGTAGGGGGCACGGCGGCCGCCGCGGCCCGAGGAGGCGGCGAGTTTCGGCCGACTGCGTCCGGGAGCTGGCCTTGACGCCCGCGTCAAGGTCTACCGTCGTACCCGACGGCGTTCGAACGGCGGTCGGAAGGAACGGGTGCGGTCATGCGGATCGGTGAGCTGGCGGAGCGGGCGGGGACGACCACCCGGGCGCTGCGGTACTACGAGCAGCTCGGGCTCTTACCCGCCCGACGGGCCGGCAACGGCTACCGCGCGTACGGCGAGGACGATCTGCGGCTGCTGAAGCAGATCCGCACGCTCCAGGACTTCGGTTTCGAACTGGAGGAGACCCGCCCGTTCGTCGAGTGCCTGCGGGCGGGCCACCCGGAGGGGGACTCCTGCCCGGCCTCGTTGGAGGTCTACCGGCGCAAGCTGGCCGAGCTGGACGAGTGCATCACCCGGCTCCAGGAGGTCCGTACGCAGGTGGCCGAGCAGTTCGCCCGGGCCGAGCAGGCCCGTGACGAGCTGGCGGCCGAGGCCGCCTGGCAGACGCCGCAGTGTGAGTTGGCAGTCGAGTGGGAGGAGCGGTAGATGGGGAAGATCGCTGGAGTGCCGGAGGTCACGGACGACACGTTCGCGACCGAGGTGCTGGGGGCCGAAGGACCGGTCCTGGTGGAGTTCACGGCGGACTGGTGCCCGCCGTGCCGCCAGATGGTGCCGGTGCTGGCCGACATCGCGAAGGAGCAGGCGCACCGGCTCACGGTGGTCACCGTGGACGTGGACCACAATCCGCAGACCCAGGCCGCGTACGGGGTCCTGTCGATGCCGACGCTGATGGTCTTCCGGGGCGGTGAGCCGGTGAAGTCCATGGTCGGCGCCCGGGCCAAGGTGCGGCTGCTGCGCGAACTGGAGGACGTGCTGTAGCTCGCGGGCTACGCCGGCACGCTCTCCTGCTCCACCTCGGCCTCGGCGGCCTCCTTGGCGCGGTCCTTGGCCTCGCGGCGCACCATCACCCAGAAGCCGACCGGGATCATCGCCGTGAACAGCCACCACTGGACCGCGTACGCCATGTGCGGGCCGATGTCGGAGTGGTTGGGCTCGGGCAGCAGCTCGGGCTGGTCGGCCGGGGCCGGGGTGGTGGCGGTGAGCTCCAGGTAGCCGCCGAGCAGGGTGGCGCCGGTCTCGCCGGCCTGCTGCTCGGTGCTGATCAGGTTGAACTGCCGGTCCGGCAGGCCGGCCCGGTCCCGGATGCCGCTGCCGGCCGCGGTCTCGTCGGCGCGCAGGCGACCGGTGAGGGTGACCTCCCCGGCCGGCGCGGCCGGCACCTGCGGGTACTCGCTGGCGGAGCCGCCGGACGCCACCCAGCCGCGGTTGACCAGGACGCTGCCCTTGCCGTCGGAGAGCCGGAGCGGGGTGACGACGAAGTAGCCGATCTTGTCCCCGCCGGAACCGGTCCGCTTGCGGACCACGAACTCGTGCACCGGGTCGTACTCCCCGGTCGCCGTCACCGTCCGCCAGGTCAGGTCCTTGGGGACGGTGAAGCCGGGCGAGCCCGACAGCGTGTCGAACGGGACCGGCCGGTCGGTGAGTGCCTGGGCGATGAGCTCGTTGCGGGCCACGCGTGCCTCGTGGCGGTGCAGCTGCCAGAACCCCAGCCGGATGGTGGTGGGGATCAGCAGCAGGGCGATCAGCAGCGTGATCACCCAGCGCCGCGAGAGCAGAAAACGGTACACACGGGCACGGTACGCCCACCTCACAACCGGATCACGCACCGGGGTGCGGGGCGACCTCGCGCAGCAGATGCAGGAAGGCGTCCTCGCCGAGGACCGGCGTGCCGACCTCGCGGGCCTTGCGGGCCTTGCCGCTCCAGCCCCCCGGCTCGTTGGTGACCAGCAGGCTGGTGAGCCGGCTCACCGAGGAGGCGATGTGCAGGCCGGCCTCCACCGCGCGGTCCTCCAGCACCTCGCGGTCGGTCGCGGTGTCGCCGGTGAACGCCACCCGCATGCCCTGCACCAGCGGCTTGCCGTCCTCCCAGCGCCCCGGGTTCGGGTAGGGGCACGGCGGACGCTTCCTGGCCTGCCGGTAGGAGGCGCCGGTCCAGGAGCCGCGGGCGGGGGAGGCGGGCTCCTCCGCGCCGAGGTCGGTGACGGCCACACAGGTCTGCAGCGGCAGTGGGACGCCCCCCGAGCGGGCCAGGTGCAGGCTGGGCCGGAACGCCTCGGCCAGCACCCGGGCGTCGTCGAGGGCGTTGTGCGCCTGGCGCTGGCGGACGCCGAAGTACGCCGCGAGCGAGGCCAGCTTGCCGTTGGGCAGCGGCAGCCGCAGGTCGCGGGAGAGGACCATGGTGCAGAGCCGCTGGTCCACCGGGGCGCGCAGGCCGGCCCGGGAGAACTCGCGGGAGATCATGTTCCAGTCGAAGAGCGCGTTGTGGGCGACCATCACCCGGCCGCGCAGCCGCTCGGCGAACTCGTCGGCGATCTCCGGGAAGGTGGGCGCGCCCGCCAGCACGTCGTCGGTGAGGCCGTGGATCCAGACCGGGCCGGGATCGCGGCCGGGGTTGACCAGCGTGTACCAGTGGTCGGTGACCTCCCCGTCGGCGTCCAGCTGGTAGAGGCCGGCCGAGATGACGCGGTCCGAGCGGCCGAGCCCGGTGGTCTCGACGTCGACCACCGCGAAGCCCTCGTCGGGGGCGGCGGAGCGCTGGGCGGGGACGGGGACGGTCCGCGGCGCGCCGTTCGTCTCGGGCTGGATCGCATGCATGGTCAAACAGAATAAGCGCCCTCGCGGCCGGGCTCGGCCGAAATGTTCGTACCGGTCGGCCGGAATAGAGTGGGACGCGTATTCGTCGTACACCCAGTCGAATATCCCCCGGCCGCACCACACCCCCACGCGGCCGTCTCTGCGAAGGACGAATCCCCCATGCGCGCCACCGTGATCCACGGCCCGAACGACATCCGGATCGAGGAGGTGCCGGACCCGGTGATCCAACGCCCGACCGACGCCGTGGTGCGCGTGGTGAACGCCTGCATCTGCGGCAGCGACCTCTGGGCCTACCGGGGCGTGGCGGCGCGGACGGCCGGGCAGCGGATCGGGCACGAGTTCCTCGGCGTGGTCGAGGAGGTCGGCACCGAGGTCCGCGACGTGCGCCCGGGCGACTTCGTGGTCGCCCCGTTCGTCTGGTCGGACGGCACGTGTGACTTCTGTCGCGAGGGCCTGCAGACCTCCTGCCCGCACGGCGGCTTCTGGGGCGAGGTCGGCTCGGACGGCGGCCAGGGCGAGGCCGTGCGCGTGCCGTTCGCCGACGGCACCCTGGTGCGGCTGCCCGGCGAGGCGGCGGGCGACGAGAAGCTGCTGCCGAACCTGCTCGCCCTCTCCGACGTGATGGCCACCGGCCACCACGCGGCCGTCACGGCGGGCGTGCGCGCCGGTGCCACCGTCGCGGTGGTCGGCGACGGCGCGGTCGGCCTGTGCGGCGTCCTGGCGGCGCACCGGCTCGGCGCGGGCCGGATCATCGCGCTCGGCCGGCACACCGCCCGTACCGACCTGGCCCGGCGCTTCGGGGCGACGGACGTGGTCGCCGAGCGCGGCGAGGCGGCGATCGAGGCGGTCAAGGAGCTGACCGGGGGACAGGGCGCGCACGCCGTGCTGGAGGCCGTCGGTACCGAGGAGTCGATGCGGACCGCGATCTCGATCGCCAGGGACGGCGGCGCGGTCGGGTACGTCGGCGTCCCGCACGGCGGTAGCGCCGGCGTGGACATCGGCCAGATGTTCGGCCGAAACGTTTCGCTCAGGGGCGGAGTCGCGCCGGCCCGCGCGTACATCCCCGAGCTGCTGCCGGACGTCCTCTCCGGCGCCATCGAGCCCGGCCTGGTCTTCGACCGCACCGTCGACCTGGACGGTGTCCCGGACGGCTACCGCGCGATGGACGACCGCTCCGCGCTGAAGGTGCGGATCGCTTTCTGACGCATCGTCACCACAGGCTCCACGAAGGGCGGCACCGCACATCGGTGCCGCCCTTCCCGCTGTCGGGAAGTGATGGTTTTCGGCCAATTGACTAGCGCGAGCGGGTGAACGGATGGCTGGTCACGGACAACCCCTTTCGGAGCGGGCACGACCCTCCTAGCATTGCGCGGCGCGCATCCGGACTGTGACGCCCCTCACGTCCGATCGTTCCACTGGTGCGACCACTACGCCGAAGGAGTGAGGAGACAGCGTGGAATCGCCGCCGATCACCACTGCCCCTACCGAAGTCCAACTCATCGAAGAGGGCGAGGAGTTCCGCACCCTTCGAAGCTCGTTCCGGAGCTTCGCCTTCCCGGTCACCATCGGCTTCGTCCTCTGGTACCTGCTCTACGTCCTGCTCTCCAGCTACGCCCCCGGCCTCATGGGCACCAAGGTGGCCGGGCACATCAACGTCGCCCTGGTGCTGGGGCTGCTGCAGTTCGTCACCACCTTCGCCATCGCGGCCTGGTACGCGCGCTACGCGGACCGGCGGCTCGACCCGCCCGCCGCCGCGATCCGCGAAGCCCAGGGCGCCGTGGTCCACGCTCCCCGGGAGGCCGCCGAATGACCCTGCTCGCCAGCTCCGCCACCGAGCACCGCGGTCTGACGATGACCCTGTTCGGGTTCTTCGTCCTGGCCACCCTCGGCATCACCGTCTGGGCCGGACGGCAGACCAAGGGCGCCGCCGACTTCTACGCCGGCGGCCGGAGCTTCACCGGGTTCCAGAACGGCCTGGCCATCTCCGGTGACTACATGTCCGCCGCGTCCTTCCTCGGCATCGCCGGCGCCATCGCGCTCTCCGGCTACGACGGCTTCCTCTACTCGATCGGCTTCCTGGTCGCCTGGCTGGTCGCCCTGCTGCTGGTCGCCGAACCGCTGCGCAACTCCGGCCGCTACACCATGGCCGACGTCCTGGCCTTCCGGATGAAGCAGCGCCCCGTCCGGACCGCCGCGGGCATCTCCACCATCGTGGTGTCGATCTTCTACCTGCTCGCCCAGATGGTCGGCGCCGGCACGCTGGTCGCCCTGCTGCTCGGCGTCAGCGGGGACGGCGCCAAGCGGCTGACCATCGTCGCGGTCGGCGCCCTGATGGTGATCTACGTGGTGATAGGGGGCATGAAGGGCACCACCTGGGTGCAGATCGTCAAGGCGGTGCTGCTGATCGCGGGCACCGCGCTGATGACCGTCCTGGTGCTGGCCAAGTACCACTTCAACCCCTCCGCGCTGCTCGGCGCCGCCGCCGACGCCAGCGGCAAGGGCGCCGCGTTCCTCGAACCGGGGCTGAAGTACGGGGTCAACGGGACGACCAAGCTCGACTTCCTCAGCCTCGGGATCGCGCTGGTGCTCGGCACCGCGGGCCTGCCGCACATCCTGGTCCGCTTCTACACCGTCCCCACCGCCAAGGCTGCCCGGAAGTCCGTGCTCTGGGCGATCGGCATCATCGGCGGCTTCTACCTGATGACCCTGGCGCTCGGCTTCGGCGCGGCCGCGCTGGTCGGCCCCAAGGCGATCAAGGCGGCCAACCCGGCCGGCAACACCGCGGCCCCGCAGCTCGCCGAGCAGCTCGGCGGCGGCCCGGGCACCACCGGTGGCGCGATCCTGCTCGCGGTGATCTCGGCGGTGGCCTTCGCCACCATCCTGGCCGTGGTGGCAGGCCTCACCCTGGCCTCCTCGGCCTCCTTCGCCCATGACCTCTACGCCAACGTCATCCGGCGCGGCAAGGCGTCCGAGAAGGAGGAGATCCTCTCGGCCAAGTGGGCCGCGGTCGCGATCGGCGCGGTCGCCATCGTGCTCAGCCTCTTCGCGGGGAAGCTCAACACCGCCGCCCTGGTCGCGCTGGCCTTCGCGGTAGCGGCCTCCGCCAACCTGCCCACGCTGCTCTACTCGCTGTTCTGGAAGCGCTTCACCACGACCGGCGCGGTCAGCTCGGTCTACGCCGGGCTGGTCAGCTCGGTGACGCTGGTGTTCTTCTCGCCGGTCGTCTCCGGCGGCAAGGCCTCGCTCTTCCCGGACGCCGACTTCCACTGGTTCCCGCTGGAGAACCCCGGACTGGTCTCCATCCCGATCGGCTTCCTGGCCGGCTGGATCGGCACCCTGCTCTCCAAGGAGAAGGCCGACCCGGCGAAGTACGCTGAACTGGAGGTCCGCTCGCTGACCGGGCTGGGCGCCCACTGACGGGCGGATGATGACTAAGCTGGCCCGGCCCCGCGGGAGCGGGGACCGGGCCGGCCGCACTCCCGGCCGCACACTCACGGGAAGGGACCGCCGTGCTGCTCGACACCTTCGGCCGGCAGGCCGTCGACCTGCGGGTCTCCCTCACCGACCGGTGCAACCTGCGCTGCACCTACTGCATGCCCGAGGAGGGCCTGCAGTGGTTGGCCAAGCCCGACCTGCTCACCGACGAGGAGATCGTCCGGCTGGTCGGCCTCGCCGTGCGCGAGCTCGGCGTCCGGGAGGTCCGGTTCACCGGGGGTGAGCCGCTGCTGCGCCCTGGGCTGGTCGGCATCGTCGCCGCCTGCTCCGCGCTCGAACCCCGCCCCGAGCTCTCGCTGACCACCAACGGCATCGGCCTCGCCCGGACCGCCGGGGCGCTGCGCGCCGCCGGGCTGGACCGGGTCAACGTCTCGCTCGACACCCTCGACCCGGACACCTTCCACACCCTCACCCGGCGCCGCCGCCACCAGGACGTGCTGGACGGGCTGAGCGCCGCCGTCGCCGCCGGGCTGACGCCGGTCAAGCTGAACGCCGTCCTGATGCGCGGGGTCAACGACCACGAGGCGCCCGAGCTGCTCGCCCGGTGCCTGGCGGAGGGCTACGAGCTGCGGTTCATCGAGCAGATGCCGCTGGACGCCCAGCACGGCTGGGACCGCTCGTCGATGGTGACCGCCGGGGAGATCCTGGAACGGCTCGCCACCCGGTTCACGCTGACCCCCGAGCCCTCGGACCGCCGCGGCGCGGCTCCGGCCGAGCGCTGGCTGGTGGACGGCGGCCCGGGCCGGGTCGGCGTGATCGCCTCGGTCACCCGGCCGTTCTGCCGCGCCTGCGACCGCACCCGGCTCACCGCCGACGGCCAGGTCCGCAACTGCCTGTTCGCGACCGGCGAGACGGACCTGCGGACGGCGCTGCGGTCGGGCGCCGGGGACGACGAGATCGCCGAGCTCTGGCGTGCGGCGATGTGGGGCAAGAAGGCCGGGGCAGGGATCGACGCCCCGGAGTTCCTGCAGCCCGAGCGGCCGATGTCCGCGATCGGCGGCTGACCGGCTCCGCACCGCCGGGCCCCCTCGCCGGACGCTACGCGGACGGCTCGGCGGGGCCCGGCGCGTCCGGCGCGGTCCAGTCGGCGAGGGCGACGACCTCCTTGAGGAAGCCGCGCACGCCGAGGAACTGCGAGAGGTGCTCGCGGTGCTCCTCGCAGGCCGCCCAGGTCTTGCGGCGGTCGGGGGTGTGCAGCTTCGGGTTGTTCCAGACCAGCACCCACCGGGCGTCCGCCCGGCAGCCCTTGGCCGAGCAGACCGGTGCCTGCGTCTGCGGGGAGCCCGGGGATTCCATGGTGCCGTCCTCAGCGATAGCGGGTCGTCTGCACCGCCAGTCTTTCACGCTCCCGGACGGCGACGGCGCGTCCGGGCATGGCGACGCCGGGCAGCCACGGGGGGAGCCGCCCGGCGTCGGTCCGTCGCTCCGACGGGGGATGCGGAGCGCGTACGCAGTATGTCACGGCAGGACCCCGGCATGGGGAGGTCTTGCATGATTAATCTGAGGTTCTTTTGAGCTTTCTGTCGAGGGAGTCGCTGGAAAACCCCCTAAAACGGACAGTCAGTTCGATGGCTGTGAAGAATCGGTGGGCACGCTCTGTGCCACACCGGCATCATGTGAAGCGCCGGCCCCACCCGTACCGCCGGGGCCGAGCATCAGCACGGTCTCCGGCGGTACGTCGAAGGTGCTCGGCAGCCCCGGCGCCCGCTCGCGGCCGGCGTTGGCGATCAGCACCGCGAAGTAGGGCAGCAGCACCGCGCCCGCGAGTGCGGCGAACGCGAGCACCCGCTGGACGTCCCACAGGACCACCGCGAGCAGCACGCAGACGGTGCGGAGCAGCATCGAGGCCACGTAGCGGCGCTGTCGGCCCCGGACGTCCTCGGTGAGGCTGCTGCGTGCCCCCGTGATCCGGTGGACCTGTCCACCGCCGGCGCTCTTGCCCATGTCCTACCGCCCTCGTCCACGCACCTGCCGTGCCTCGCAGCGCGGCCACTTCACGGTACGCCGCGCGGGGGCGGCCGACGAGACCGGGGGCGGACGCCGCGTCCTAATGGAGCAGGGAGAGGTACTCCGGGGGTACCGCGTCGGTTAGCCAGACGCCGTTGGCGCTGATCCGGAAGGCGTGACCGGCCGCCGCCATGGCGGCGGCGTCGACCGCCAGGACCACCGGCCGGCCGTGCCGGGAGCCGACCCGCAGCGCGGTGTCGGTGTCGGCCGAGAGGTGGACGTCCTGGCGGGCCATCGGCCGCAGGCCCTGGCGGAATATCGCGTCCAGGCTCCGGGAGGCGGTGCCGTGGAACAGCCGGGCCGGCGGCTCGGCGGCGGCCAGACCGAGGTCGACCGCCACCGTGTGCCCCTGGCTGGCGCGGATCGAGAGACCGTCGTCGGAGTAGGCGAAGCGGCGCTTGTTGTTGGTCGCCACCACGTGGTCCAGCTCGGACCTGGTCAGCCGGGTGCCGTTCGCCGCCAGCGCGGCGAGCAGCACGTCCACCCCGACCCAGCCGGCCGCGTCCAGCGTGATCCCGACCCGCTCGGGCTCGTGCCGCAGGACGCGGGACAGCGCCTTGCTGGTCCTGACCGTGCGCTTCTCGTCCATCTCTCCCGATCCCTCGCCCCCGAGCCGCCTAGGAGGCCTGGCTCACCGAACTCATGTTGAACCCCGCGACCCGCACCGGCGGCATCGCGGCCCGGGTGAACCAGTCGCCCCACTCACGCGGCAGGCAGCGCTCCGTCCGGCCCACCTCGGTGATCCGGCCGAGCAGGTCGACCGGCGACTCGTTGAACCTGAAGTTGTTCACCGCGCCGACCACCTGGCCGTTCTCCACCAGGTACACGCCGTCCCGGGTGAGGCCGGTGAGCAGCAGGTTCGCCGGGTCCACCTCGCGGATGTACCAGAGGCAGGTGACCAGCAGGCCGCGCTCGGTGCGGGCGATCATCTCGTCCAGGGTCGGCGCGCCGGCCCCGTCGGCCGTCTCCAGCACCAGGTTGTCCACCGCCGGGCGCAGTGCCAGGCCGGTGAGCCCGGCGGAGTGCCGGGTGGTGATCAGCTCGGCCAGCTCGCCGTCGCGGATCCACTCGGTGGCGGTGAGCTCCAGGCCGTTGTCGAAGACCGAGGAGTCCCCGCCGGTGGAGTGGGTCAGTACGAAGGGCGCCGCCTCCAGCCCCGGCTCGGCCGGGTCGGAGCGCAGCGTCAGCGGCAGGGCGGCCAGCTTGTCGCCCACCCTGGTGCCGCCGCCGGGCTTGGAGAAGACCGTCCGGCCCTCGGCGGCGTCCCGGCCGCCGGCGGACCAGCTGAGGTAGACCATCAGGTCGGCCACGGCCGAGGGCGGCAGCAGCGTCTCGTAGCGGCCGGCCGGCAGGTCGATCTTCCGGGTGCCCCAGGCCAGCCGCTTGGTCAGCTCGGTGTGCAGTGCGGCGACGTCCACGTCGGCGAAGTCCCGGGTGGCGGCGCCCGCCCAGGCGGAGCCGGACAGGTCGGCGGTCTTGGCGTTCAGCTCGACCGTGCCGGTCGGCTGGTCGTGGCGCAGCCGCAGGCCGGTGGAGGTGCCCAGGTAGCTGGAGACCACCTCGTGCCGGGCGAAGCCGTACAGCAGCTCGCCCTGGGCGGCGGCCCGGGCGAAGGCCTCGCCGAGGGCGGGCGCGAAGGCCGCGAAGACCTCGATCGAGGTCTCGGCCGGCGGCCCGGCGAAGTCGGGCGAGGACGGTCGGTCGGCCACCAGCGGCTGCGCGTCCTCGGCCGGACCGGCCGCCAGGGCGGCCTGCTCGGCGGCCCGCACCAGGCCCTCCACCTCGTCCGCGGTGACGGCCTCGCGGGAGACCACGCCGGAGGCGGTGCCCTCGGCGCCGGCCACCGTGGCGATCACGGTGAGCCGCCGGCCCCTGGTCACCCCGTTGGTGGTGAGCGCGTTGCCGGCCCAGCGCAGGTTGGCGGTCGACTCCTCGTCGGCGATCACCACGCAGCCGTCGGCGCGGGAGAGGCCGAGCGCCAGCTCGACGAGTTCGTGGGGCTGAATCGCGGTCATCAGTGACCCGCCTCCTGCTGGGTGTTGAGCACGTTGACGTTGCGGAACAGCGCCGAGGGGCAGCCGTGGCTGACCGCCGCGACCTGGCCGGGCTGGGCCTTGCCGCAGTTGAAGGCCCCGCCGAGCACGTAGGTCTGCGGGCCGCCGACGGCCGCCATCGAGCCCCAGAAGTCGGTGGTGGTGGCCTGGTAGGCGAAGTCCTTGACCTGGCCCGCGAGTTCGCCGTTGCGGATGGCGTAGGCGCGCTGACCGGTGAACTGGAAGTTGTAGCGCTGCATGTCGATCGACCAGGAGCGGTCGCCGACGATGTACAGGCCGTTCTCCACGCCGGCGAACAGGCCCTCGGTGTCGGGGCCGTCGGCGGCCGGCCGGAGCGAGACGTTGGCCATCCGCTGGACCGGGACGTGGGCGGGGGAGTCGGCGAAGGCGCAGCCGTTGGAGCGGTCGAAGCCCTTGAGCTTCGCCATGCCGCGGTCGAGCTGGTAGCCGACCAGGACACCGTCCTTGACGAGGTCCCAGGACTGCGTGGCGACGCCCTCGTCGTCGTAGCCGATGGTGGAGAGGCCGTGCTCGGCGGTGCGGTCGCCGGTGACGTGCATCAGCTCGGAGCCGTAGCGCAGCGAGCCCAGCTTGTCGAAGGTGGCGAAGGAGGTGCCGGCGTAGGCGGCCTCGTAGCCGAGCGCGCGGTCCAGCTCGGTGGCGTGGCCGATCGACTCGTGGATCGTCAGCCAGAGGTTGGACGGGTCGACGACCAGGTCGTAGCGGCCCGGCTCGACGCTCGGCGCCTTCATCTTCTCGGCCAGCAGGGCGGGCAGTTCGGCCAGCTCGGCGTCCCAGTCCCAGCCGGTGCCGCGCAGGTACTCGAAGCCGCGCCCGGCCGGCGGGGCCAGCGTGCGCATCGAGTCGAAGGCCCCGGTGCGCTCGTCCACCGAGGTGGCCTCCAGCGAGGGGTGCAGCCGGACCCGCTGCTGGGTGGTGACGGTGCCGGCGGTGTCGGCGTAGAACTTGTTCTCCTGCACCGTCAGCAGGCTGGCGCTGACGTGCGAGACGCCCTCGGCGCCGAGCAGGCGCGCGCTCCAGTCGGCGAGCAGCGCGGTCTTCTCCGCGTCCGGCACCTCGAAGGGGTTCAGCTCGTACGCGGAGACCCAGGTGGCGTCCGGGTGGACCGGCTCGTCCGCCAGCTCGACGCGCTCCTTCGCACCGGCCGCCCGGCTGATCCCGCCGGACAGCCGGGCCACCGCGACGGCCTGTTCGGCGACCCGCGCCGCCGCGGCCCCGGTGAGGTCGACCCCGGCGGCGAAGCCCCAGGCGCCGTCCAGCAGCACCCGGACGGCGAAGCCGAGCTGGACGCTGTCGGAGGTGCCGGCCGGCCGGGCGTCGCGCAGCCGCCAGGACGCGCTGCGGACCCGCTCCAGGCGGAAGTCGGCGTGTTCGGCGCCGAGTTCCCGGGCGCGGGTGAGTGCCGCGTCGGCCAGGGCGCGCAGCGGGTAGGCGAGGAACAGCGGGTCGACGGCGCGCCCGTGCGGGGCGCCGGAACTGCTGGTCGGGGACATCGGAGGCAAGCGGGCTCCCTGGTCGGGGGGATGACGGTGCGGGTACTCCGAACCGGGTACCCGCACGGCATCATGTCCCGTTCAGGGGGTTTCGGCCAGCGCATTCGGGCGGTGACACGCGGCGGCCGCCGCCCCCGGGGATCCGGTCAGCCGACCGTCTCCCACCAGCCGTCCAGCTCCGGCGGGTTGTCGACGTCCACCCGCTCGCCGGGGCGCGGCACCGCGAGCGGGACGGCCTGCGCCTTGGCCTCGACCAGCAGCCGCTCGATCGGCTCGGCCCAGGGGTGCAGGCCCAGGTTGAAGGTGCACCAGTGGACGGGCACCAGCAGGCCGGCGTTCAGCTCGCGGTGCGCGAGGACGGCGTCCTCCGGCGTCATGTGGATGTCCGCCCAGGCCGTGTCGTAGGCGCCGATCTGCATCAGGGCGGCGTCGAACGGGCCGTGCTGCTCGCCGATCCGCGCGTAGCCCTCGAAGTAGCCGGAGTCCCCGGTGTAGAAGACCTTGCGGGTCCGCCCGGCGATCACCCAGGAGCCCCAGAGCGTGGTGTTGCGGGTCAGACCGCGCCCGGAGAAGTGGTGGGCGGAGGTGAGTGTGACGGCGAGTTCGCCGAGCGTGCAGGTCTCGTCCCAGTCCAGCTCGATGATCCGGTGCTCCGGGACGCCCCAGCGGCGCAGGTGGCCGCCGATGCCGAGCGGCACCGCGAAGGGCGCGGACTGGCTGCGGACCAGCCGCTTGACCGTCGCCATGTCCAGGTGGTCGTAGTGGTCGTGCGAGATGAGCACCGCGTCGACCTGCGGCAGCTCCTCCAGCTCGACCGGCACCGGGTGCAGCCGCTTGGGGCCGACGTGCGCCGTGGGGGAGCAGCGCTCGCTCCAGACCGGGTCGAGCAGTACCCGGGTGCCCTCGATCTCGACCAGCGCGGAGGCGTGCCCGTACCAGGTGATCTCCACGCCCTCGGCGGCCTCGCGCGGTCCGCCGGCCGGGCGGACGGTGGGCACCGGGTGGGCCGGGACCCGGCCCTCGCGCTGGAACAGCATCCGGCGCACGGTGTCCCGGTCGATGTCCGCCGCGGACTTGGCCCGGGCCTGGGTGGACGGTGCGTTGTGGAAGACGCCGTCCCGGTACTGCGGGGAGTTGCGCACCCGGGCCTCCCGGGCGGCGTCCGGCCGCCGTCCGAAAGCCGCCGGCAGGTCGCGCAGCGACCAGGCGGCCGCTCCCGCGCCGGCCGCCAGGGCGGCCAGGGCCAGCAGTCGTCCCCGCCGGTGGGTGGTACCGGACTGTGCGTCGCTCATCCGTGCTCTGCCTTCGCTCGTCGCCGTGGCCGTCGGGCCCCGCGCGCCGGGACCCGTCCGGGAACTTCGGTACGGCCGGCCCCGGTCGTCCCGCACCACGGGGGCAACGGGTGCGCCCCGTCGCGTTGTTCCCGGAAAACCGCCGCAGTGGACGCCACAAGGGTAGGCCGGGGCGGCCGGGGACCGGGGACGGGCGGGCCCCGGTACGGATTGTCGGATTGCGACAGTTCCTTCGGTGAGGCGCTGTGGGAGCCCGATTCGTCGCCGCCCGGGGCCGACCGATAGCGTCACACTGCGTGCTCATACCGACGTACGCGCACACTACGGAGAGAGGTGGATCGTTGAGCCGCTCGGTTCTCGTCACCGGAGGAAACCGGGGCATCGGCCTCGCGATCGCCCTGGCCTTCGCCGAGGCGGGCGACAAGGTCGCCATCACCAGCCGCTCGGGTGAGGTTCCCGCGGAGCTGGCCAAGTACGACGTGCTCGCGGTGCGCTGCGACATCACCGACAACGCGCAGGTCGACGCGGCGTTCACGGAGATCGAGGCCAAGCACGGCGGGGTCGAGGTGCTGGTCGCCAACGCGGGCATCACCCACGACACCCTGCTGCTGCGGATGTCCGAAGAGGACTTCACCTCCGTCGTGGACACCAACCTGACCGGGGCGTTCCGGGTGGTCAAGCGCGCCTCCAAGCTGATGATGCGCGCGCGCAAGGGCCGGGTCGTGCTGATCTCCTCGGTGGTCGGTCTCACCGGCTCCCCGGGCCAGGCCAACTACGCCGCCTCCAAGGCCGGCCTGGTCGGCTTCGCGCGCTCGCTGGCGCGTGAGCTCGGCCCGCGCAACATCACCGTCAACGTGGTCGCCCCCGGCTTCGTCGACACCGACATGACCGCAGTGCTCAGCGACGAGCGCCGCGCGGAGATCGTCTCGGGCGTGCCGCTGGGCCGCTACGCGGCGCCCGCCGAGGTCGCCAACACCGTGCGGTTCCTCGGTTCGGACGAGGCCGCGTACATCACCGGAGCCGTCATTCCCGTAGACGGCGGATTGGGCATGGGTCACTGAGCATGAGTGGAATCCTTGAGGGCAAGCGGATCCTGATCACCGGAGTGCTGATGGAGTCCTCCATCGCCTTCCACACCGCGAAGCTCGCGCAGGAGCAGGGCGCGGAGATCATCCTCACCGCCTTCCCCCGGCCCAGCCTCACCGAGCGGATCGCCAAGAAGCTGCCGAACCCGGTCAAGGTGCTGGAGCTGGACGTCTCCAGCGAGGAGCAGCTGGCCGGCATCGCCGACCAGGTCCGCGAGCACCTGCCGACCCTGGACGGCATCGTCCACTCGATCGGCTTCGCCCCGCAGGACGCCCTGGGCGGCAACTTCCTGAACACGCCGTGGGAGTCCGTGGCGACCGCCATGCACGTCTCGGCGTTCTCGCTGAAGTCGCTCACCACGGCGCTGCTGCCGCTGATGCAGGACGGCGGCTCGGTCGTCGGTCTGACCTTCGACGCGCAGTTCGCCTGGCCGAAGTACGACTGGATGGGCCCGGCCAAGGCCGCGCTGGAGGCCACCTCCCGCTACATGGCCCGTGAGCTCGGCGACCGCGACATCCGGGTCAACCTGGTCTCGGCCGGCCCGATCGGCTCGATGGCCGCCAAGTCCATCCCGGGCTTCGCGGACCTCGCCGCCACCTGGGACACCCGCTCCCCGCTGAAGTGGGACCTCTCCGACCCGGAGCCGGCCGGCCGCGGCGTCGTCGCCCTGCTCTCGGACTGGTTCCCGAAGACCACCGGCGAGATCGTCCACGTGGACGGCGGCCTGCACGCCATCGGCGCCTGACCGCTGCCCGCACAGCACCGCGGCCCGGCACCCCTCCTGGGGGTGCCGGGCCGCGGTGCTGTGCGGGCCCCGCGCACGTCCGGTGCGCACGGCGTCGGGCGTCAGGCGTCGGGCGGGGTGCAGGCGCCGATGGCACGGCCGGCCTCGACCGAGGCGCGCTGCGGGTCGCCGGCCCGGATCGCGTCGAGGATCTTGTCGTGCCCGAGGTAGCGCTCGGCGATCAGCTCCGGGCCGACGTCGTGGCGCAGGTGGGCGCGGGTGACCTCGCCGAGGTCGGCGTAGACGGCGGCGAGGACGTCGTTGTGGGCGGCGGCGACCACGGCCTGGTGGAAGGCGGCGTCGGCCTGGATGAAGTCCTCGGCGTCGCCGGAGCGCCAGGCGTCCTCGCGGCGGGCCAGCGTGGCGTCCAGCAGGGCGAGGTCGCGCGCGGTGCGGCGGGTGGCGGCCAGGCCGGCCGCGGAGGTCTCCAGGGTCACCCGCAGCTCGGCGACCTGCGACTGGTCGGCGTCGGCGAAGCGGCGGTGCATGACCCCGGCCAGCTCGCTGGTGGCCAGGACGTAGGTGCCCGAGCCCTGGCGGATGTCCAGCAGCCCGTTGTGGGCGAGGGCGCGGACCGCCTCGCGGACGGTGTTGCGGGCGACGCCGAGCTCCTCGACCAGCGCGGCCTCGGTCGGGATGCGTGAGCCGACGGGCCACTCGCCCGAGGTGATCTGGGCGCGCAGTTGCGCGATCACCTGGTCGGACAGCGGGGTGCGCCTCGGAGAGGACAGCGCCACGGGGACTCCTTGCGGCTTCGGGTCGGCGGTGGGGGCGTCGGCCGGCGGGTGGGTCGGCTTGGGGCGGGTCGGGACATCATGCCAAGTCGAGGATGCGCTAATTCATCCCATCATTCTATGATGGCTCCCATGCCTTCCGCAGCAGACACCACCACCACCCCACGGACCGGGGCCGGACCGCAGACCGAGCGGCCCGCCACCGGCGCATCCGCCTCCACCCGCCGGGGCACGTACCTCGGCTGGTTGTTCGCCGTCGCGATCGCCGCCGCCGCCTTCAACCTCCGGCCCGTGGTCACCAGCCTCGGGCCGCTGCTCGACCAGGTCCGCACCGACCTCGGGATGAACCCGACGCTGGCCGGCCTGCTGACCGCCGTCCCCTCGCTCTGTTTCGCGCTGTTCGGCTTCGCCGCGCCCGGCATGGCCCGGCGGTTCGGGCCGATCGCGGTGGTCGCGGCCGGCATGGGAGCGATCACGGCCGGCGTGCTGGCCCGCTCGTTCGCCGGCGGCACGGCGGTGTTCCTGCTGCTCACCGCCCTCGCGCTGGCCGGGGTGGCGGTCTCCAACGTGCTGATCCCGGTGGTGATCAAGCGCTACTTCCCGGAGAAGGTCGGTCCGATGATCGGCCTGTACTCCATGTCGCTGTCGGCCGGCACCGCGCTCGCCGCCGCCGTCACCGTGCCGCTGACCAGCGCGCTCGGCGGGGACTGGCGGGTCGGCCTGGGCGTCTGGGCGGCCCTCGGCGCGGTCGCGCTGCTGCTCTGGCTGCCGGTCGCGGTGACCAGGCGCGAGCGCGGCGGGAAGACCGGCGGGGCGGTCGCCAAGCTGCCGATCACCCGTAGCCGCACCGCCTGGGCGATGGCCTGCTTCTTCGGCCTCCAGGCGACCGGTGCCTACGTGGTGATGGGCTGGCTGCCGAAGATCTTCCAGGACGCCGGGGTCTCCGAGGGCACCTCCGGGGTGCTGCTGGCCCTGACCATGGTGATCGGCGTCCCGGTCTCCTTCGTGCTGCCCAACCTCGCCGCGCGCCGCGGCGACCAGCGGCTCTTCGTCGTGGTGCTGGCCTCCTGCGGCATCGCCGGGTACGCCGGGCTGGCGTTGGCGCCGGCCGGCGTGCCGTGGGTCTGGGCGACCCTGGTCGGCCTCTCCAACTGCGCCTTCCCGCTGGTGCTCACCATGATCGGCCTGCGGGCCCGGACGGCCGGCGGGGTGGCCCAGCTCTCCGCGTTCGCCCAGGGCGTCGGCTACCTCATCTCCATCCCCGGCCCGATCCTGATCGGCCGGCTGTACCAGGCCACCGGTGAGTGGTACCTGCCGCTGGGCTTCCTCGCCGTGCTGCTGGTGCCCCAGATGCTGTTCGGCCTGCGGGCCGCGCGGGCCCGGCACATCGAGGACGAGGCGGTCCTCCCGGCCGCCGTCGGCGCCGCGGCGTAGCGGGGCCGCTGACGGGCGGGCGCGACCGGGGTGGGAGAATCCGGTCATGCCCGTACTCGACCCGAACCCCACCGACGGCCACAAGAAGCTCGGCCAGATCGCCGCACTGATCGTCGGCATCGTGGTGCTGCTGGCGATCGTCGCCACGGTGGCCCAGAACCTCGGCTGATCCGCCGCGCGGCCCCGCCGGGGCCGCTCCGGCCGGTCAGCGACGCTCGGCCGGTCAGCGACGCTCGGCCGGTCCGCGCCCGCGGACCGGCCGCGGTACCGCACGCCGACCGCCGGTGAACGGCGCACGATGACACCCGGCACCCCGGAGAGCGGCGGCAACCGGCGGCATCGCGCCCCCGGGCCGCTTTTCTGCCAAGCTTGCTGGGTATGAGCGCCGACACGCCCCGCAGGATCATCGTTCTCCGCCATGCCAAGGCCGACTGGCCCAACGGCGTCGACGACCACGAGCGGCCGCTGGCCGACCGGGGCCGCCACCAGGCCCCGGAAGCCGGCCGCTGGCTCGCCGACTCCGGCATCAACCCCGACTACGTGCTCTGCTCCACGGCCCTGCGCACCCGTGAGACCTGGAAGCTCGCCGCACACGAACTGCCGAAGCGCGCCCGCAGGACGGTGTACGAGGACCGGATCTACGAGGCCAGCCCCGGGGAGATCATCGCCGTCCTCCAGGAGACCCCCGAGGACCACCCCGACGTGGTGCTGGTGGGCCACAACCCGGGCGTGCTCGGGCTGACCCAGGTGCTGGCCGGTGACGAGGGCGACCGGGAGGCGCTGGAGCGGCTGCGGCTCGGAGGCTTCCCGACCGCGGCCGTCGCGGTGCTCAGCTTCGACGGCTCCTGGAAGGGCGTCGAGCCGGGCGTGGCCGCGCTGGTCTCGTACTTCACGCCGCAGGACTGAGCCGAACGGCCCCCGCGCCGCCCGGTCCGGGCGCGGTGGCCGAAGAGGGGCACGAGGACCGGTCCTCGTGCCCCTCGGGTGCGTCCGGCCGCGGCTACTCGGTCGGCGTGCCGTCCAGCGCGTCGGCCGCCTCGACCTCCTCGCGGGTGATGCCCAGCAGATACAGCACGGTGTCCAGGAAGGGCACGTTCACCGCGGTGTCGGCGGCCTCCCGGACCACCGGCTTGGCGTTGAACGCCACGCCAAGCCCGGCCGCGTTCAGCATGTCCAGGTCGTTGGCGCCGTCGCCGATCGCGACGGTCTGCTCCAGCGGCACCTTCGCCTGCTCGGCGAAGCGGGCCAGCCAGCGGGCCTTGCCGGCCCGGTCCACGATCTCGCCGACCACCCGGCCGGTGAACCTGCCGTCCACCACCTCCAGGGTGTTGGCCGCAGCGAAGTCCAGGCCCAGCTGCTCCACCAGGTGGTCGGTGACCTGGGTGAAGCCGCCGGAGACCACCGCGACCTGGAAGCCCAGCCGCTGCAGCGTGCGGATCAGGGTCCGCGCGCCCGGGGTGAACCTGACCTCGGCGCGGACCTTCTCGGTCACCCCGGCGTCCAGGCCGGCCAGCAGCGCGACCCGGGCGTGCAGCGACTCGGCGAAGTCCAGCTCGCCGCGCATCGCCGCGGCCGTCACCGCGGCGACCTCCGCCTCGCAGCCCGCGTGGGCGGCGAAGAGCTCGATCACCTCGTCCTGGATCAGCGTGGAGTCGACGTCCATCACCACCAGGCGCTTGGCCCGGCGTTCCAGGCCCGCCGCGACCACCGCGATGTCCACCCGCTGCTGGGCCGCCTCCTGGGCCAGCGCGGCGCGCAGCGTGTCCGTGGCGACACCGGAGACGGCCAGCTCGACCGCGGTCACCGGGTACTTGGCCAGCCGGAAGACGCGGTCGATGTTGCCGCCCGAGTCGGTGATCCGGGAGGTGAGCGCCGACACCGCGGTGGCGGTCAGCGGGTGGCCGAGCACGGTGACGTGCGAACGGCCCTCGCGGCGCGGCCGGTTGTCGCCGATGCCGGAGATGATCTCGGCCTGGAGCTTCTGCTCCTCGGCCCAGCGGTGCACGGTGGACCGCAGCTCGCCCTCGGCACCGGGCGCGGTCGGCGGGGTGACCAGGGCGCACAGCGTTATCCGGCCGCGGGTGACGACCTGCTCGATGTCGATGACGTCGACGCCGAACCCGGACAGGGTGGCGAAGAGACCGGCGGTGATGCCGGGGCGGTCCTTGCCGAACACCTTGACGAGCAGGGTGCGCTCGTCCTCGGTCCGGGGCTGCGGGGCGGGGAACGGCTCGGCGGCCAAGGGCGATGCGTTCATGGTGGCTCCCACGCTACCCGCCGGCCGGCGGCGCCACGGCACCCGTCCGCGTCGTGGACGGGGGTGTGGAGCGGGTGTGAACGGTGTGCGCACCACCCGGGTGACCGGAGGGTGGCGCGCGGGCGACGCCCCGGGGGCGGTGGCGGGGGCGTCCGCGAATCGTTGCCGCCTGGTCACAGTCACCGGGGGTGACTTTCACCAACGGGCGGCGGGCTGGAATGATTCCCCCCGTCGGATTCAGGACATCGCACCCCCAACCGGGGGCAAAATCGGGGGACCGAGAGAGCGGGGCAGGCGAGCAGTGCCGCAACTCGTCATTGATATCAACGGACAGCAGCGGACTCTGGAGCCGGGGCGGTCGTACACCATCGGGCGCAACCCGCAGTCGGACTTCCCGTTCGACGACGCCAGGGTCTCCTGGCAGCACGCCACCATCTCGTTCAACGGGGCCGGTTGGCAGCTCGACGACCACGGGAGCACCAACGGCACGTACACCGCCGGCGCCCGGACCCAGCAGGCCCCGCTCTTCCCCGGCGCGGTGGTCAACCTCGGCAACGCCGAGAACGGCCCCCGGCTGAGCTTCTCCGCGCCCGCCCAGGCCGCCGCGCCCGCCCCCGCCTGGCACGAGGCCGCCACCAGCCGCAGCCACGTCCCGCCCGCCCACCAGCAGGCGCCCGTCCAGCAGCCGTGGGCCCAGCAGCAGCCGCCGGCGCAGCAGCAGGCCTACCAGCCGCCGGCGCAGCAGCAGGCCTACCAGCCGCCGGTCCAGCAGCAGTGGGGCGGCGGGCAGCCGCCGGCCTTCCCGCAGCAGCAGGGCTTCCCCCAGCAGGCGCCCCAGCACGGCGGCTTCCCGCAGCAGCAGGCGCCGCAGCACGAGGCCGGCGGCCCGCAGCCGACGATGATCCGCAACCTGACCGCGGGGATGAACACCGTCCGGATCGGTCGCGCGCTCGACAACGACATCGTCGTCTCCGACCTCCAGGTGTCCCGCCACCACGCCGAGCTGCGCCAGCTGCCGGACGGCCGGTACGAGATCGTCGACCTGGGCAGCCACAACGGCATCTTCCTCAACGGCCGGCCCGTCCAGCGCCAGCTGATGGGGCCGCAGGACCGCCTGACGGTCGGTCACTCCAGCTTCGTCCTGGTCGGCGACCAGCTGCAGGAGTTCGTCGACACCGGCGCGGTCTCCTTCTCCGCCCGCCACCTGACCGTCGAGGTCGACTTCAAGGGCGGCAAGAAGGTCCTGCTCAACGACGTCAGCTTCGGCGTCCCGGAGAAGTCGCTGGTCGCCGTCATCGGCCCGTCCGGCTCCGGCAAGTCGACCCTGCTGCGCGCCCTCACCGGCTACCGCCCGGCCGACCGCGGCGACGTCCTCTACGACGGCCGCAACCTCTACAAGCAGTTCGCCGAACTGCGCTCGCGGATCGGCCTGGTGCCGCAGTCGGAGATCCTGCACAAGGAGCTGACCGTCCGCACCGGCCTCAAGTACGCGGCCCGGCTCCGGTTCCCCGGTGACACCGAGGCGCGCGAGCGCGAGGCGCGGATCGACGAGGTGCTCTACGAGCTGCGCCTGGACAAGCGCGCCGACAACCGGATCACCGCGCTCTCCGGCGGCCAGCAGAAGCGCGTCTCGGTCGCCCTTGAGCTGCTCACCAAGCCCTCGCTGATCTTCCTGGACGAGCCCACCTCCGGCCTCGACCCGGGCATGGACCGCGAGGTCATGCAGATGCTGCGCGGCCTCGCCGACGACGGCCGCACCATCCTGGTCGTGACCCACTCGGTGGCCGAACTCGCCCTCTGCGACCGGCTCCTGGTGATGGCTCCGGGCGGCTCGGTGGCCTACTTCGGGCCGCCGGACGAGGCGCTGCACTTCTTCGGGTACGAGACCTGGGCCGACGTCTTCCAGGCCTTCGAGAACTACCCGGACCACGACTGGGCCGGCCGCTACCGGGGGTCGGTGCACTACCAGCAGTACTCCGCCGACGTGGACGCCGGGGCCGTGCAGTCCGCCCAGATCGTCCAGGAGGCCGTCCGCCCGCCGAAGCCGCAGAGCTGGGGCTCGCAGCTGTGGACGCTGATCCGCCGCTACGCCTCGGTGCTCGCCTCCGACCGCGGGTTCCTGGCGCTGTCGATCCTGCTCCCGGCGGTGCTCGGCGCGGTCAGCGTGCTGATCCCGAACGATCCCGGGCTGGCGCCGAACCCGAAGTCGCAGCTCGGGATCAACAGCGGCGCCGCGACGATCATGCTGATCCTGGCGATCGGCGCCTGCTTCTCCGGAGCCGCCAACTCGGTCCGAGAGCTGATCAAGGAACGGGCGATCTACGAACGGGAACGGGCCACCGGCCTCTCCCGGTCGGCGTACATGATGTCCAAGATCATCGTGCTGGGCTTCTTCAGCGTGGTCCAGGGCGCGATCATCTCGGCCGTCGGCTACCTGCCGCGCAAGCTGCCCGAGCACGGTCTGATCATCAAGGACCTGCCGATCATCGAGATGAGCGTCGGCCTGATCCTGCTGAGCTTCGCCTCGATGATGTTCGGCCTGATGATCTCCGCCCTGGTGAAGACCGCCGAGAAGACCATGCCGCTGCTGGTCATGTTCGCGATCATCCAGGTCGTCTTCACCGGCTGCCTCTTCCAGATCTTCAGCAAGCCGGGCCTGGAGCAGTTCGCGTGGCTGATGCCGGCCCGCTGGGGCGTCGGCATGGTCGCCACCACGCTCGACCTGTCCAAGCTGCTCGGGCCCTGGAACAAGGACTTCAAGAACCCCGAGTACGACGCGATCTGGGGCCACAACGTCGGCCAGCTGGTGCTGGACGGCGGCATCCTGATCGTGATGTCGATCGTCATCGGCGTCATCGTGACGCGCCTCCAGCGCCGCCACGAGCCCGAGGTCATGCAGAAGGGCTGACCCGCCCGCACCGCACCGCTCACCCAGGGGCGGCCCCACCCGGCGACGGGCGCGGCCGCCCCTCGGCGTACCGGCGCCCCTCCGCTTACCGGCCCCCTCGCCGCAGGGTCTCGGGCCCTAGGTCTGTGGACCTGCTCCCCGCGCGCCCGTGGACCGACGCGGAGGCCGCCCCGGCGGCGGTAGTTTGGCCGTATGCCCACCGCGCCCAGTGACCGCCGGCCCCCGGCCGGCCTGCTGCCCGTCGACCGGATCCCGGTCGGCCCGCCGGCCGCCGGCCCGCTGCCCGCCTGCGAGCCCTGCCTGGCCGGGATCGAGGCCATCAGCCAGGCCCTGCTCGCGATGAGCCGCCACCTGGAGGTCCGCGAGGTGCTGCGGCGGATCACCGCCTCCGCCCGCGGCCTGCTCGGCGCCGAGTACGCCGCCCTCGGCGTGCCCGACGACCACGGCGGCTTCGCCCAGTTCGTCGTCGACGGCGTCACCGACGAGCAGTGGCGGGCCATCGGCCCGCTGCCCCGCCAGCACGGCGTCCTCGCCGAGATGCTGCACGAGACCGGCCCCATCCGGCTCGCCGACGTGCGCGAGGCCCCCGCCTTCGGCGGCTGGCCCGCCGCCCACCCCGAGATGGACGCCTTCCTCGGGATGCCCGTCCTCGACACCGACGCCGCCGAGGACGAGCCGCACGTGATGGGCGTGATCTTCCTCGCCAACAAGCGCGGTGGCGGCGGCTTCACCGACCACGACGAGGAACTGCTGCGGATCCTCGCCGCGCACGCCGCCCTCGCGCTCTCCAACGCCCGCCTCTACGAGCGCAGCCGCGAGCTGACCCTGGCCGGCGAGCGCGCCCGGATCGCCCACGACCTGCACGACGCCGTCTCGCAGAAGCTCTTCTCGCTGCGCCTCACCGCCAAGGCCGCCGCCAAGCTCGTCGACCGCGACCCGGCCCGGGCCCGCGCCGAACTCGCCGAGGTCGCCAAACTCGCCGCCGAGGCCGCCGACGAGCTGCGCGCCGTCGTGGTCGAGCTGCGCCCCGCCGCCCTGGAGGAGGACGGCCTCAGCGCCACCCTCGCCTCGCAGGTACAGGTCCTCGACCGCGCCCACAGCGCCGACGTCGCCTTCGCCGCCGAGGGCGTCCGCGCCCTGCCGCCGGCCCAGGAGGCGGCCCTGCTGCGGATCGCGCAGGAGGCCCTGCACAACGCGCTGCGCCACTCCGACGCCCGCAGCGTCACCGTCACCCTGACCGGCACGCCCGCGCGCGGCGCCGTCCTGCGGGTGCGCGACGACGGCCGGGGCTTCGACCCCGAGTCGGTCCGCCGGGCCGGCCGCCACCTCGGCCTGGCCTCGATGCGCGACCGCGCCGCCGCCGTCGGCGGCACGCTCACCCTGGACTCGGCCCCCGGGAAGGGGACGGTCGTCGAGATGGAGGTCCCCGGTGCCTGACACCACGCCAGCGATCCGCGTCCTGCTGGTCGACGACCACCAGGTGGTCCGCCGCGGTCTGCGCACCTTCCTGGAGGTCCAGGACGACATCGAGGTGGTCGGCGAGGCCGCCGACGGCGCCGAAGGCGTCGACCGGGCCCGGGAGCTCGACCCCGACGTCGTCCTGATGGACCTCAAGATGCCCGGCGTCGACGGCATCGAGGCGCTGCGCACGCTCAAGGGCGAGGGCAGCCGGGCCCGGATCCTGATCGTCACCAGCTTCACCGAGCACCGCACCATGGTCCCCGCGCTGCGGGCCGGCGCCGCCGGGTACGTGTACAAGGACGTCGACCCGGAGGCGCTGGCCGGGGCGATCCGCTCGGTCCACGCCGGCCACGTGCTGCTCCAGCCCGAGCTCGCGGAGGCGCTGCTCGCCGACGACGGCCCCCGCCAGCCGCAGGGCCGCGGCGCCACCCTCACCGAGCGCGAGCGCGAGGTGCTCGGCCACATCGCCGACGGGCGCTCCAACCGGGAGATCGCGCGGAGCCTGCACCTGTCGGAGAAGACGGTGAAGACGCACGTCTCCAACATCCTGATGAAGCTGGACCTCGCCGACCGCACCCAGGCCGCGCTCTGGGCCGTCCGGCACGGCGAGGCCCGCGAGGCGTAGCGGCCGGCGCGGCCGGGACAGGGGCGGAAATCAGCCCTTCTCGTCGACCAGCGCGTTGTACGCCGCCACCTGGGCCCGCCTGGCGGTCCGCCGCAGGGGGTCCAGCACCGCCTGGCGGGAGGCCATCTCCGAGGCGCTGACCGCCGCGCCGTGCCCACCCGAGGCGATCGCCAGCAGCGCCGTCACCTGCCGGGCCGACTCCAGCACCCGGACGGCACGCGGCGGGTACCCCGGGGCGAGCAGCTCGACGTGCCCCCGCCGCCGGTACGCCTCCAGCGCCCGCAGCGCCTCCGGTCCGGCCCCGGCCACGTCCAGCCGGGCCAGCATCGCCGTCGCCTCCCGCAGCCCGTCCGCCAGCTCGCGCTCCGCCTCGTGCAGCGACGGCACGTCGGCCGGGGGCGCGTCGTTCACCTCCGAGCAGCGCCAGAGCACCATCGCCGAGCGGTCCCCGACCGGCCCGAACACCTCGATCTCCGGCACCAGCCCGAGCGGCGCCCCGACCGCCAGCACGGCCTCGCCCGCGCCCAGCGCCCGGGCGTTGAACGGCGCCGGACCGGTCAGCCCGAGCGGGTGGCCGGCGGACGGCAGGGCCAGCCGAAGCCCCCGCACCCCCAGCACCCTCAGCCGCCCCAGCGCCCAGGTGAGCCCGTGCCGCTCGCCCGGCTCGTCGCCCGGCAGTCCGGTCACCCGGTGGCTCTCGTCACTGCCCAGCACCGCCGAGGCGGCGTCGTCGGGCGGTACCAGACCGGCCAACAGGGCGTTGCCCCAAGCGGCCAGCCGCCCCGAACGGGGCTCTTCGTACGGATTGTCGGCAGGAGTCGCGAGCATCCGGCCAGCCTACGGAATCGGCGGTCATCCGCGTGGCGTAGGTTTGCCCATGCGCGTGCGGCGCACCCACTCCGTGCCCACCGGCCGCCGGAGTAGGCTGCCCGCCCGCACCGACGGCCGAATTTCTGTTTTGGGGAAGGCATAGGCATGAGCGACGTGCTGGAGCTGGTGGACGTATCCGTGGTCCGGGAGGAGCGCGCGCTGGTCGACCAGGTCTCGTGGTCCATCTCCGAGGGCGAGCGCTGGGTCATCCTCGGCCCCAACGGCGCCGGGAAGACGACCCTGCTGCAGATCGCCTCCACGTACCTCTTCCCGACCACCGGCAAGGTGTCCGTCCTCGGCGAGAAGCTCGGCGAGGTCGACGTCTTCGAGCTGCGCTCCCGGATCGGCCTGGCCGGCGCCGCCATGTTCGACAAGCTGCCCGCCGGCCAGAGCGTGCTGCAGACCGTGCTCACCGCCGCCTACGGCATGACGGTCAGCTGGCAGGAGAAGTACGAGCAGGCGGACGAGTCCCGCGCGCTCGCCCTGCTGGACCGCCTCGGCATGGCCGGGCTGACCGAGCGCAAGTTCGGCACCCTCTCCGAGGGCGAGAAGAAGCGCACCCTGATCGCCCGCGCCCTGATGACCGACCCCGAGCTGCTGCTGCTGGACGAGCCCGCCGCCGGACTGGACCTCGGCGGCCGCGAGGACCTGGTGCGCCGCCTCGGCGCGCTCGCCCAGGACGAGTTCGCCCCGGCCATGGCCATGGTCACCCACCACGTGGAGGAGATCGCGCCGGGCTTCACCCACGTGCTGATGATCCGCCAGGGCAAGGTGCTCACCGCCGGTCCGATCGACACCGAGCTGACGGCGCGCAACCTCTCCAGGTGCTTCGGCCTGCCGCTGACCCTGGAGCGCCACGGCGACCGCTGGTCCGCGCAGGGCCTGCCGCTCGGCTGAGGCCCGCGCCGGGCCGTGCGCCGGCCTCCCGCGGGCCCCGGCCGGAGCCCGGGGAATCCGGCTGAACTCCACTGAACTGGAGCCGGTCGCACGTGCGACCGGTTTCCGCCCCTCCACCTGCGGGAACTGTCCGCCTCGAAGGCCCTTCGCTCCCTAGGATGGACACGTGGACAGCTGGATCTGGTGGCTCCTGGCCGCCGTCGGCCTCGGCATACCCCTGGTCGTCACCGCGATGCCGGAGTTCGCGATGTTCGCGGTCGGCGCGCTCGCCGCGGCCGGTGTCGCGGGGCTCGGCGCCGGGGCGGTGGTCCAGGTCCTGACCTTCGTCGTGGTCTCGGTCGCCCTGCTGGTCGTGGTCCGCCCGATCGCGTACCGGCAGCTCAGGAAGGGCCCGCAGATCAAGATGGGCATCGAGGCGCTTCCGGGCGCCACCGCGATCGTCGCGGAAAGAGTCGACGGGGAGGGCGGGCGGATCAAGCTCAAGGGCGAGATCTGGTCGGCCCGCGCGCTCAACCCCGGCAGCGTGTACGAGCCGGGGCAGCAGGTCGACGTCGTCGAAATCCAGGGCGCGACCGCCCTGGTCGTCTAGGGGAGAGTCCGTGGAACCCGTCCTTATCGTCCTGGTCGTCCTGGTCGTGGTGGCATTCATCGCGCTGATCAAGACGATTCAGGTCATCCCGCAGGCCAGCGCCGCGATCGTGGAGCGCTTCGGCCGCTACACCCGGACGCTCAACGCGGGACTGAACATCGTCGTCCCGTTCATCGACCGGGTCCGCAACCGCATCGACCTGCGCGAGCAGGTCGTGCCCTTCCCGCCGCAGCCGGTGATCACCCAGGACAACCTGGTGGTCAACATCGACACGGTGATCTACTACCAGGTCACCGACGCCCGGGCCGCCACCTACGAGGTCGCCAGCTACATCCAGGCGATCGAGCAGCTGACCGTCACCACGCTGCGCAACATCATCGGCTCGATGGACCTGGAGTCGACGCTGACCTCCCGCGAGGTGATCAACGCCGGTCTGCGCGGCGTCCTGGACGAGGCCACCGGCAAGTGGGGCATCCGCGTCAACCGCGTCGAGCTGAAGGCGATCGAGCCGCCGACCTCCATCCAGGACTCGATGGAGAAGCAGATGCGCGCCGACCGTGACAAGCGCGCCGCGATCCTCACCGCCGAGGGCGCCCGGCAGGCCCAGATCCTGCGGGCCGAGGGTGAGAAGCAGGCCGAGGTGCTCAAGGCCGAGGGTGAGGCGCAGGCCGCGGTGCTGCGCGCCGACGGTGAGGCCGCCGCGATCCGCACCGTCTTCGAGGCGATCCACGACGGCGACGCCGACCAGAAGCTGCTCGCCTACCAGTACCTGCAGACCCTGCCCGAGCTCGCCAAGGGCGACTCCAACAAGCTGTGGATCATTCCCAGCGAGGTCGGCGACGCGCTCAAGGGCCTCGGCGGCGCCTTCACCGGCCTGGCCGGCAACGGCGGCATCAACGGCGGTGCGGCCGCCGCCCCCAGCGCCCCGGCCCCGGCCGCGACCCAGGTCCCGCTCGACCCGGCGGCCGGTCCGCGCCCGCTGGACACCGACACCAAGGGCGCCGCCCGCCCCCGGGTGGACCCGGCCCGCGAGTACCGGAAGATCGACCCGGAGTGAGCTGAGCCCGTCCCACGCGGCGCCGAGGGCCCGCCACCCGTCTCGCACGGGTGGCGGGCCCTCGGCCTGCTCCGCCTCCGCCCGGCAGTCGTGGTGCGCCCGCCCGGTCTCCGTCGTGCGCCCGTCGTGCGCCCGTCGGCTCCGGTGAACGGGCGTGTGGTGTACGTCCCGAATCGTGGGCGGACCCTGGTAGCGGCACCCCGCCGTCCGGCATGATCGCCTCGGACAGGTCCGAGACGAGAGGTGGCCCATGACGCTCTGGGAGGCGATCGCCGTCCTGGTGGCGGGTGTCGGCGCGGGGATGATCAATGTGATCGTCGGCTCCGGGACCCTGATCACCTTCCCGGTGCTGCTCGCCGTCGGCATCCCGCCGGTCACCGCCAACGTCTCCAACGCCTTCGGTCTGGTGCCCGGCTCGCTCAGCGGTGTGATCGGCTACCGGCGGGAACTGGCCGACCAGGGCCGCCGGCTGGTCCGCCTCGGCATCGCCGCCCTCCTCGGCGGCCTGGTCGGCGCCGTGCTGCTGATCGAGCTGCCGAGCAGCGCCTTCGACACCATCGTGCCGGTGCTGATCCTGCTGGCCCTCGTCCTGGTGGTGATCCAGCCCCGGGTGGCCAAGGCGGTCGCCGCCCGGCGCCGGCCCGGGGGCGACCCCGACGGCGGCCTGGCGCTGCTCGCCGGCGTCTTCCTGACCGGCATCTACGGCGGCTACTTCGGTGCCGCGCAGGGCGTCCTGCTGCTGGCCCTGATGGGCATGCTGCTCCAGGAGGACCTGCAGCGGATCAACGGGGTGAAGAACGCGCTGGCGATGATCGTCAACGGCGTCGCCGCGGTGTTCTTCCTCTTCACCTCGACCATCAACTGGGCCGCCGCCGGGCTGATCGCCGTCGGCTCGCTCTGCGGTGGCCTGCTCGGTGCCAAGGTCGGGCGCAAGCTGCCGCCGCCGGCGCTGCGCGGGGTGATCGTGGTGGTCGGCCTGGTGGCCGTCACCAAGCTGCTCGTCAGCTGACGGTCCGCCGGTCGCCGCGGTGCTTCTCGACCTGTCCGAGCTGTCCGAGCTGTCCGACTCGTTCGACGTGTTCCCGGAATTCGATGTGGATGAAGCCATGGCCCTGGAGATGCGCGACACCTGCGAACGTTGCGCGGTGTCGCTGACGGCGGACGGCCCGGCGTCCCTATGCTCCTACGAGTGCACCTTCTGTCCGGACTGTGCCGAGGCCATGGCCGCCACCTGCCCCAACTGCGGCGGCGAACTGGTGCCCCGTCCGCGCCGGAGGGCCTGACCCTTCACCAGTCACCCCCGACACCCGGGAGCGGTTCGATGAGCAGTAGAGCGCGTCTGACGGAGGACGAGATCACGGCCGCCCTGGCCGACCTGCCGGAGTGGAGCCGGGACGGCGACAGCATCGTCCGCACCGCCGACGCGGCGGACTTCCCGGCGGCGATCCGGGTGGTCGTCGCGGTCGCGGAGCAGGCGGAGGCGCTGGACCACCACCCGGACATCGACATCCGCTGGCGGACGCTGCACTTCGCGCTCTCCACCCACAGCGCGGGTGGCCTCACCTCGCTGGACGTCACCCTGGCCGGCCGCATCGACGCCGCCCTGCGGGCCGAGTCCGCCTGACGCCTCCCGGGCCTGTCCCGCACCTGCCCGCACCCGTGCCGCACCGGCCTCGTGGTGCCTCAGGGGGCCTCCTTCCGGCCCCGTCGAGGCCGGAAGGAGGCGCTCCGGGCGGCGTGAGATGCTGACTGCCGCATCGCCGGCGGTCGGGAGGGACGGAACGGATGGCGCAGGATCCCCTCGGAGACGCCGCACAGCAGCCGTGGTACCCGCAGCAGGACTGGCAGACGGCGTACCCGGACCAGCAGCAGTGGCAGGGCGGCCACGGGTACGACGGCGGTACCGGCCACCCGGCCGACGGCCACCTGCCGCACGGCCACGGGCAGGGCGGCTACCCGCAGACCGCGTACCCGCAGGCGGTGTACCCGCAGACCGGCTACCCGGAGGCCGGCTATCCGCAGACGGGCTATCCGCAGGCCGGATACGCGGAGTACCCCCGGACCGGGTACGGCCAGGGCGGGCAGCACCAGCCGTCCTACCCGTACGGCGACTACGGGCAGCAGCAGTACGCCCCGTACGCCGTCCCGCAGCAGCCGACCGGTGAGGAGCTGTACGCCCCGCCGGGTGCCGCGTACTCCACCGACGGCTATGTGCGGCCCGAGCCTGAACCCGAGCCCGAGCCTGAGCCGGTCGGCGAGCCCGGGCCGGCTGACGAGCCCGAGCCCGCCCCGGCCGCCGTCGTCGCGTCGAAGCCCGCCGGTGGTGCCCCCCGGTCGACCGGGCGGCGGCGTGGCGCCGCAGTGGACGTGCGCGCGGAGGCGGACGCGCGGGGGGCCGGGAAGCGGTCCGCCGGCTTCGGGGCCAAGGCCCGGGCCGCCGCCGATGCGGTGGTCTCCGCCGACCACGCCCCCGGCCGGCGGGCCCTGATGGTCCGGACCGGCGCCGGGGTGGCGGCGCTCGGCGTCCTGGTGGCGGCGGCGGTGATGGTCGGTGCGCAGGGCGGCGGCACGGCCGCCGCCGGGGGAGAACCGGGCTTCACCGTCGCCCACGCCAAGGCCTGGTCGGCCCAGCCCGCCGCCGCACTCCAGCCGGGCACCGACGACACGCTGGTCGGCAGCTGGCTGCTGGCCGACGCGGTGGTGCGGGCCGATGCCACCGGCGTCCACGCCTACGACCTGACGGCCGGCAGGCCGACCTGGTCGGTTCAGCCCCCGGTGGCCGGGGCCGCTCCCTGCGGGCTCTCGGCGGGCGTCAACCAGGCCGGTCTGGGCGCCGTGCTGTTCCGGAGCCAGCCGGACCCGAAGAGCCCGTGCACGGTGGTGGCCGCCGTCGACAGCAGGACCGGTCGGACGGCGTGGAGCAAGCCGCTCTCCGATGCGACGGGCGGCTACACCGCGCGGGTCGGCGTCACCGAGGACAAGGTGATCGCGGTCGGCGACGACCACGTGGTCGCCTGGGAGTCGGCCGACGGCACGGACGTCTGGCAGTACACCGGGCAGGGCAAGTTCTGCACCCTCTCCGGTGGAGTCACCGGCAAGACCGTCATGGTGGCGAGCTCCTGCGCCGACTCCACCCCCGTCGACCAGGCCGTCTCGCTGAACACCGCCGACGGCAAGGTGAGCTGGTGGCGTGGCCTCAACAACCGGCCGAAGACGGTCACGGTGCTCTCCGCCGAGCCCTCCGTGGTGCTGACCACGGGGGCCAGGCCGGAGGACGACAAGGTGTTCGCCTGGGGCCCGGCCGGCGACCCGGCCGCCGAGATACCGGTCGCCGTCGGCGAGGGCAGGCTGGACGCCGCCCACGGTACGTTTTCGGCCACCCCCGGTGTCTTCTTCCAGGACCGGACGATGGTCACCACGCTGGCGCCGGCGAACGGCGGCGGTGCGATCTCCGTCGTCGGGTACGACCTGGACAGCGGCAAGCAGCGCTGGAAGGCGGCCGCCGCCGAGAAGGGCGTCGCCCGGGCCGTCGGTGTGGACGGCGGCGCGCTGGTGCTCGCCGCCGACGAACGCCTCGAACAGCCCGCCCACCTCAGCCGCTTCGCGCTCGCCGGCGGCCAGGAGACGGTCGGCGGCAACTTCCCGCAGGGCACCGGCTCGCTGCTGGTCTCCGGCCGCGTCCTGATCGGCGGTGGCCGGGTCGTCGCGGTGCCCGAGCACTCGGCCAACTTCGGGATAGCGGCCGGGTACCAGGCCAAGGGCTGAGCCCCGGCCGTCCGGGGCCCAGCCCTTCGCGGCCGGGGCCCAGCCCTTCGCGGCCGGGGCGGCTACGCGGCGGAGGCGGCCACCGGGGCAGGCAGCCAGTCCGCCAGGTCCCGGAGGTCCGAGCCGCGCAGGCCGAGCGCCATCATCAGGGTGGCCTGCGGGGTCGGGACGAACGGCTTGCGCAGCAGCTTCATCCCCGCCTGCTCCGGCGTCCGGTCGGCCTTGAGCTGGTTGTCCTCGGCGCAGGCGGCCACCGTGTTCAGCCAGCTGTCGGCCCCGCCGCGGGAGCGGGGCTGCAAGTGGTCCACGGTGGTGGCCCGGCGCCCGCAGTAGGCGCACAGGTGCTGGTCCCGGACGAGGACACCGCGGCGGGACCACGGAGCCTGTTGTCGGAACGGCACCCGCACGTAGCGTTGCAGTCTGATCACCCGGGGCACCGGGACGGAGACGCCCGTACCGCGGATGCTCCGCAGCGGATGGGCCTGCTCGACCACGGCCTTGTCCTGGAGCACCAGGACCACGGCGCGCTGGAGCGACACCGTCGTCAGGGGCTCGTAGCTCGCGTTCAGAACCAGCGTGTTGCGCACCTCGGCACACCCTTTCCCCGGGCGTGCCACGGCGGCACGACCGTCTCCACACACGTCACTGCCGCCGCACGGCGGTGGGACCACTCTGAAGGGGCCCCGGGCCGACGAACAACGGAATTTCCGGTGGAGGTGAGGGGTGAGGCAGGGGAGCGGGAGCGTTCCGCCGGGAGTCCGCGCGGCCCGCGGGAGCGCTGCGGGCAGCCGCCCGGTCGGACGCCTCGGCGAAAACCCGATGGCCGGGACCGCGTAGGCTCTACCACGCTGGAGCCGTTCCGTACCGGGGCCCGACCGAACCGGGTCCGTGCCGGGCGGACGCCCGATCCAAGGAGAAGCGTGACCGTGACGGACATCGTCGACGAGCTGCGGTGGCGTGGGCTGATCGCCCTGTCCACCGACGAGGACGCACTGCGCAAGGCGTTCGCGGACGGCCCGGTCACGTTCTATTGCGGCTTCGACCCGACGGCCCCCAGCCTGCACCTCGGGAACCTGGTGCAGATCCTGACCATGCGCCGCATCCAGCAGGCGGGAAACCTCCCGCTGGGCCTGGTCGGCGGCGCCACCGGCCTGATCGGCGACCCCAAGCCGACCGCCGAGCGCGTCCTGAACGACCCCGAGACCGTGGCCGGCTGGGTCGACCGCCTGCGTGGCCAGATCTCGCGCTTCCTCGACTTCGAGGGCCCGTACGCGGCGCGCATGGTCAACAACCTGGACTGGACCTCCGGGATGTCGGCCATCGGCCTGCTGCGCGACGTGGGCAAGTACTTCCGCGTCAACAACATGATCGCCAAGGAGGCCGTCTCGCGGCGGCTCAACTCCGACGCGGGCATCAGCTACACCGAGTTCAGCTACCAGATCCTCCAGGGCATGGACTACCTGGAGCTGAACCGCCGCTACGGCTGCACGCTGCAGACCGGTGGCAGCGACCAGTGGGGCAACCTGACCGCCGGCACGGACCTCATCCGCAAGGCCGAGGCCAAGTCCGTGCACGCGCTGGCCACTCCGCTGATCGTCAAGGCGGACGGCACGAAGTTCGGGAAGACGGAGTCGGGCACGGTCTGGCTCGACCCCGAGCTCACCACCCCGTACGCCTTCTACCAGTTCTGGCTGAACGCGGACGACCGGGACGTCTCCACCTTCCTGCGGATCTTCAGCTTCCGCTCGAAGGAGGAGATCGAGGAGCTGGAGCGCGAGACCACCGAGCGCCCCGCCGCCCGTCTCGCCCAGCGCGCACTCGCCGAGGAACTGACCACCCTGGTGCACGGCGCCGAGCAGTACGACCGCGCGGTCGCCGCCTCCAAGGCGCTCTTCGGCCAGGGTGACCTCGCCGACCTGGAGGCGCCGACCCTGGCCGCCGCGCTGGCCGAGGTGCCGAGGGCCGAGGTGGCCGAACTCCAGCCGGTGGTCGACCTGTTGGTCGCCGTCGGCCTGGCGCCGAGCCGCTCGGCCGCCCGCCGGACGATCAAGGAGGGCGGCGCGTACCTCAACAACGTCAAGGTGACGGACGAGGAGGCGGTGCCGGCCGAGGCCGACCTGCTGCACGGCCGCTGGCTCGTCCTGCGGCGTGGCAAGCGCAACCTGGCCGCCATCGAGTTGGTTGCGGCCGGCTGAAAAAGCACCACCGCTGACCTGCGGTTTTGAGCATGGAGGGTCGGATCTGGACAGATCCGGCCCTCCGGTGTTTGACGTTCTCCTCCGACTGGCCTAGTGTTGGACGAGTCGCTGAACCGGGTTGACACACGGCGGGCCGAGAGGCAGCCGGGGGTCGGCCGAGCGGCCATCGCAATCGGCAAGTCCAACTCTCACTCGTAGCCCATTAACTTGGGTCCCTCGGCGTTCTCGTCGAACGGTGGGAGCGGGGAATTTCGGGCCAGTCTCGGAATAAGCTAATGTGGAGGTCGCCGCAGAAAAGCGGACCTTCCCAGCAAGGGTCGGATGAATGAAACTCCGGAAAAACGGAGCGGAAAACATCTGGTAAGCTGGAAACACGAAAGAACGAAGCGCCCGGAGGGCCCGCTGGAAGGCGGTCCGAAGGAAGTGTCCGTTCCTTGAGAACTCAACAGCGTGCCAAAAGTCAACGCCAGATATGTTGACATCCCCGGCCTTGATCCTTGTGATCGGGGTTGGAGATTCCTTTATGAAGTAAACACTAGCGAGGACGCAGTGCGCGGGGCCGCCCTATTCCGGTGGTTGCCGTGCCGCTCGACGCGAGTGCAGCCCGCGCTCTTCACTGAGCACAGTCGGGAAGACATTCACGGAGAGTTTGATCCTGGCTCAGGACGAACGCTGGCGGCGTGCTTAACACATGCAAGTCGAACGGTGAAGCCCTTCGGGGTGGATC